>NZ_JACVUU010000014.1:0-173407 GCF_016516145.1 Klebsiella sp. S69 | reverse complement strand
ACAGATTCATCACCGTCTGCGGGCCGGTAGCCCGGACAGATGCGCAGCATCGCCTCCGGGAAACTCTGTCACGCTGCGCTCTGCTCCCGAAGCTGATGCTTCAAGGCTTGCGCTACGCTTAGCCAGGCTGCAGGCGGGTTCGCAATCTCATACAGCCGAAAGAGACATATCATTTTCTTATACTTTCAGCCCCTATATTGATCCAGCTTACGTCGAAAGTATGATGAATTATTAAAATCGTCATACTTTCCTGTCGCTGAGAAAATGCTTTGTCTATCATCCGCACCACCCTGCTGGCGCTATTCGCCTGCGCTCCGTTGCTGGCCTGCGCCGCGCCCAATGAACTCACCACCGCATGGCCGGTCAACGTGGGGCCGCTTAATCCTCACCTCTACACGCCCAATCAGATGTTCGCCCAGAGCATGGTCTATGAGCCACTGGTAAAGTATCAGGCGGATGGTTCGGTAAAACCCTGGCTGGCCAAAAGCTGGACCCAATCGGCGGACGGCAAAGTCTGGATTTTCACCCTGCGCGATGATGTGACATTTTCCAACGGCGAAGCGTTTGACGCCCATGCCGCCGCGGAGAACTTCCGCGTGGTGCTCGATAACCGCCAGCGCCACGCCTGGCTGGAGCTGGTCAATCAGATTGTCGATGTCAAAGCGCTCAGCCAAAACCAACTGCAAATCACCCTGAAAAGCGCGTATTACCCGTTCCTGCAAGAGCTGGCCCTGCCGCGCCCTTTCCGCTTTATCGCCCCGTCGCAGTTTAAAGACAATGAGACCCTGCACGGCATTAAAGCGCCGATTGGCACCGGCCCTTGGGTACTGAAGGCATCAAAACTCAATCAGTACGATGTGCTGGTGCGTAACGAGCGCTACTGGGGGGAAAAGCCGCAAATTGAAAAGATTACCGTCAAGGTGATCCCGGACCCGACGACCCGCGCTGTAGCTTTTGAAACCGGAGATATCGACCTGCTGTACGGTAACGAAGGGCTGCTGCCGCTCGACACCTTTGCCCGTTTCAGCCAGAACCCGGCGTACCGTACCCAGCTTTCCCGGCCAATAGAGACGGTGATGCTGGCGCTAAATTCCGCCAAAGCGCCCACCAGTGAGCTGTTGGTGCGTGAAGCGCTGAACTACGCGGTGAATAAAAAATCGCTGATCGATAACGCCCTGTACGGCACGCAGCAGGTTGCTGATACGCTGTTCGCCCCCACCGTGCCTTATGCCGACATTGGCCTGACGCCGCGCCGGTACGATCCGCAGCAGGCGAAAGCATTGCTGGAAAAAGCGGGCTGGCTACTGCCTGCGGGAAAAGAGATTCGCGAGAAAAACGGCCAGCCGCTGCGCGTTGAACTGTCGTTCATTGGCACTGACGCCCTGAGCAAGTCGATGGCGGAAATCATTCAGGCCGATATGCGGCAGATTGGCGTGGACGTGGCGCTGGTCGGCGAGGAAGAGAGCAGTATTTATGCCCGCCAGCGCGATGGTCGCTTCGGCATGATTTTCAACCGCACCTGGGGGGCGCCGTACGATCCGCACGCCTTTATGAGTTCGATGCGCGTGCCGTCGCACGCCGATTTTCAGGCGCAGCAGGGTTTAGCCGACAAACCGGTTATTGATAAAGAGATTGGCGAGGTGCTGGAAACCACCGACGAACCCCACCGTCAGGCGTTGTACCGCGACATTTTGACCCGTCTGCACAATGACGCGGTGTATCTGCCCATCAGCTATGTCTCGACGATGGTGGTCGCCAGACCGGAGCTGGGTGCTATTCCTTACGCGCCGATTGCGTCTGAAATTCCGTTTGAACAGATTAAACCGGTGAAACCCTGATGCTACGTTACGCGCTACGGCGGATCTCGCTGCTGATCCCGATGATCTTCGCCGCCTCGGTGATTATCTTCCTCATGCTACGCCTGGGCACCGGCGACCCGGCGCTCGACTATTTGCGTCTGTCGAACCTGCCGCCAACGCCAGAGATGGTCGCCTCGACCCGCGTGATGCTGGGACTGGATCAGCCGCTTATCGTCCAGTACGGCAGCTGGCTGTGGCAGGCGCTGCATCTGGATTTCGGCATCTCGTTCGCCACTCAGCGTCCGGTGCTGGATGACATGCTGAACTTCCTGCCCGCCACGCTACAGCTGGCGGGGGCTGCGCTGGTGTTGATTCTCCTCACCTCCGTACCGCTCGGTATTTGGGCGGCGCGGCATCGTGACCGCCTGCCGGATTTTATTGTGCGGGTTATCGCCTTCCTTGGCGTGTCGATGCCCAACTTCTGGCTGGCTTTCTTGCTGGTGATGTTCTTTTCGGTTTACCTGCAATGGTTGCCTGCGATGGGCTATGGCGGCTGGCAGCACATCATTCTACCGGCGGTGTCGATTGCCTTTATGTCGCTGGCGATCAACGCTCGTCTGCTGCGCGCCAGTATGCTGGAGGTCGCCGGGCAGCGCCATGTGACCTGGGCCAGACTGCGCGGTCTGAACGAGAAACAAACCGAACGTCGCCATATTTTGCGTAACGCTTCGCTGCCGATGATCACCGCCGTAGGAATGCATATCGGCGAGCTGATTGGCGGCACGATGATTATCGAGAATATCTTTGCCTGGCCCGGCGTGGGGCGTTATGCCGTTTCGGCGATATTTAACCGCGACTATCCGGTGATTCAGTGCTTTACGCTGATGATGGTGATTGTTTTTGTGGTTTGTAACCTGATGGTTGATCTGTTGAATGCCGCGCTGGATCCGCGCATTCGTCGCCATGAAGGAGCGCGTTCGTGAACTTTTTCCTCTCTTCGCGCGGGTCTGTTCGCCTCTCTTTACTCATCATCGCCCTGCTGGCGGTCGTTGCGCTCACCAGCCAGTGGTGGCTGCCTTACGATCCGCAGGCGATCGATCTGCCTTCGCGCCTGCTGGCACCTGATAGCCAGCACTGGCTGGGCACCGATCATCTGGGCCGCGATATCTTCTCGCGATTGCTGGCGGCAACCCGCATATCGCTTGGCTCGGTGATGGCCTGCCTGCTGCTGGTGCTGGCGCTGGGATTGATCGTCGGCGGCAGCGCGGGGCTTATCGGCGGTCGCGTCGATCAGGTCACCATGCGCATCGCGGATATGTTTATGACTTTCCCGACCTCGATCCTCTCTTTCTTTATGGTCGGCGTGCTGGGAACCGGGCTGACCAATGTGATTATCGCCATCGCCCTGTCGCACTGGGCGTGGTACGCACGGATGGTGCGCAGCCTGACCCTCTCCCTGCGCCAGCGCGAATTTGTGCTCGCTTCCCGGCTTTCCGGCGCGGGCCATGTCCGGGTGTTTATCGACCATCTGGCCGGCGCCGTGATCCCGTCGCTGTTGGTGCTGGCGACGCTGGATATCGGGCATATGATGCTGCACGTCGCCGGGATGTCGTTTCTCGGCCTCGGCGTCACTGCCCCCACCGCTGAATGGGGGGTGATGATTAACGACGCGCGCCAGTATATCTGGACCCAGCCGCTGCAAATGTTCTGGCCGGGGCTGGCGCTGTTTATCACCGTGATGGCCTTTAACATGGTGGGTGACGCGCTGCGCGATCGTCTGGACCCTCATCTGGTTACGGAGCATACCCACTGATGCCGCAACAAATTGAACTGCAAAACATCGCCTTACGGGCCGAGCGTCCGCTGGTGCACGGCGTTTCTTTGACGATCAAACGCGGGCGCGTGCTGGCGCTGGTTGGCGGCAGCGGCAGCGGCAAATCCCTGACCTGCGCCGCGGCGCTGGGCATTTTGCCTCCCGGCGTACGCCAGACGGCCGGGATAATCCTTGCCGACGGCCAGCCGGTTTCTCCCTGTGCGCTACGCGGCAGCAAAATCGCCACCATTATGCAGAATCCGCGCAGCGCTTTTAATCCGCTGCGAACAATGGCCGATCACGCCCGGGAAACCTGCCGGGCCCTGGATAAAGCCTCAGACGACGCCACGCTTATTGCGGCGCTGGAAGCCGTCGGGCTGGAGAACGCGCCGCGCGTGCTCAAGCTATACCCGTTTGAGATGAGCGGCGGCATGCTGCAGCGAATGATGATTGCTATGGCGTTGCTGTGCGATGCGCCCTTTATCGTTGCCGACGAACCCACCACCGATCTGGACGCGGTGGTCCAGGCACGCATTCTCGATCTGCTGGTAAGTATTATGCAAAACCGCGGCCCCGGCATGCTGCTGGTGACGCATGATATGGGGGTGGTGGCCAGGCTGGCGGACGATGTCGCGGTAATGGATAGCGGCCGCATTGTGGAACAGGGCGATGTGGAATCTCTGTTTCGCGCCCCGCGACACGACATCACCCGCGGGCTGGTGGCGGCGCATCTCGCCCTTTATGGTCTGGAGCTAAGCTGATGACATTACTGACCGCCTCGACAATTACCCATCACTACCCGGACTTAAAGGTGCTAACAGAGGTCTCTTTAGCGCTGAAAAGCGGTGAAACCGTGGCCCTGCTGGGGCGTAGCGGCTGCGGCAAAAGCACGCTGGCGCGCCTGCTCGTCGGCCTGGAATCCCCAACGCAGGGTCGCATCTGCTGGCGGGGAGAGCCGCTCTCCCGGCTCAATCGCGCTAAACAAAAGGCGTTCCGTCGGGATATTCAGATGGTGTTTCAGGACGCCATCAGCGCGGTCAATCCGCGTAAAACCGTACGCGAGATTCTGCGCGAGCCTATGCGTCACCTGCTATCGTTGACGAAAGCGGAGCAGCTGGCCCGGGCCAGCGAAATGCTCAGGGCGGTGGATCTCGACGATAGCGTGCTGAATAAGCGCCCCCCGCAGCTGAGCGGCGGGCAGCTACAGCGCATCTGCCTGGCGCGGGCGCTGACGGTAGAACCAAAGCTGCTGATCCTGGATGAGGCGGTTTCTAACCTCGACCTCGTGATCCAGGCGAGCGTTATTCGTCTGCTCAAAAAGCTCCAGCAGCAGTTCGGCACCGCCTGTCTTTTTATCACCCACGATTTACGCCTGGTTGAGCGCTTTTGCCAGCGGGTGATGGTGATGGATGAGGGGAAAATCGTGGAGATACAAACCGTGGGCGAGGCATTAACTTTTTCCTCTGACGCCGGTCGCGTGTTACAAAATGCGGTACTTCCCGCCTTTCCCGTGCGCCGAAATAAGGTTTAAGCCAGATGCAACGAATTACCATTACTCTCGATGACGATTTACTCGATACGCTGGATAGCCTGAGCCAGCGCCGTGGCTACAACAACCGTTCCGAAGCGATCCGCGATATTCTGCGCGGCGCGCTGGCCCAGGAGGCCGCTCAGGAGCACGGTACCCAGGGCTTCGCGGTGCTCTCTTACGTCTATGAACATGAGAAACGCGATCTCGCCAGCCGTTTAGTCTCCACCCAACATCACCACCACGATCTCTCCGTCGCCACTCTGCATGTGCATATTAATCACGACGATTGTCTGGAAATTGCCGTGCTGAAGGGGGATATGGGCGACGTTCAGCATTTTGCCGATGACGTTATCGCCCAGCGCGGCGTGCGCCACGGCCATTTGCAGTGCCTGCCGACGGAGAAGGAATCCCCCCACTCATAAACTGTGCGCGGCGATAAACGGCTTTTTAACTCGCGAGTGGGGCTAACGCTATCATGCTGGCTCGTTAGCCCATGCGCCTCGTAGCGGTTTTGCCAGCAGGGCAAGAACGGCAATCATGCTGATTTCAATCGAAAACGACCAGCAAATATGACCGAGGGTTTCGCTCCACAGCTCGTAGCCATTCAGGTTCCACAGCCATCCGGTTTCCCCGTTTAAATAGGCCGGGTGCCTGAAGCCCAACGCGGGAATGAGAAAGCCGTGCATAACGAGAGTAATAATCAGACCATAGGCCGCGCCGTACCAGAGCCGAATCTTTGGCCAGTACGCGGAAATAAAGACATAAAGAAAGGCGAAAGCAAAACTGAATAACCAGTGATAAAGCATGACGGCGCCGGGGATCGTCACTCCCTGGTAAACGTAGTCCAGCGAGTGTGAATTAATACCGAGCCAGCCAAGCCAGGCGTCGATATGCGCCGCCGGAGGCGATATTTCTCCCGCCACGCGAGGCGGCATATTGGCCTCCGTTCCCGACTTAACCAGGGAGCTAATAAAGCCCCCAATCAGCGTAGTCCAGATAATAACCTGGAGATTAACCCTGTTTTTCAACATAATAGATTTCCTCTTACAATATCGCTTATAGGATGTGTCACCTCTGATTTTTCAACTAATCAATGCGCTGATAACAGCCTGCTTGACTTATTCATCGATCATTATAGTTTGCCACTAACAAGTGCATGCTAAGACAACCCGCTCCTGCTACCTCCCCTATCGCGAAAACCAGCGGTTTTTCTCAACCATTAATAAACGATATGAATTATACGTTTGGTTAATTATTTCACTTCGCTAATAATCACGTCTCATTTAACGATCTCGTTATGGCGAGGCTCCTGCATAAACATAAGTTACCGCCCTGTTGGTATCGAGAGAGACCACTCAGGGAAATACAGGCTTCCATCGAATCAAGGTGTTGCCAAGGTAACTTCTGACGGCGTTCATGTCGGACAGATACGTTGTGCAGTGCTAAAACCAGGACGTAGGGATCTGCCTGTGCTCATCCTGTCTTGTTCGCCCCTATGAGTGATTTTTTATAGGGAATTACACCATGTCTTCCATTCAACTGTGCGCCGCACACCAGGCGACTTCGACTTTCGACGGCGACGCAATTGCCCAGTACATGCGTACCGATTTCATTACCCTGCCGGAGCATCTCAGCGTTCATGAGGCGCGAGAACTGTTCGTTTCTCAGCTGGCGAGCGATGAGATCCCCGGGCAGGTTTTTGTCGTCGCCGGAAAAAAACTGCGCGGCAGTTTATCGATTAAAAAGCTGCTGCAGGAGAGCGATACCGCGCAATCCATCCGTTATTTAATGGATAGCTGTCTGTTTCGCGTCAGGCCCGACGACCCGCGCCCGCAGGTGGTCGCCGAACTCGGCGAGCGCGGGCTCGATCTGGTGCCGGTGGTCGAAAAGGGTGAGCTGGTCGGCTGCCTGATGGAAAAAGAGATCGCTCATCTGCTGGAAGATGACGTGACCGAGGATGCTCAGCGCCAGGGGGCGACGCTGCCGCTGGAAAAGCCCTATCTGGAAACCAGCCCGTGGGCGCTGTGGAAAAAACGTTCGGTATGGCTGCTGCTGCTCTTTGTCGCCGAAGCCTACACCAGCAGCGTGTTACAGCATTTTGAAGAGGCGCTGGAATCGGCTATCGCGCTGGCCTTTTTCATACCACTGCTGATTGGTACCGGCGGCAACAGCGGAACGCAGATAACCTCTACGCTAGTACGTTCGATGGCGCTCGGGGAAGTGCGACTGCGCGATATGGGACGCGTGATCCGCAAAGAGGTCTCAACCTCGCTGCTGATCGCCATCACGCTCGGCCTGGCGGGCTGCCTGCGCGCCTGGATGATGGGCATCGGAATGGAGATCACCCTGATTGTCAGTCTGACGCTGGTATGCATCACCCTGTGGAGCGCGGTGGTGTCGTCGGTGATCCCCCTGACGCTTAAGCGCGTCGGCATCGACCCGGCGGTGGTGTCAGCGCCGTTTATCGCCACCCTCATCGACGGTACCGGATTAATTATCTATTTTAAAATCGCCCAGTATTTTCTTGGCCTGAATTGATTATTGCACCCGGCGGGCACGTCTTGCCGGGCTGTTTTATTCCCGCACGAATATCAGCAATCGCATTAAGCAATCTCAGTAAATCCGGTGCAAGTCGATAAAAAGCGTGTCCTTTCTCCGTTAAAATAACTTTTCTGATATTCCTGCCACGCGTAATCAGGTTAAAACCCAGTTCATTTTCAAGCGCACATATGCTGGTTGTTATTAGCGAAGGGGCAATACTCAGCCGCTGCGATGCAAAGTGAATACTCCCCTCCCGAACCATAAGCATGAATATCTCCACCTGTGATTTATTCACTGCCGAAATTTCTCCTGATTAAACCTTTGGCTTACGTTTTAAGTTGTCCAGTACGCAATGTCAATCGGTACAAACGGCCCCTCCGCCCCTACAAATAAAATAAAGTGTGAAGCTGACCGTTCGCGCATTTAATTATGCATTTCAGCCATTTCATTATTAAATATCCAGTCTCGCGGCGGCGTCTGCGGATGTGAACGACATCACTATAATTCAGCCAACCAAAAAACAAAATATACATACTTATCAAATAATTAAAGAAAAAATGCTTGCTGAATTAATTTATGGCACACGCCATGCAATTACCTCCACGTAATCAACACTGGAGATAGTTAAATGACGTACAAAATTTTACTCCCGCAGGAAATCATGGCTGAAGGGAGAGAATACCTGGAAAGTCGCGGTTATCAGCTGATTAACGGATCAGGGATGGAAGAAGAAGATATCATTCGCGACATCGGGGACTGCGACGGTATTATCGTACGCCTTTCAAAAATGTCCGATCGCGTATTTGAGGCGGCTAAAAAGCTGAAAGTCGTTGCACGACACGGTGCCGGTTACGATACGGTCGATCTGGAGTCAGCGAAACGTCACGGCGTAGTCGTATTAAATGCGCCAATTGCTAACAGCATGTCCGTTGCCGAACTGGCCATATTTTATATGCTGCACTGCTCGCGTAATTTCAAGCTGGTACAGGAAAAGATGCTTGAAGATTATTACTGGGCAAAACTGCGCACACCAAAAGTGGAGCTGGATGGTAAAACGCTGGGCCTGATTGGCGTGGGAAATATCGGTTCACGCGTGGCAATCAAAGCACTGCATGGCTTTAATATGAAAGTTATCGCCTACGATCCGTATAAAACCCAGCAGCAGATCCCCGAAGGCGTAGAACTCACCGACGATTTTGACCGTATTTTCAAAGAGAGCGACTTCGTTTCTCTGCACTGCCCGACGACCGCGGAAACCACCGATTTTGTTGGTGAGAAACAGTTTTCCATGATGAAGCCCACCGCCTACTTCATTAATACCGCACGCGGAAAGCTGGTTGATGAAAAAGCGCTGTATCACGCCTTGAGCACCCACGCTATCGCCGGAGCGGGCGTGGACGTCTTAAAGAAAGAGCCGTTTGATGCCAACGATCCGATTTTCTCGCTAAGCAATATCGTGATTGCCCCGCACATTGGCGCCGCCACTATCGAAGCGACCGACAGAGCCTCGCTCCATTCCGCGATTGGCATTGATGAAGTCTTATCCGGTAAGAAACCATCCTGGCCGGTGCCGGGTTTTTAAGGAGAAAAACATGACTATTGGTAACCGTATTTTTTTAAAACGTCCGGCCTGCAGCGTCGATCTTCTGAAAGAATTTGAACAGCTCCCGGCGGCGAATATTGCTGACACCATGAATCGTATTGCCGTACTGGGTAACGGGATTAAACGGATTTCTTCGCCGAAAAAACCGATTATGGCGGGCTTCGCCATCACCGTAAAAGTTCGTGCGGGCGATAACCTGATGCTGCACGCCGCGCTGGATATGGCGGGTGAGAACGATGTGATTGTGGTCTCCAACGAAGGCGACCGTTCGCGAGCGCTGATGGGCGAGATCATGGTGGCCTACGCCCACTGCATGAAGAAAGTCGCCGGTATCGTGCTGGACGGGCCAATCCGTGACATCGATGCGCTGTCGGTTCTCGATTTTCCACTGTTCGCCACCGGCTCCAACCCCGCAGGCCCGTTTAAACAAGGTCCCGGCGAGGTGAACACGCCGATCGCCGTTGGCGGCGTCGCGGTTTGTCCGGGCGACCTGATCGTCGGCGATGCGGATGGCGTCATTGTTATCCCCCTCGGCGACGCAGAAGCCGTACTGAATAAAGCCAAAGATTATGCAAAATTCGATGCAAGCAAAGTAGAGGCCGCGAAAAACGGCACCGCGAATCGCCTTTGGGTCAAAAAATCACTGGATGAGACAGGCGTTGAGTTTATCGACGACATGTATCGTTAATTTGATTAAATAATATCAGGCCGCGGTGCCCTGACGGGCCGTGGCTTTAAAGCAAAGGTAATAAAAATGCTTTATTTAAAACTCTTGCCCATTATCTTTTTTCCCGTTTTATTTTGGATAATACCGCACCCGGAAGGCGTCGCCGCGCCGACCTGGCATATGGTTGGCATCTATCTGGCGATGCTGTGCGGACTGGTTTTACGTCCGTTTACCGATGCGGTCATTATGCTGATTATTCTCGGGTTTGCCTCTCTGGTTCTCGACCCTGCTCCTCTGTTTGCGGGTTTTGGTAGCCCGATGGTCTGGTTTATCATCAGCGCCTTTATTATTTGCAAAGCGTTTGTCATTACCGGTCTGGGTAAACGTATCGCCTATCTGCTGCTAAAACGCTACGGTAAAAATACCCTCACCCTGGGCTATCTGATGATGGTGACGGATACCGTACTGGCCCCGGCAACAGGTTCAAATATGTCCCGTTCCGGAGGCATCACCTATCCCATCTTCAGGAACATCGCCGAAGCGCTGGGCTCGAAGCCCGACGACGGTAGCCGGAAAATCGGCGCCTATCTGACCATCCTGATGTACGTCGTCTCAATGGGAACCTCCAGCCTGTTTCTGACGGGGATGGCGACCAACTCAATTACCGTCTCGCTGGCTAACGAGATCATGAAGGTGAATCTCGAATGGATGACCTGGTTTAAAGCCGCCATTGTGCCCGCCGGACTGGTGCTGCTGCTCGCGCCATGGATTCTGTATAAAATCTACGCCCCGGAACTCAAAGTTATTGATAACGTGAACGAAATTGCTGAAAAAGGCCTGCGTGAACTGGGTCCGGTAAAGCGCGAAGAGAAGCTGTTGATCGTATTCTTTATTCTGGGCGTACTCGGCTGGATGACGGGCTCCATTACCGGCATCGCCTTTATTCCCGTCGGCCTGGCTTTCCTCGCCTGCCTGCTGCTTTTCGGCGTCCTGAGCTGGAACGACGTGGTGAGCGAAAAATCGGCCTGGCAGACCTTCGTCTGGTACGGCGCGTTTTATGGATGCGCGGTTGCGCTATCAAAAGGCGGGTTCTATGTCTTCCTGGTCGACGTTATCAAAAACTATCTTGACCTGTCGCACCTGAATGAAATCAGCGCGATTGCCGTCCTGGTCTTTATCAGCCTTGCTGTCCGCTATTTCTTTGTCTCTAATAGCGCGTTCGTGGTCTCATTCTACCCGGTACTTTTTACCCTGGGAATGACGACTCAGGCGCATCCTATGTACGTGGCGCTTTCTCTGGCCTTCTCCGCAGGCTATGGCGCATTGCTGACGCACTATGGCAACGGCGCTGGCGTATTTACGTTCTCCAGCGGCTACGTGCCGCAAAAAACATTCTGGATGCTGGGCACCATCATGGTGGTGGTCAACGTATTAATCTTCTTCCTGATCGGTATTCCCTACTGGAAGTTTATCGGCATTTAACAGGAGCATAAAATGAAACTGGATATTCTGATTAAAAACGGTCTGGTCGCCGATCTTGATAGCCGCGATTATATTAATCGCAATATTGGCATCATCGGCGATCGTATCGTTGACTTAAATGCCGTTGATGATTTGCAGGCCGAAACGGTTATTGATGCCGCAGGTTGTATCGTACTGCCTGGCTTAATCGACTTCCATGGCCATGTTTTTCATGGCGGGACCGCCATCAGTGTTAACCCTGATATCGTATGCTTGCCTAATGGGGTCACCAGTATGGTCGATGCCGGCAGCAGCGGCTGGGTAAATTATCAGCTTTTTCGCAATAGCGTGATTCATCCTGCCATGGTGAAAATCAAAAGCTATCTGAACGTGGTCAACGTCGGACTTTCTACCCTCGGAGGCGGGCCGACCGGTTATCTGGAAAATACCAATCCGGCAAATTACAACGAGGAGAAGATAGCGCAAACGCTGAATGGCAACAGAGACAATATTCTCGGCCTGAAACTACGCTACAGCCAGGATATCGCTAAAGGGAAACAGTACGCCAGCGACCCTCTTCTCTCTACCGTCTCCCTGGCGCGTAAACTGGATACCACGATTTGCGTTCACGTCACGGACTCTCTTCTCTGCGCCGATGAACTGATCCGCTATTTTAATGCCGATGATATTTACGCGCACTGTTTCCACGGCACCGGCCACTCGATTCTCAATGAACAAGGCGAGGTCTATGCGGCGATAAAAGAGGCCCAGTCCCGGGGCGTTATCTTCGACTGTTCAAACGGCGTGGCCCACTTTGATTTTCACGTTGCCAGAACCGCCATGGCGCAAGGATTCTATCCTGATATCATTAGTACCGATCTCACTTTAAGAAATAGCTTACGGACGGATAAGGTCTACAGTCTGCTCCACGTCATGTCGAAATATCTCAACATGGGAATGTCCTTCTTCGATATTGTTCGCGCGGTAACCGCTACGCCGGCCCGCCTGATGAAGATGCAGGGACAAATTGGTACCCTGGCGCCCGGCGCGTTTGCTGATATTTCGATTGTTAAACTGCAAAAAGAGAAGATTGTTTTTGAAGATACTCAGGGCGTTAAAATTGAAGGCGACCGTTACATTGATAACTGCGCTACCCTGTGTAATGGTCAAATTGTCTACCGCCGCCTGCGCTTCTAATCGCTAATTATTAAGCCTTACGTCTACCTCGGCGTAAGGCTTTTATTCTGAATCGCGTATAATATGACTTCACTCATTGATTCTCCTCGCGCTCATCATATACTAAGGCTTGCCTACCCTGCTGTCTGCGAGAATAATGCATGAATAATAATGAAATTGTTATCTTTTCAGTTTCCAGGACAATAACCCAACGAATCATGAATGTCCTTATTGAAAGGAAACTCGACATCCCCGTGTATGAATTTCGTTATTCAGAAGTTCTCGACAAAGCCCATGAGATGATTCAATCCGGCACTAAGATAATTATTAGCCGAGGCGGTACCGCCGCACTCCTGCGTAGCAATATTACTATCCCCGTCATTGAAATCGCCCATGATTTTCATGGCGTTTATCGCATCTTACAAGAAGCGAATAGTAAGTCGCAAAAAATCGCCGCCGTTGGTTTCCCGCAGTTTTGCAGCGCCTTACGCCATTACCAGAACATGACCAATGAAGATTTTAAAATTTGTCAGGTTTATAATCATCACGATATTGAAAATGTTATAAAAAATCTTTCGGAGAATAATTACCATACCGTAATCGGCGGACTGACCGTTGCTGAAATGGCTCAAAAATATCACCTCAATGCTATTATGGGGGATACTGATAACATTTCCATTGAGCAGGCCATCAATGAAGCTCACAGTTTATTGAAATACATTAATCGTGAAAACAGCAAACTGATCATGAGCCACTCAGCATTGAATCAGGCGCGTGAAGGTATTATGTGCATCGATCAGCTTGGTGAAATTATCAATATCAACGCTACCGGCGTGGCATTATTCCAATGTCAAGCCGGAGATAAAATATTCAAAAAAGAAGCGTTTAAAGAGATCTACGCCAGTATTATTAATGAATTAGACATCAAAGAGCAGGCTATAGACATCAACGGCGTAATGATTCATATTTCCGTGCGCCACTTTTCTAACCGAAAAATATCTTATGCCGTTATTACGGGGCTAAGCCAGGAGAGCACGCTTTGGCAAAACAGCGTCAACAAAAAAAGTAAGCTGCGCGGTTTTTCCACAACCTGGTCTTTCGACGATATTATTGGCCAGTCGCCGGCCATCCTCGATGTTATAAAAAAAGCCAAACTTTGCGCCCGCCACGAACTGCCGATTCATATTTTAGGTGATACCGGCACGGGCAAAGAACTTTTCGCCCAAAGTATTCACCACTATAGCGCCAGAGGCCATAGTCCTTTTATCGCGATTAACTGCGCGGCCATCCCCGAGAGCATTCTGGAAAGTGAACTCTTTGGCTATGCCGACGGCGCGTTTACCAGCGCGCGGAAGGGCGGCAAACCTGGGGTGTTTGAAATGGCGATGAACGGTACGGTGTTTATCGATGAAATCAGCGAAGCGCCGCTATCGGTACAGGTTAAGCTGCTGCGCGTATTGCAGGAAAAGCAGTTTTCTCGTCTCGGCGGCGATACGCTTATTACCGCCGATTTTCGCCTGATCACCGCCAGCAATAAGGATCTGCGCCAGCTCGTCGCCAACGGTGAATTCCGGCAGGATCTGTACTACAGAATCAATATCCTTGAGTTGACGCTACCGGCCTTACGCCAACGACCGGGCGATATTATGCTGTTAATTCAGCACTTGCTTCATCAGCAGGGTAAGCAAATCACCTTTACCCCCGACGCGGTGGATTTTTTACATTGCTATCGCTGGCCCGGCAATATTCGCGAACTCCAGGCGGTGATCTACCGACTCATTGTGCTGCTCGATATAGACAGGGTGAACAAGGAGATTTTACTCCAGGTTAGTCAAATTACACCCGATGACCATCAGCAACTCGCTCACTCCCCGGCGGTGAGCGTCTCATCCGATGAAACCGATCTATTAAAGAAACAAGAGAAACAACTGATTACCAGCGTAATAGAAAAAACCGACGGAGACAGAACCAGAGCATCGGTCATGCTGGGCATTAGCCCCACCACCCTGTGGCGCAAATTAAAGCAGCATAATATCAGCGGATAAGTCGAAGCCTGCTCCGCTGATACAGAGCAGGCGGTTATTTCTGTTCCGCTAAAGCCTGCGCGCATGCCCAGGCTGACGCCCATGCCCACTGGAAGTTATAACCTCCCAGCCAGCCGGTAACGTCCATCACTTCGCCGATAAAGTAGAGCCCGGGCACCTTACGGGCCTCCATGGTGCGCGAAGAGAGTTCGTTAGTATCTACGCCGCCGAGGGTCACTTCCGCCGTACGATAGCCTTCGGTGCCATTCGGCTGGACGCGCCATGCGGTCAGCGTCTCAACCAGCGCCTGCTGCTCGCGGACGTTAAGCTGCTTCAGGGTGACATCCGGGAGTTGGCCCAGCTGCTGCAGGCACTCAACCAACCGTTTCGGCAGTTGCATCGCAAGCGTGTTTTTCAGGCTCTGATTAGGATGCGCCGCGCGCTGTTCGTTGAGGAAGTCATCAAGATGGCAATCCGGCAGCAGATTGATGCTGACGAATTCTCCCGGCTGCCAGTAGCTGGAAATTTGCAGTACCGCCGGCCCGGACAGCCCGCGGTGGGTAAAGAGCAGATTTTCCCGGAAGACGGTCCCGTTTTCCGCCGTGATGGTTGACGGCACCGAGACGCCGGAAAGCACCTGCAGCTGCTCAAGCAGCGGCTTATGCAAGGTAAACGGCACCAGGCCCGCGCGGGTCGGCAGTACCTTCAGGCCAAACTGCTCGGCAAGCTTATAGCCGAACGGCGAAGCGCCCAGACCGGGCATGGATAACCCGCCGGAGGCCACCACCAGCCTGTTCGCTGCCACCGTCTCGCCGTTAAGCTGCAGCATGTAGCCCTCATCATCCCGCTCAACGCTGATAATTTCGCTACGCAGGCGAATTTGTACGCCGCCCTTTTCACACTCCGCCAGCAGCATGTTGACGATTTGCTCGGCGGAATCATCGCAGAAAAGCTGGCCCAGGGTTTTCTCATGCCAGGCAATACCGTGTTTGCTAACCAGATCGATAAAGTCCCACTGGGTGTAGCGCGCCAGCGCGGATTTGCAAAAATGCGGGTTTTGGCTGAGATATGCCGCGGGTTCGATATACATGTTAGTAAAGTTGCAGCGTCCGCCGCCTGACATCAGGATCTTGCGCCCGGGCTTTTTGCCATTATCGAGCAGCAGCACCCGGCAGCCTGCCTGCCCTGCCTGCGCCGCACAAAACATTCCCGCCGCTCCGGCGCCGATTACGATGGCATCAAACCTTTCCACACAACATTCCTCATATCCCGATTGTCGGGAATTGTAAATTTTTCACTCTGGTCGCACCAGCATGAAAAAAACAGATTTACGTACCTCATTGAAAGATATAGGAATACTCCCAACAAGGTAAAACTTAAACAGGAAGAAAATCAAAAAAAGTCTATATTTCACTTTGCCCGCGCCGCTAAAGTCACTGATAATGCGCCGCGTTCATGTCCTCAAAATGGCGTAACGTCCTATGCTACATTTATTTGCCGGTCTGGATTTACATACCGGGCTACTGTTATTGCTTGCTCTGGCTTTCGTGCTTTTTTACGAAGCGATCAATGGTTTTCATGATACCGCAAACGCTGTTGCAACTGTGATCTACACACGCGCAATGCGGTCGCAGCTTGCTGTGGCGATGGCGGCTCTTTTTAACTTCTTCGGCGTTCTGTTGGGCGGTCTCAGCGTAGCCTATGCCATCGTGCATATGTTGCCGACCGACCTGTTGCTTAACATGGGTTCAGCACATGGCCTCGCCATGGTCTTTTCCATGCTGCTGGCGGCAATTATCTGGAACCTCGGCACCTGGTACTTCGGCCTTCCGGCCTCCAGCTCGCACACCCTGATCGGCGCGATTATCGGTATTGGTTTAACCAATGCGCTGATGACCGGTACGTCGGTGGTGGACGCGCTGAACATCCCGAAAGTCATGGGTATTTTTGGCTCGCTTATCATCTCGCCAATCGTTGGCCTGGTCGTGGCGGGCGGCCTGATTTTCATCCTGCGTCGTTACTGGAGCGGAACCAAAAAACGCGCCCGTATCCACCTGACCCCAGCCGAGCGTGAAAAGAAAGACGGCAAGAAAAAGCCGCCGTTCTGGACGCGTATTGCGCTGATTCTCTCCGCCATTGGCGTTGCGTTCTCCCACGGCGCGAACGATGGTCAGAAAGGCATTGGCCTGGTCATGCTGGTTCTGATCGGCGTAGCTCCGGCTGGCTTCGTGGTCAATATGAACGCTTCCGGCTACGAAATCACCCGTACCCGCGATGCGGTCAACAACGTGGAAACCTTCTTCCAGCAGCGTCCTGAGCTGTTGAAGAAAGCGACCGGCGCTGAGCAGCTCATCCCGTCTCCGGACGCGGGGGCAGCCGCAAATGGCGAATTCCACTGCCACCCGGCAAACACCATCAACGCGCTTGACCGCGTGAAGACGATGCTGACCGGAACCGAAAGCTACGACACGCTCTCCGTTGAGCAACGCAGCCATCTGCGCCGCATTATGCTCTGCATCTCCGATACCACCGATAAAGTGGCGAAGCTGCCGGAAGTCAGTGCCGACGATAAGCGTCTGCTTAAAAAGCTGAAAACCGATATGCTGAGCACCATCGAATACGCGCCCATCTGGATTATTATGGCGGTTGCGCTGGCGCTGGGTATCGGCACCATGATCGGCTGGCGTCGCGTGGCGACCACCATTGGCGAGAAAATCGGTAAGAAAGGGATGACCTACGCACAGGGTATGTCAGCTCAGATGACCGCAGCCGTATCGATTGGTCTGGCGAGCTATACCGGTATGCCGGTTTCCACCACCCACGTGCTCTCCTCCTCGGTTGCGGGGACAATGCTCGTCGATGGCGGAGGTCTGCAGAAGAAGACCGTCACCAGTATTCTGATGGCATGGGTACTCACCCTGCCCGCGGCGATTCTGCTCTCCGGCGCGCTGTACTGGCTCTCGCTGCAGATTATCTAAGCCGTCTCGGTAATAAGACAGATAAACGGGTCAGGAAACTGGCCCGTTTTTTTTACCCGCAGTGTCACTAGTGCCAGATAGCCAGGGCAATCATGCTCACCATCACCAGGCCGCAGAGGGCGCTGGTAAGGATAAACTGCCGACG
The DNA here is from genome assembly GCF_016516145.1 of Klebsiella sp. S69. Classification (NCBI taxonomy): domain Bacteria; kingdom Pseudomonadati; phylum Pseudomonadota; class Gammaproteobacteria; order Enterobacterales; family Enterobacteriaceae; genus Klebsiella; species Klebsiella sp. S69. The sequence goes on along the minus strand of NZ_JACVUU010000014.1, from coordinate 155,669 downwards.
AACCCGCTCGCAGCGGCGGATGAACTCATCGTCGTGATGATCGCGGTAGCGCTGAGCGTAGATATACCACACCAGGCGCATCTGTTTGCTGGGCTGTCCATGCGACGTAAAAAAACCGCCGCCGTCGACATATTGATAGAGCAAAGGGTCACAACCACGTAGCACAACAAGCAATGCACGCAGCGACGAGAAGTAGCGTGCCATATTCACTACACATACGATACACAGGGCCCAAAACAGCGCAACAGTGCTGATCATACCTCCTCCCCGGCGACCCGTCCTCGGAGGCTCCCTCCGGGACTACCGCTCCCCAATATCAAACCGACTGTACTGTGAAAGAGTGCGATTCCGATCACGTTTATTTATCCGACCGGCTCATTAAATAGTGTAGGAGATCAGTTAATTTTTTTACCACAACGTTAATCATTATCAATGCATAAGTCGGATATATTTGTTTAACTATTTGCTGAACAAGGTAGATTGACGGATCGCGAGGGGCGCTATAAGGTAGAAATATCTTCTACAATTAGGTCCTTAAGGACTACCCCCCCGCGAATGTGGCACGCAGGACGCGGGCGAAGCGGCAGCGCTGGCTGTCAGGTCCAACGGTCATCGACAACTTATGGAAGGAGTAACACTATGGCTTACAAACATATTCTTATTGCAGTAGACCTGTCCCCGGAAAGCAAAGTACTGGTAGAAAAAGCCGTTTCTATGGCCCGTCCCTACAATGCAAAAGTTTCCCTGATCCACGTAGATGTGAATTACTCCGATCTCTACACCGGCCTTATTGATGTTAACCTGGGCGATATGCAGAAACGCATCTCCGAAGAGACTCACCACGCGTTAAGCGAACTCTCTACGAATGCGGGCTATCCGATCACTGAGACCCTGAGCGGTAGCGGCGATCTCGGCCAGGTGCTGGTCGATGCGATTAAAAAATATGATATGGACCTCGTGGTTTGCGGTCACCATCAGGACTTCTGGAGCAAGCTGATGTCCTCCGCGCGTCAACTCATCAACACCGTTCACGTCGATATGCTGATTGTCCCGCTGCGCGACGAAGAAGAGGAATAACAGGACGTTATTTCATTTCGCTGATGACCAACGCCCGCCCATGCGGGCGTTTTTATTTCTCACTCCCCGCCGAAAAAAAGAATATAAATCCATAAAATCCGCAAATTGCCAGATTGATCAACCAACTAAATCGCCATTTATCCATATAATCATTCGCCAAAGTGTATAAACATCATATCATTGCGCAAAATTAAGGTTTTTAAGCGCGTTTTGGCATACGCGTGCATACTTTTTCGGACAGGACTAAAAGGCGAAGCAATATGAACTCCACCGCACCCACAGGCTTGCTGCAGCAACCTCGCCCATTCTTCATGATCTTCTTTGTGGAACTATGGGAACGATTTGGCTATTACGGCGTTCAGGGCATTCTGGCCGTTTTCTTTGTTAAACAGCTCGGCTTCTCGCAGGAACAGGCGTTTATAACCTTTGGCGCGTTTGCGGCGCTGGTATATGGCCTGATCTCCATCGGCGGCTATGTCGGCGATCATCTGCTCGGCACCAAACGTACGCTGGTGCTGGGCGCGATTGTCCTCGCCGCGGGCTACTTTATGACCGGCCTGTCGCTGCTCAAACCCAATCTCATTTTTATCGCGCTGGGAACCATTGCGGTGGGAAACGGGCTATTTAAAGCCAACCCGGCGAGCCTGCTCTCCAAGTGCTATCCGCCAAAAGATGCCCGCCTCGACGGCGCCTTCACGCTGTTCTATATGTCGATTAACATCGGTTCGCTGCTGTCGCTGTCGCTGGCGCCGGTGATTGCCGATAAATTCGGCTACGCGGTGACCTACAACCTGTGCGGCGCCGGCCTGATTGTCGCCCTGCTGGTTTACTTCGCCTGTCGGGGTATGGTGAAAGATATCGGCTCTGAGCCGGACCACAAGCCGTTGAGTCTGCGCAATTTACTGTACGTGCTGGCAGGAACGGTGGTGATGATTTTTGTCTGCGCCTGGCTGATGCATAATGTAAAAATCGCCAATCTGGTGCTAATTATCCTCTCAGTGGTGGTGACGATTTTCTTCTTCCGCGAAGCCTTCAGGCTGGATAAAACCGGGCGCAATAAAATGTTCGTCGCCTTTATCCTGATGCTGGAAGCGGTGCTGTTTTATATTCTGTACGCGCAGATGCCGACCTCACTCAACTTCTTTGCCATCAACAACGTCCACCATGAAATACTCGGTTTCGCGATTAACCCAGTGAGCTTTCAGGCGCTAAATCCGTTCTGGGTGGTGGTGGCCAGCCCGATCCTCGCCGCGATCTACACACGTTTGGGCAATAAAGGCAAAGACCTGAGCATGCCGATGAAGTTCACCCTCGGCATGTTCCTGTGCGCGCTGGGCTTTTTAACTGCCGCAGCGGCGGGAATGTGGTTTGCCGATGCCCAGGGATTGACCTCGCCGTGGTTTATCGTGCTGGTCTATCTGTTTCAGAGTCTGGGAGAACTGCTGATTAGCGCCCTGGGGCTGGCGATGGTTGCCGCGCTGGTACCGCAGCATCTGATGGGCTTTATTCTGGGGATGTGGTTCCTGACGCAGGCCGCCGCGTTTCTGCTGGGCGGCTACGTCGCAACCTTCACCGCCGTACCGGACAACATTACCGACCCGCTACAAACGCTGCCGATATACACCAACGTATTCAGTAAAATTGGCCTGGTGACCCTGGGCGTCACGGTGGTCATGGCGATCATGGTGCCGTGGTTGAACAGGATGATTAATACAAAGAGCGCGTAAAAACGGTGCGGTCGACGAGGTTTCCCGGATTGCGGCTAACGCCTTATCCGGGCTACAGAACTGCGCATCTGTCCGGGCTACCAGACCCGCAGACGGCGGTGAACCCGTAGCCCGGGCAAGGCGCATCGCGCCGCCCCGGGAGCAGAGCGCAGAGTGGCAGAATTTCCCGGAGGCGATACTGCGCATCTGTCCGGGCTACCAGACCCGCAGACGGCGGTGAACCTGTAGCCCGGACAAGGCGCATCGCGCCGCCCCTGGGAGCAGAGCGCAGAGTGGCAGAATTTTCCGGAGGCGATGCTGCGCATCTGTCCGGGCTACCAGGTTGCAGACGGCGGTGAACCTGTAGCCCGGGCAAGGCGTATCGCGCCGCCCCCGGGGAAATAGCCCTGATGCAGCTTGTTTACCCCTGCGGCTCAACCGCCGTTCCGGCATAGATATCAAAGCGATGGCCTTTGGTCACCACCGCGTTAGGGGTCGCAACATTCGCCAGCGGCGGCGCGTAGTCCGGGCGCTTAACCACCACCCGCCTGGTCGCCAGCTGACGCGCCGGCGCCAGCAGACCGTCGGCGTCTAAATCCGGCCCCACCAGCGACTGAAATACCCGCATCTCTTTCTTCACCAGCGCGCTTTTTTGCTTATGCGGAAACATCGGGTCGAGATAGACCACCTGCGGACGCGGGGTAATATCGGTCAGCGCCGTCAGGCTGGAGGCGTGAATCAGCTGCAGGCGCTCCTGCAACCACGAGCCGATTTCAGCGTCGGCGTAGCCACGCGCCAGGCCATCGTCGAGCAGCGCGGCAACCACCGGATTACGCTCCAGCATCCGTACACGACAGCCGACTGACGCCAGCACAAAGGCATCCCGCCCCAGACCGGCGGTCGCATCGACGACATCCGGCAGATAGTCGCCTTTGATTCCCACCGCTTTCGCCACCGCCTCGCCGCGGCCGCCGCCGAACCTGCGCCGGTGAGCCATCGCCCCGCCGACAAAATCCACGAAAATGCCGCCGAGCTTCGGTTCATCGCGCTTACGCAGCTCAAGATGCTCCGGCGTCATCACCAGCGCCATCGGGTTGTCATCGTCCTGCTCCAGCCCCCAGCGGTCGACAAGAACAGATAAGGCGCCGTCTCCGGCGCCCGTTTCATCAATTAAACAAATTTTCACAACAGGATTAACTCTTAATACCGTAATGCTCAAGCATCGCGTCCAACTGCGGCTCGCGACCGCGGAAGCGTTTGAACAGGACCATTGGCTCTTCCGAACCGCCGCGGCTAAGAATGTTGTCGAGGAACGACTGGCCGGTTTCGCGATTGAAGATCCCCTCCTCTTCGAAGCGCGAGAAAGCATCCGCCGCCAGCACATCGGCCCACAGGTAGCTGTAGTAGCCCGCCGCGTATCCACCGGCAAAAATGTGGCTAAAGGCATGCGGGAAGCGGCCCCAGGACGGCCCGGGAATCAACGCGACCTGCTGCTTGATTTCCGCCAGCGTTTCGAGGATTTTCGCCCCCTGCTGCGGGCTAAATTCCGCATGCAGGCGGAAGTCGAACAGGCCGAACTCCAGCTGACGCAGAATAAACATCGCCGCCTGATAGTTCTTCGCGGCCAGCATTTTCTCCAGCAGCTCCTGCGGCAGCGGCTCGCCAGTTTCGTAGTGGCCGGAGATAAACGCCAGCGCTTCCGGCTCCCAGCACCAGTTTTCCATAAACTGGCTCGGCAGTTCGACTGCATCCCACGGTACCCCGCTGATACCGGAAACGCCGGCGGTATCGATGCGGGTCAGCATATGGTGCAGACCGTGGCCAAACTCGTGGAACAGCGTGATCACTTCATCGTGGGTAAACAGCGCCGGTTTGCCGCTGACGGGACGGTTAAAGTTACAGGTCAGATAGGCAACTGGCTTTTGTAGCGTGCCGTCAAGCTTGCGCATCTGGCCAACGCAATCATCCATCCACGCCCCGCCGCGTTTATGTTCGCGGGCGTAAAGGTCGAGGTAGAAGCTGCCGCGCAGCTCGTTATTTTCGTCGTACAGTTCAAAGAAGCGCACTTCCGGATGCCAGACGTCGACGTCAGTACGCTCTTTCGCGGTAATGCCGTAAATACGCTTAACGACTTCAAACAGGCCGTTAACCGCTTTGTTTTCCGGAAAGTACGGGCGCAGCTGTTCATCGCTGATGCTGTAAAGATGCTGCTTCTGTTTTTCGCTGTAGTAAGCGATATCCCACGGCTGCAGTTCATCCACGCCGAATTCGGCTTTGGCGAAGGCGCGCAGCTGAGCCAGTTCTTTCTCACCCTGCGGACGGGCGCGTTTAGCCAGGTCGCTCAGAAAGTCGAGCACCTGCTGCGGATTCTCCGCCATTTTGGTCGCCAGCGACTTATCGGCATAGCTGTCGAAGCCCAACAGCTGAGCCAGCTCGTGGCGCAGGGCGAGGATTTCCGCCATTACCGGACTGTTATCCCACTTACCGGCATTCGGCCCCTGGTCAGAAGCGCGGGTGGAATAGGCGCGATACAGCTCTTCACGCAGCGCCTGGTTATCGCAGTAGGTCATTACCGGCAGATAGCTCGGGATATCCAGGGTCAACAGATACCCTTCCTGCTCTTTGGCTTCAGCCTGAGCTTTCGCCGCAGCAAGTGCGCTTTCCGGCATCCCGGAGAGCTCGGATTCATCGGCGATCAGCTTCGTCCAGCCCATGGTGGCATCGAGGACATTGTTACTGTACTGATTGCCCAGTTCAGACAGGCGTGCGGCGATTTCGCCGTAGCGTTTCTGCTGCTCTTTGGCCAGGCCAATACCGGAGAGTTCAAAATCACGTAGCGCGTTATCCACCGCTTTTTTCTGCGCGGTATTCAGGGTGGCGTAATGGTCGCCGTCGCGCAGGTCGCGGTACGCTTTGTACAGACCTTCATGTTGCCCAACCCAGGTGCTGTATTCGGAGAGCAGCGGCAGAGTTTGTTCGTAGGCTTCACGCAGCTCAGGGCTGTTTTTAACCGAGTTCAGGTGGCTGACCGGGGAAAAAATACGCCCCAGCACGTCGTCCACTTCCGCCAGCGGCTGGCAAAGGTTTTCCCAGGTATACGGCGCCCCTTGCGCCACCGCGCGTTCGACCGCCGCCCGGCAATCATCCAGCGCTTTGGTGACCGCGGGGACCACGTGCTCGGGTTTGATTGCAGAAAAGGGCGGGAGCGAAAAAGGCGTCAGTAATGGATTGGTCATATGCGCAGTCCTGTTGAATTGGGTGAATGAAGCGCGCGTCCGGCGCTATAGCATGAGATCTAGAATGGGGGATAGTTTGCTGAATTTCAATGTCAGGCGCCGCGCGCAGGCGGGTATTACTGCGATAAGTCTGGCCGTGGTAGCCATTGCGCATAAAAAAAGCCGGGTTCGCATCACGGCGACCCGGCTCGTTTCAGGCCGACGACCAGCTTATACCACCATCCCCAACAGCAGGCAGCCAATCAAACCGCACACTGAGATGATGGTTTCCAGCATCGACCATGACTTGATAGTCTCGCCAATGGTCAGGTTGAAATATTCCTTAAACAACCAGAAACCCGGATCGTTAACGTGAGAGAAGATAACGCTACCAGAGCCAACGGCGATAACCATCAGTTCCGGGCTCACGCCGGTGGTGGCGATCAGCGGCGCGGCGATACCGCCCGCGGTAATGGCCGCAACGGTGGCGGAACCCAGCGCGATACGCAGTACCGCAGCAATAGACCAGGCCATAAACAGCGGAGACATATTGGATTCGTGCATGATAGACGCAATGTACTTATCCATGCCGCTATCGACCAGCACCTGCTTGAAGGCGCCGCCGCCGCCGATGATCAGCAGCATCATGGCGATAATTTTGATCGAGGAGGTCAGCGTATCGTTAATCTGCTCCATGGAACGACCGCGATTGAGGCCGAAAGTGAACATGGCGATCAGCACTGCGATCAGCGTTGCCATCACCGGGTCGCCAAAGAATTCCGCAATCGGCAGGAAAGCGTGGCCTTTCGGCAGCACCATTTCGGCGACAGCGCGCATGGCCATCAGAATCACCGGCACCAGAGAAGTCCAGACGCTGACGCCAAAACCCGGCATCTCTTCTTCAGTGAACGTCTTCGGGTTGTGCAGGCCTTCCGGAATCGGCTTATCGATGCCTTTCAGGAAACGCGCGTAAACCGGCCCCGCAAGAATAACCGTCGGAATCGCCAGAATCGTACCGAACAGCAGGGTCTTACCCATGTCGGCATGGAAAATAGTAGCAATCGCGGTCGGGCCCGGATGCGGAGGCAGGAATCCGTGCGTGACCGAGAGCGCAGCCGCCATCGGTACGCCAATATAGAGCAGCGGAATACCGGCGGATGCTGCGATGGTAAAGACCAGCGGCAGCATCAGTACAAAGCCGACTTCATAGAACAGCGCAAAGCCGACGGTAAAGCCGGTCAGCACGACCGCCCATTGAATATGTTTTTTACCAAATTTGGCAATCAGCGTGGTGGCGATACGCTGCGCACCGCCGCAGTCCGCCAGCATTTTTCCGAGCATCGCGCCGAAGCCCATGATCAGCGCGAGGCTGCCGAGGGTTCCCCCAACGCCATTTTTGATGGATACGATAACTTTATCCAGCGGCATACCCTGCATGAGCCCGACGGCAAGCGCCACCAGAACCAGAGCGATAAACCCGTTAAGCTTGAAACGGATCATCAGCAACAATAACAGGGCAACCCCGATAGCAACGATGACTAATGGCATGATTTACCTGGCCTTAATTTGTTATGGGTAACGTCATAGTTTCAACATTGACTTCATCCGTCCCGACCGGAACAAAAAATGTCTGACGCCGTAGAAGCTGGCTTTATCCTTACCCAGAGAAAGGATAGCTGGCTATTTTTTTATCTGTGGCGCCTGATGCGAATGATACGGGTAACATAACGAGTTTGAGAATCACCTGGGCGGTGAAAATTTCAAATATGAGACTTAAGTCATACTCTTTCCCGGGTTTCTGGCGGGTCGCTTAGCGGGGAATGTTGCGCGGTAACATGAAGAGAGTTGCCCGGCAGCGGAAAGCTGCCGGGCGGGGAATCAGTAGTAAGAGTGCTCGCCGCGCTGATGCTCGGTGAGATCGCGTACGCCTTTCAGTTCCGGGAATTCGTTCAACATCTGTTTCTCGATCCCTTCTTTCAGCGTTACGTCGACCATCGAACAGCCGTTACAGCCGCCGCCAAACTGCAGAATCGCCAGGCCATCATCGGTGATTTCCATCAGCGTGACGCGCCCGCCGTGGCCGGCCAGCTGCGGGTTAATCTGCGACTGCAGCAGATACTCGACGCGCTCCATCAGCGGGGCATCGTCAGAAACTTTGCGCATTTTGGCGTTGGGCGCTTTCAGCGTCAGCTGGGAGCCCAGCTGGTCAGTAACAAAATCGATTTCAGCGTCTTCCAGGTACGGCGCGCTAAGCTCATCGACGTAGGCGGTGAGCTGCTCAAATTTCAGCGCAGTATCGGAATCTTCCACCGCATCCGGTGGGCAGTAGGACACGCCGCACTCGGCGTTAGGGGTGCCGGGATTGATCACAAATACGCGAATTTGTGTCCCTTCTTCCTGATTTGCCAGCAGTTTGGCAAAGTGCGCTTGTGCAGCATCGGAAATACGGATCATAGCGTTGGCCTAATAGTTGACTATTTTACTGGGTTATTATACGCCCATCAGCAGGGGTCTACAAGGTACGGCATATACACCATACCTGAACCGTCGCGGCGCCGTTTCGCAAAAGCAGGCGGGATATCTCAGCGACGGTGCTTCCGGTTGTGACGACATCATCCACAATGGCGATATGGTGCCCCTGTAGCGACAATTCAAGCTGGAAGGCGTTTTTCAGGTTCTGTTTGCGCAATCTGGCGCTGAGCTGATGCTGAGTGGCGGTGCGGCGTCTGCGGGTCAGCGCATCGCTACGCCAGGCGCAGCCCAGCCAGCGGGATAGCGGTCGGCACAGCAGGTCGCTCTGATTAAACCCTCTCCTCCACTGGCGGCGCTGCCAGAGCGGCACGCTAATTATCCGGTCCGGATGAGGTAGATCCGGGCTGTGACGTATGCGCAGCAGCAGTAGACGCGCCAGAGCGGGCGCCAGCTCGGGCCGCTTATTGAATTTCAGCTGGTGAATCAGGCCGCTCAGCGGCGGTCGATAGTCATTGACCGTCACCAGCCGCTGCCACGGCGGCGGTTTTTGCAGGCAGCGTCCGCAGGGCAGCGTGTTTGACTGGGCCGGCAGTCCGCACTGAGGGCATAGCGGTTCGCAGGCCAGCAGCGCCGACGCGCATCGCGAACAGATCCCCCAGCGGGCGATGGCCAGCGGCATTTGGCATAGCCAGCATAAGCTGTGTGCTGTTAGCATATTTCCCCTCATATTGGTGGAAAGAGAACAGTAACTGATGAACGCGATCGAGTGGCAGACCATGGGCGAAGGAAATTGTCATCTTGTGCTGCTGCACGGATGGGGTCTGAATGCCCAGGTGTGGGATTGCATCACGCCGCAGCTGCGCTCGCATTTTACGCTGCACCTCGTCGATCTTCCTGGCTACGGCCGCAGCGGCGGCTTTGGCGCTCTGTCGCTGGAAGAGATGGCGCAGCGGGTGCTGGAGAAAGCGCCGGTGCGCGCTATCTGGCTAGGCTGGAGCCTCGGCGGGCTGGTAGCAAGTCAGGTAGCATTATCCCATCCCGATCGCGTGCAGGCGCTGGTTACCGTGGCTTCTTCCCCCTGTTTTAGCGCTCACGACAGCTGGCCTGGCATCAAGCCCGAAGTGCTGAGCGGATTCCAGCAGCAGCTGAGCGAAGATTTTCAACGCACCGTCGAACGCTTTCTGGCGCTGCAAACCATGGGTACCGAGAGCGCACGCCAGGATGCGAGAATGCTGAAAAGCGCGGTGCTGTCGCTACCGATGCCATCATCGGAAGTCTTAAACGGCGGGCTGGAGATCCTCAAAACCGCCGACTTACGCCAGCCGTTATCTACCCTCAAAATGCCGTTTTTGCGCCTGTACGGTCGGCTGGATGGCCTGGTGCCGCGTAAAATCGTCCCGATTCTCGACGCCATGTGGCCCGGCAGCACGTCGTTCGTCTTTGATAAAGCCGCCCATGCGCCGTTCATTTCGCATCCGCAGGCGTTTTGCGCTCAACTGGTCGAACTGAAGCGTGAGGTCAGTAAATATTTTTAGCGGGACGTGGTAAAAACGCAGGGTGCAGCAATACTTAGGTTGTTGCGGAGGTTGACTATTTCACGCCGGACCCGCGACCTAAAAAAACAACCTAATGGAGAGTAGAGGCTATGAAACTTGTTACAGGAATTGTTGCATCTCTGGTGATTGGCTCCCTGTCCTTTGGCGCGTTCGCCGCCAAGGAGATCCAAAAAGACGAAGTGGCTAAGATGAACCTGACTAAAATCGGTTCCATTACGACCTCAAGAACAACCTCTCCGATGGATGCAAAGCGCGATCTGTCGAAAAAAGCGGATGAGCTGGGCGGCACTTATTTCGTGGTAATTGCCGGCGAGAAGAACGAAAAAACGGTTCACGCTAACGCGGACGTCTACAAGTAAGCCAGAAAGCGGGTCTCACGACCCGCTTGCACCCGAGGGCGCAGAGGCTTCCCCGGAGGCGGCGCGTTGCGCCTGTCCGGGCTACCAAACCCAAAACCGCACAAATTCGTAGCCCGGACAGATGCGCAGCATCGCCTCCGGGAAAAGCACCGGAAAACACCTCAGCGCAGCGACCACCACTCCCGCAGGCAGGCCTTGCCTTCCGGGCAGCTTTTACAGCTGCCGGAGAGGCAGCCATCGGCATCTTCGGTGGTTTTCACCGCTTTACCCATTGCTTCCAGGCGGCCCAGCATGGCGTCGATTAACGGCTGCGGCGCACGCAGGCGGGCGCTGATCTGCTTTGCTTCCATCCTCCCCTGCAGGGCGAGCATATCGCGAACTTCAATTAACGACGCCATCATCGCTCCTTAGTGGCAATCGCCAGCAGGACTCTGGCAGCAGGAAGACGGCGTTTTGCGCGTCGCCAGCAGCGAAACGTCCACCCGGCTACGCGCTCTGCGCAGCAGGCCAAAGACCACGATATTGAACAGCACCACCGCCAGAATGCATACCAGGCTGTAGCGCGGATGCTGGCTAAAGCTGACGGTCTGGTAGTACAGCGTAGAGAGCGAATAAGCGATATTCAGCCCCCACAGGACGGAGAACATCATCCAGCCGCGGCTCGACTCGCGGGCAATTGCCCCCATAACCGAGATGCAGGGAATATAGAGCAGGACGAAAATCAGGTAGCTATACGCCGCCGCAGCGCTGCCGAATTTGCTGCCCATCACGCCCATCGCACCGGTTTCCATTTCGCCGTCGCCTTTACTGGCTTCGATGGGGTTGGCCAGCACGCTCAGGCTGAACGTATCTTTCAGGCTCTGCCAGGTCTCGTCCACGGCAGCCAGCAGCTCATCGCCGAGGCTAAACGTCTGCGGACTGAACTCTTCGTTCTGGATATCTTCGGCGGTGTAGAGGGTGTTCAGCGTCCCTACCACGACTTCCTTGGCCATCGCGCCGGTGAACAGTCCGACGGTCGCCTGCCAGTTATCCTCATGTACGCCAATCGGTTTAAACACCGGGGTAATCACCCGGCTGACCGACGCCAGCGCCGAGTCGTTGATGTTATCGACGATCTTACCGCTCAGCGAGAAGCTGTTCAGCGCGCTGAGGAAGATACTGACGATAACGATCACTTTACCCGCGCGCAGCACGAAGCCTTTCAGGCGCTGCCAGGTCTGAATAATCAGGCTCTTCACGTGCGGAACGTGGTACACCGGCAGCTCCATGACGAACGGCGAAGCTTCGCCGCGCATAATGGTATGCTTCAGCATAAGACCGGTGGCAATCGCCATCACGATACCCAGCACGTACAGCGAGAAGACCGCCAGCGCGCCATTCTGGCCGAAAAAGGCGGCGGCAAAGACGGCAAAAATCGCCAGCCGCGCGCCGCAGGACATAAACGGCGCCATCATAATGGTCATCAGACGCTCACGCGGCGCATCAAGCGTACGCGCGCCCATCACCGAAGGGACGTTACAGCCAAAACCCACGATTAACGGCACGAAGGATTTCCCCGGCAACCCCAGCGCCTGCATCAGGCGGTCCATCACAAACGCCGCCCGCGCCATATAGCCGGAATCTTCAAGGAAGGAGAGGAACAGATACATCATGCCGATTTGCGGCACCAGCGGCAGCACGGTATTGATCCCCCCACCAATCCCCTGGGCGAGGAAAACGGTCAGCCAGTCCGGGAAATGCAGGGTATAGCCAATCCACTGAATGCCGTGGATAAAGATCGCCACGGAACCGGCATCGAAAATGGGCTGCAACGCGCCGCCGATATTGATCGCCAGTAAGAACATCAGATACATAACGAACAGGAAGACCGGCAGTCCGAGAAAACGGTTGAGGATGACTTTATCCATCGCTGCGGTAAAGCGGCTGGGCTCGGCGGTAAGCGTGTTACTGACCGCATCGCAAATAGCAGCGATGCTTTGGTAACGGGCATCGGCGATATGCAGCGCGGGATCATCCAGTTCTTCGCTCAGGTGCGCCAGGGCCACGTCCAGCTTATGGGCGGCATCACCGGCGTAGGCGCGGCTGTAAATATCGCCTTCAAGCATCTGTAAGCCCAGCCACCGACGCTGGCGCTGCGGAATCTCCCCGGACATCACCTGCGCCAGCTTGTCCGCTTCGCGCAGCAGCGGCTGCGGATAGTGCACCAGTTCTACAGGCTGATTTTGCTGATGACGATCGATCGCCATTTTCAGGGCTTCAATACCGCGTCCGCGGGTGGAAACCAGCGGAATAACCGGGCACCCGAGGCGGGCGGCCAGCGCGTCGACATCGATACGGATGTTCTGTTTTTCCGCGATATCGAGCATGTTCAGCGCGACGACGCAGGGGATGCCCAGCTCCAGCAGCTGCAGCGTCAGATAGAGGTTACGTTCCAGATTGGACGCATCGACCACGTTAATCAGCATGTCGGCGTCGCCGCTGAGAATATAGTGGCAGGCAATCTGCTCATCCAGCGAGGTTTGCGAGGAGATAGTGGTTAGCGAATAGGTGCCCGGAAGATCCACCAGCGTGACCTGATGATCGGTGGTGTTGAAGCCTCCCTCTTTACGCTCAACGGTCACCCCCGCCCAGTTACCAACGCGCTGGCGCGCACCGGTGAGCTGGTTAAACAGGGTAGTCTTACCGGAATTAGGATTACCAATTAAACCAAGGGTTAATTTTTTCATATTCATGCTCTTAGTGCCGGTCAGGCATTATTGTGCAACCGCTTCCAGCTCAATTAACGCAAGATCCTTTTTACGTAATACCAGGCTCACGCGTCGGGTTTCAATATGGATAGGGTCGCCGAGCGGCGCCACGCGAACCACATTAAAAGATGAACCCGGCAGCATTCCGAGGGACAGCAGTTTCTGCCGATACGCCGGACTAATATCGCGGGAGAAACCAATGATTTTCCACGCACTATCAGGTGTGAATTGCATAGGACCTACTTGTGTATCGCCAACTGAAAAAGAGTTTTCCGTACGCGCCTAAGATGCGGCGCAAGGGACCGTAGCCAACGAAGAATAAAAAATATTCAATGCAAATAATGATAATGAGAATAGTTTTTATCATCAATACATATAATGCGGTCGATTGTTTTTTTAAACAGGAGATTGAGCTTTTGTTGATATTGAGCAAACTCTATTTTGTAACACGCGTCGAAATAATAATAATTCTTAATGACCAAATGTTTAATTAAGGTTTCGATAGTTAACGAAATGAAAATAATAATCTCACCGTCCGCATTTCGCGCTTATTACGACGTTATAAGAAAATACTGATGCTTGTTTGCACAATATGGCGAATGCCGGAAGAAATGCGGCCCCTCGACAAAAGGGGCCGGAGAGTTTAGCGTTTTTTACCCATCGCCGCCGCCAGCGCGTCCATCATCGCGCTGTTGCCCGCAGGCTGCGTCTCACGACCGCGAGGTTTAGCAGCCTTCGCCGCCGGGCGGTTGCCCTGGGGGCGATCGTTCCCACCGCCGCGGCGCGCGTTGCTGTCGCCGGGCTGTTCGTCCAGACGCATCGTCAGCGCGATACGCTTGCGCGGCAGATCAACTTCCATCACTTTGACCTTCACGATATCCCCCGCTTTCACCACCGTATGCGGGTCTTCAACGAACTTGTTCGAAAGGGAGGAGATATGCACCAGGCCGTCCTGGTGAACGCCGATATCAACAAACGCGCCGAAGTTGGTGACGTTGGTCACCGCGCCTTCGAGGATCATCCCCGGCAGCAGGTCGTTCATCGTTTCTACGCCATCGGCAAACTGGGCGGTTTTAAACTCCGGGCGCGGGTCGCGGCCCGGTTTTTCCAGCTCTTTGATGATGTCGGTGACCGTCGGCACGCCGAATTTCTCATCAGTAAAATCAACGGCTTTCAGATGACGTAGCTCGCTGCTGTTGCCCATCAAATCTTTCAGCGCCTGCTGAGTCGCCGCCAGAATGCGCTCCACCACCGGGTACGCTTCCGGGTGCACGGTTGAGGCATCCAGCGGGTTATCGCCATGGTTGATACGCAGGAAGCCCGCGCACTGTTCAAAGGCCTTCGGCCCCAGACGGCTAACCTTCAGAAGCTGCTGGCGGTTCTGGAACTGACCGTTCTCATCGCGCCAGGAGACGATATTCTGCGCCATCATGCGGGTCAGGCCGGCAACGCGGGTGAGCAGCGGAACGGATGCGGTATTCAGATCGACGCCAACGGCGTTCACGCAGTCTTCCACCACCGCGTCCAGCTTACGCGCCAGCTGGGTCTGGCTGACGTCATGCTGATACTGGCCGACGCCGATGGATTTCGGGTCGATCTTCACCAGTTCGGCCAACGGGTCCTGGAGCCGGCGGGCGATAGAGACCGCGCCGCGCAGGGAAGCGTCGAGGTCCGGGAACTCCTGCGCCGCCAGCTCGGAGGCGGAATACACGGATGCGCCCGCTTCGCTGACGATGACCTTCTGTGCGGTCACTTTCGGGAACTGCTTCTGGACGTCGAGGAAGAAGCGCTCGGTTTCACGCGAGGCGGTACCGTTGCCTATCGCTACCAGCTCAACGTTGTACTTTTCGCACAGTGCGGCAACCGCTACCGCCGCTTTGGCGGCCTGTCCGGTATGCGGGTAGATGGTATCGGTAGCCACCAGTTTGCCGGTGCCGTCAACGACGGCGACTTTTACGCCGGTGCGCAGGCCAGGATCGAGCCCCATGGTGGCGCGTAGTCCGGCCGGCGCGGCCATCAGCAGGTCGTGCAGGTTGCGGGCAAAGACGTTAATGGCTTCGTCTTCCGCGCGTTCGCGCACGGTGCCCATCAGCTCGGTTTCCAGGTGCATCAACACCTTGATACGCCACGTCCAGCTCACCACGCCCTTACGCCAGCCGTCTGCCGGAGCGTTATTCAGGCGCAGGCCGAGATGGTTGATAATAATCTGCTCGCCGTGGCTCTCTTTCGGCGGCTCATCGAACAGCGGGTCAGCGTTCAAAGAGAGCTGCAGCACGCCTTCGTTACGGCCGCGGAACATCGCCAGCGCGCGGTGCGACGGCACGGTGGAGATCGGTTCATGGTGATCGAAGTAGTCGCGGAATTTCGCACCTTCCTCTTCTTTGCCGCTAACGACGGTGGCCACCAGATGGGCGTTTTTCCACAGATAGTCGCGCACTTTCGCCAGCAGGCCCGCATCTTCAGCAAAGCGCTCCATCAGAATATAGCGCGCGCCATCGAGGGCAGCTTTGCTGTCCGCGATGCCTTTATCAGCGTCGATATATTTGGCAGCTTCGGTTTCCGGGTCATGAGAGGGCTCGTTCCACAGCAGCTCGGCCAGAGGCTCCAGCCCGGCCTCAATGGCGATCTGCCCGCGAGTGCGGCGCTTCGGCTTGTACGGCAGATAGAGGTCTTCGAGCTCGGTCTTACTCAGCGTCCCGTTGATGGCTTTTTCCAGCGCCTCGGTCAGCTTGCCCTGCTCGCCGATGGACTTCAGGATCGCCTGACGACGGTCTTCGAGTTCTCGCAGGTAACCCAGGCGGGTTTCCAGATTACGCAGCTGCGTGTCATCCAGACCGCCGGTGACTTCTTTACGATAGCGTGCGATAAACGGCACGGTATTCCCTTCATCAAGCAGGCGAACGGCAGCTTCTACCTGTTCAGCCCTGGCCTGAAGTTCACCCGCAATAATGCGGCAGAGCGAATCATTCATCATCGGTTTAATTCATCTTTAGGATCAAAAATCAGGGGGATAGTTATACGGACTGGCACGCTAAAATGCCAGCCGCGACCCAAGCCTCTCGGAATGTTCCGCACCTATTTAGCTTTGACGTATTCAATTTCGTTCACGTACCAGGCAGCCTCGCCCGCGGGCGTGTTAACGATAGCTAAATCGCCGACCTCTTTTTTCAGCAGCGCGCGCGCCATTGGCGAATCAATGGAGATGTAGTCATTGCGGCCAAAGATTTCATCGTAGCCGACAATCCGAAAGCGCTTCGTCTCACCCGCATCGTTTTCAATCTCTACCCAGGCGCCGAAAAAGACCTTTCCTTCCTGCTGCGGCGAATAATCGACGATTTTCAGCTGTTCGAGGCATTTGGTCAGATAGCGCACCCGGCGGTCGATTTCACGCAGGCGCTTTTTATTGTACTGATAGTCGGCGTTTTCGCTGCGGTCGCCAAGGCTCGCCGCCCAGGTCACTTTTTTAGTGACTTCCGGACGTTCTTCGCGCCACAGGGTATCCATCTCTTTCTTCAGTTTTTCATACCCTTCACGGGTGATCAGCGGCGTTTTCATCGAAGGTTACGGCTCCTGATTACAAATCTTTGTGCAATGCTGCGCACAATTCGTCGCGCGTCATAATAGCAACAGGATAAATAATGCGTCTTATGCTTAAATGTATACTTAAGCTGCTGTTAAATATGCTTTGTAACAATTTAGCCTGGAATATATACCAGATTTCGCTGGTGGGCGACCCGGGCTTTTTTGAGAATACGTACTGACAATTGCAGTGAACCTTTGGGAGTATAAACAATGCAAGAGAATTATAAGATTCTGGTTGTCGATGACGACATGCGCCTGCGTGCGCTACTCGAACGTTATCTGACCGAGCAGGGCTTCCAGGTTCGTAGCGTGGCGAACGCTGAACAGATGGATCGCCTGCTGACCCGTGAATCCTTCCACCTGATGGTGCTGGATCTTATGCTGCCGGGCGAAGATGGCTTGTCCATTTGCCGCCGCCTGCGCAGTCAGAGCAACCCGATGCCGATCATCATGGTCACGGCGAAAGGGGAAGAAGTTGACCGAATCGTGGGCCTGGAAATCGGCGCCGACGACTATATCCCAAAACCGTTCAACCCGCGCGAGCTGCTGGCCCGTATCCGCGCCGTGCTTCGCCGTCAGGCCAACGAACTACCGGGCGCGCCCTCGCAGGAAGAGGCGGTTATCGCCTTTGGTAAATTCAAGCTGAACCTCGGCACCCGCGAAATGTTCCGTGAAGATGAACCCATGCCGCTGACCAGCGGTGAATTCGCGGTGCTAAAAGCGCTGGTGAGCCATCCGCGCGAACCGCTGTCCCGCGATAAGCTGATGAACCTCGCCCGCGGCCGTGAGTATTCAGCCATGGAGCGTTCCATCGACGTACAAATCTCACGCCTGCGCCGCATGGTGGAAGAAGATCCGGCGCATCCTCGCTATATCCAGACCGTATGGGGCCTGGGCTACGTTTTCGTCCCGGACGGCTCTAAGGCATGAAACGCGTGCGCTTTTCGCCGCGAAGCTCGTTTGCCCGTACCCTGCTACTGATCGTCACCCTGCTGTTCGCCAGCCTGGTGACGACCTATTTAGTGGTGCTGAATTTCGCGATCCTGCCCAGTCTCCAGCAGTTTAATAAGGTTCTGGCCTACGAAGTGCGTATGCTGATGACCGATAAACTGCAGCTGGAAGACGGCACCCAGTTGGTGGTTCCGCCGGCGTTTCGCCGCGAAATTTACCGCGAGCTGGGCATTTCGCTCTATTCCAACGAAGCGGCGGAAGACGCAGGCCTGCGCTGGGCGCAGCATTATGAATTCTTAAGCCAGCAGATGGCGCACCAGCTCGGCGGGCCGACCGAAGTGCGGGTTGA
Source organism: Klebsiella sp. S69 (assembly GCF_016516145.1). Classification (NCBI taxonomy): domain Bacteria; kingdom Pseudomonadati; phylum Pseudomonadota; class Gammaproteobacteria; order Enterobacterales; family Enterobacteriaceae; genus Klebsiella; species Klebsiella sp. S69. The sequence continues at coordinate 137,655 of NZ_JACVUU010000014.1, read as the reverse complement.
GGTCAACAAAAGCTCCCCCGTGGTGTGGCTGAAAACCTGGCTCTCCCCCAATATCTGGGTGCGCGTACCGCTGACCGAAATCCACCAGGGCGACTTCTCGCCGCTGTTCCGCTACACCCTGGCGATCATGCTGCTGGCGATTGGCGGCGCCTGGCTCTTTATTCGTATACAGAACCGACCGCTGGTCGATCTGGAGCACGCCGCGCTGCAGGTCGGGCGAGGGATTATCCCTCCGCCGCTGCGCGAATACGGCGCATCAGAGGTGCGTTCGGTGACACGTGCCTTTAACCATATGGCCGCAGGCGTTAAGCAACTGGCGGACGACCGTACGCTGCTGATGGCCGGGGTGAGCCACGATTTACGGACTCCGCTCACGCGTATCCGTCTGGCGACGGAAATGATGGGCGAAGAGGACGGCTACCTCGCCGAGTCGATTAATAAAGATATCGAAGAGTGCAACGCCATTATCGAGCAGTTTATCGACTATCTGCGCACCGGTCAGGAGATGCCGGTGGAGCTGGTGGACCTGAATGCGGTGCTGGGCGAAGTGATTGCGGCGGAGAGCGGCTATGAGCGGGAAATCGCTACCGATCTGCAGCCGGGAGAGATCCCGCTGCGCGTGCATCCGCTCTCCATCAAGCGCGCGCTGGCGAATATGGTGGTCAACGCCGCCCGCTACGGCAACGGCTGGATCAAGGTCAGCAGCGGCAGCGAAGGTAACCGGGCCTGGTTCCAGGTCGAAGACGATGGACCGGGAATCAAGCCGGAGCAGCGCGAACATCTGTTCCAGCCTTTCGTTCGCGGTGACAGCGCCCGAACGATTAGCGGAACCGGCCTCGGGCTGGCTATCGTTCAGCGCATCATCGATAACCATAACGGCAAGCTGGAACTTGGCTCCAGCGAACGCGGCGGATTATTAATTCGCGCCTGGCTGCCGGTGCCGATGCATCGCGCCCTGCCGGCGGTAAAACCCACAAAAGAGAGCTAATTCCGCAATCATCAGTTGGCTGCGGGCCGGTAGCCCGGACAGGTGCGCCAGCACCGCCTCCGGGGAGTCGCATCTCACACAACACCAGCAGGAATTAAAACAGCACGGTACCGCAGCGGTAATCCAGGCGGATCTGCGGTAAACTATCGGTTATCTTGTTTAATTCCCGGAATCACCGCATCCATGCTCAGTTATCGCCACAGCTTTCACGCAGGCAACCACGCCGACGTTCTAAAACACACCGTTCAGAGCCTGATCATTGAATCGCTCAAAGAGAAAGAAAAACCGTTTCTCTATCTGGACACCCACGCCGGCGCTGGCCGCTATCAGCTGAGCAGCAAACATGCCGAGCGCACCGGTGAGTATCTCGAAGGTATCGCCCGCATCTGGCAGCAGGATGACCTGCCCGCCGAGCTGGAGCCGTATATCTCCGTGGTCCAGCACTTCAACCGTAGCGGCCAGCTGCGCTACTACCCCGGCTCTCCGCTGATTGCCCGCCAACTGCTGCGCGAGCAGGATAGCCTGCAGATGACTGAGCTGCATCCCAGCGATTTTCCGCTGCTGCGCGCGGAGTTTCAGAAAGACGACCGCGCCCGGGTTGAAAAAAGCGATGGCTATCAGCAGCTGAAGTCTAAGCTGCCGCCGGTATCTCGTCGTGGCCTGGTGCTAATCGACCCGCCTTATGAAATCAAAAGCGACTACCAGGCGGTGGTCACCGGTATTCATGAAGGCTACAAACGCTTTGCTACCGGCACCTACGCGCTGTGGTATCCGGTCGTACTGCGTGCGCAGATTAAGCGCATGATCAAAGAGTTAGAGGCCACCGGCATTCGCAAAATTCTGCAAATCGAGCTGGCGGTGCGTCCGGATAGCGACCAGCGCGGGATGACCGCCTCCGGGATGATCGTCATCAACCCGCCGTGGAAGCTGGAGCAGCAGATGAACAACGTTCTGCCCTGGCTACATAAAAAGCTGGTGCCGACCGGTATCGGCCATGCCACCGTCAGCTGGATCGTGCCTGAGTAACAATCACAGCAATCGGTGGAACCTGGTGATTTCAGGTATACAATCGCGCCAATTAGACATTAAGGATAAGACTCATGAGCAAGCATTATGACTATATCGCCATTGGCGGCGGCAGCGGCGGTATCGCCTCCATTAACCGTGCCGCTATGTACGGCCAAAAGTGTGCGCTGATTGAAGCCAAAGACCTGGGCGGCACCTGCGTGAACGTCGGCTGCGTACCGAAGAAAGTGATGTGGCATGCGGCGCAGATCCGTGAAGCCATCCATCTGTATGGCCCGGATTACGGTTTTGATACCACAATTAATCACTTCGACTGGGATAAGCTGGTCGCCAGCCGTAGCGCCTATATCGATCGTATCCACACCTCTTACGATAACGTGCTGGGCAAAAACAAGGTCGATGTCATTAAAGGCTTCGCCCGTTTTGTCGATGCGAAAACCGTCGAAGTTAACGGCGAGACGATAACCGCCGACCATATTCTGATCGCCACCGGCGGCCGTCCGAGCCATCCGAGCATTCCCGGCGTCGAGTACGGTATTGATTCCGATGGTTTCTTCGAACTGCCGGCGCTGCCGAAGCGCGTTGCGGTTGTCGGCGCGGGCTATATCGCCGTTGAGCTGGCGGGCGTGATTAACGGACTGGGCGCGGAGACCCATCTATTCGTGCGTAAACACGCGCCGCTGCGTAGCTTCGATCCGCTGATCGTTGAAACGCTGGTTGAGGTGATGAACGCCGAAGGCCCGCAGCTGCATACCCATGCCATTCCGAAAGCGGTAGTGAAGAACGCCGACGGCAGCCTGACCCTGGAGCTGGAAGATGGCCGCAGCCAGACCGTGGACTGCCTGATTTGGGCGATCGGTCGCGAACCGGCAACCGATAACTTCAATCTCGCCGCTACCGGAGTGGAAACTAACGATAAAGGCTATATCGTCGTCGATAAATTCCAGAATACCAACGTTCCGGGTATTTACGCCGTCGGCGATAATACCGGTGCCGTCGAGCTGACTCCGGTCGCCGTTGCCGCCGGCCGCCGTCTCTCCGAGCGTCTGTTTAACAACAAGCCGGACGAACATCTGGACTACAGCAACATCCCGACCGTGGTATTCAGCCATCCGCCAATCGGTACCGTCGGTTTATCCGAGCCGCAGGCGCGCGAGCAGTACGGCGATGAGGCGGTAAAAGTGTATAAATCCTCTTTCACCGCCATGTATACCGCCGTCACTTCACACCGCCAGCCGTGCCGCATGAAGCTGGTCTGCGTCGGCCCGGAAGAGAAAATTGTCGGCATTCACGGTATCGGCTTCGGTATGGATGAAATGCTGCAGGGCTTCGCGGTGGCGCTGAAGATGGGCGCAACCAAGAAAGACTTCGACAATACCGTGGCGATCCACCCAACCGCAGCGGAAGAGTTTGTGACGATGCGGTAACACGGCGCACCGTACATGAAAAAGAAGCTCTCCGGAGCTTCTTTTTTTATCTTTACGCCACGCCGTTATTGCCGTGGCGCTTAAACGCCGGGCGCTGATTCAGCGCCATATACCAGCGCTCCACTTCGGCCATTTCCGGATGCGCGAACGGCGTCATTTTCCAGCGATGCACCGACAGTCCCAGGACGATATCCGCGAGCGTAAACTGGCTGCCGGCAACCCATGCCCCGGTTTGCTGAAGCTGCGCATTGAGGATCTGCACGCAGCGGGTCCAGGCGACAATGCTCTCTTTGATAGCCGTCGGTTCCTGAAAACGCGGGTCCTTGCGCACCAGTCCCATAAAGGCGTAGCGCCAGGCAGTATTGAATTCCGTTGCCTGCCAGTCCATCCAGCGCTCAACCTCGGCGGCAGCCTGCGGCACCGTGGGGAGCAGGTCTTCCCGCCCGGCTTTGCGCGCCAGATAGCGGCAGATGCTGTTCGACTCCCACAGCACAAAATCGCCATCCAGCAGCACCGGGACCAGGCTATTCGGATTAAGGGCGCGAAACGCCGGGGTCTCGATGGACTGGAACCCGCTACCGTAATCCTCCTGCTGATATGCTATTCCCGCTTCTTCACAGGTCCACAGTACCTTACGCACGTTAATTGATGAGCGTTTGCCCAGTATTTTTATCATTGTCAGCAATTCCTCAATCAAAAGAGATGGTTGTTTCACAATACTGCATCGGCGGCTCATGTACAGCCGGATAATGTGTATAGTGGATTGCACGATTTTTCTCCAGGACAGGTTACCCGACATGTTGACCTCTTTTAACGTTTTAACACCGGGCAATATCCGCTTTGGGCGCGGCCTTGCTCTAAGCGCGGCCCCCTGGCTCGCCGGGCGCTCGACAAAGATTCTGCTGATTCACGGCGCCACCCCGCAGCGCGCGGAATGCTTGCTAAGCGAACTCCACGCGCTTCGGCTGCACGTCACCACACTCTCTATCGCCCATGAACCCTGCCTGCAGGATATTGAACGGGGCGTGAGTCTGGCACGGGAAAAAGGCGTCGGCGCCATCGTCAGCCTCGGCGGCGGCGCGGTCATTGATGCGGGCAAAGCCATTGCGGCGCTGGTTCCCGCGCAGGGGCCCGCGATCGAATACCTGGAAGTGGTGGGTAGCGGCCGCATATTAGAGGCCAATCCGCTGCCGTTCGTCGCCATTCCCACGACGGCCGGTACCGGCGCGGAAGTCACAAAGAACGCGGTGATTAACGTCCCCGAGCAGCAGCGCAAGGTCAGCCTGCGTGACGACCGCATGCTGCCGGACCTGGCGATTATCGACCCGTCCCTCACCGACAGCGCGCCGCGCGCGGTGACCTTAGCCTCCGGTCTCGACGCTATCACCCAGGTGATTGAGCCCTGGCTGTGCACCCGCGCGAATCCTTTTACCGACGCACTCTGTCGGGAGGCGATCCCGCGCGGCATGAAAGCGCTCAGAACGCTGATGGAACATGAGTGTCCGGATAGCCGCGATGAGATGGCGTGGGTCAGCCTGTGCGGCGGACTGGCGTTAGCCAATGCCGGACTCGGCGTGGTTCACGGCCTGGCAGGCCCGCTGGGAGGCCTGAGCAACGCTGCCCACGGCGCACTTTGCGGTAGTCTGCTCCCCTTCGGCCTGGCGCTCAACGAAGCACAAATTAGCGACGAATGCCTCCGCCAGCGTTTTGCGGATGTACGCCAGTGGCTGGCCGCTGGACTGGATTCCGATCATGACAGCGCATGGGAGAGCCTGCGCGAGTGGAGCCAGCGCGCCGGTCTGGGTAATCTGCGCGATCTCGGCGTCCCCCGCGAAGCGCTGGAGCCTGCGGCCCTCGCCGCCAGCAGCTCCTCATCCATGAAGGCTAACCCGGTCACGTTGACCAGCGAGCAGCTGCTGGAGCTGCTGGAAGCCGCGTGGGAGTAATGGCTGAATAGCGGCAGCGCCCGGGAATTTAGATTTTGTTGCAAAACGAAATCTCCGAATTTTTCGACGCAATACGCAGCGGTTAAAACGGTTTTAATCCGGTAGATCAAAAAGTTAAAGCAAAAACTCCGAACCGATTGTTCAGAGGAAAGCGTGATCTACCGCACACTTCTCTTTTCGTTTCCCGCTGCGAATGTCTAAGCTTATTAGACAGGTCGGGCGTGCCCGGCATCCTCTACTGACGCAATCCGGAGGTCCGTACCCCTATGTTCAGCCAGAAATTACGCAACGTTGATGACGATGAGCTCAGGATCGACACCGATCCGTGCTACGAAGCCGATCCGTATGAGTTAAAGCTGGATGAAATGTTCGACGCCGAACCTGAACCGGAGATCATTGAAGGGCTGCCCGCCTCGGATGCCCTCACCCCTGCCGATCGTTATCTGGAGCTGTTCGCCCACGTCCAGAAATCGCGAATTTTCGCCGATAGTAAAACCTTCCCGGACTGCGCGCCGAAGCAGGATCCGCTGGATATCTTGATTCACTATCGTCGCATCAGGCGCACCCCCGGATTCGATTTACGCCAGTTTGTGGAAGATCATTTCTGGCTGCCGGAAAGCCGCGCCGAGGACTACGTCTCCGATCCCACGCGATCCCTCAAGGAGCATATTGATAATCTGTGGCCAATCCTCACCCGCGAGCCGCAGGATCATATTCCGTGGTCGTCGCTGCTGGCGCTGCCGCAGTCATATATTGTTCCCGGCGGACGCTTTAGCGAAACCTACTACTGGGATTCCTACTTCACTATGCTGGGGCTGGCGGAAAGCGGCCGCGAAGACCTGCTGAAATGCATGGCCGATAATTTCGCGTGGATGATCGAAATCTACGGCCATATTCCTAACGGCAACCGTACCTACTATCTCAGCCGCTCGCAGCCGCCGGTCTTTGCCCTGATGGTCGAACTGTTTGAAGAAGATGGCGTCCGCGGCGCTAAACGGTACCTTGACCACCTGCAAATGGAGTACAGCTTCTGGATGGACGGCGCGGAATCGCTGATCCCCAATCAGGCGTATCGTCACGTGGTGCGTATGCCGGACGGCTCTTTGCTGAACCGCTACTGGGACGATCGCGACACGCCGCGCGATGAGTCGTGGCGGGAAGATGTTGAAACGGCGAAGCGCTCCGGGCGCCCGCCGAATGAAGTTTATCGCGACCTGCGCGCGGGGGCGGAGTCCGGCTGGGATTACTCCAGCCGCTGGCTGCGCGATATCACCCGACTGGCAAGCATCCGCACTACCCAGTTTATCCCCATTGATCTGAACGCCTTGCTGTTCAAGCTGGAGAATACCATCGCCAACCTCTCCGGCCTGAAGGGCGACCGGGAAACCGAGGCCGCTTTCCGCCAGAAGGCCAGCGACCGTCGGGCGGCGGTGACCCGCTATCTGTGGGATGACGAAAGCGGTTGTTTCCGCGATTATGACTGGCGCCGCGAGCAGCTGGCGCTGTTTTCCGCCGCCAGCATCGTCGCGCTCTATGTCGGTATGGCGACCCACGATCAGGCCGACAGGCTTGCCGATGCGGTACGCGCCCGCCTGCTTACCCCCGGCGGTATTATGGCAACCGAATATCAAAGCGGTGAACAGTGGGATAAGCCCAACGGCTGGGCGCCGCTGCAGTGGATGGCGGTACAGGGTTTTAAAATGTACGGTCAGGATCCGCTCGGCGATGAGATAGCCCACAGCTGGCTGCAAACGGTGAACCATTTCTATAAACAGCACTTTAAGCTGATTGAAAAGTACCACATCGCCAGCGCCACTCCTCACGAAGGCGGAGGGGGTGAGTACCCGCTCCAGGACGGCTTCGGCTGGACCAATGGCGTGGTGCGCCGGCTTATTGGTCTGTACGGCGAACCGTTGTAACAGCAGACTGTTCCGGCAGTCGATGTCCTGCTATGTTCATGGCATCGACTTTTGCCGGAACCCTGCTATGCCAGAACTGATGACCCCACGTCTGCGCTGTTCCCCGCTGCAGCTTGATGACTGGCCTTTTTTCCTCGCCCTCCAGCAGGATCCCCAGGTGATGCTTTACGTCGCGGATCCTCGCCCGGTCGCCGACATTCGTGAGGCTTTTGATTCGCGGCTTCCCTTATGGTCCCCGGGGGCGGCCCACTGGCTGTGTCTGGTCGTGCGCGATCGCTTCACCCATGCTCCCCTTGGCCTCACCGGCTACCAGCATCTCGCTGGCGATAGTGCTGAAGTGGGTTTTCTGTTCGCTCCCCACGCGCAGGGGAAAGGGTACGGCAGTGAATCGCTGCGCGCGCTGTGCGAGTACGCTTTGACTACGGGCGGTATCCGGCGGCTGACGGCGACCGTCACCGCGGGCAATCTGGCGTCAAAAAATCTGCTGCTAAAGGTTGGTTTTCATCAGGAAGGCGAGCTGCGTGAATGCTACTGGCTCAACGGTCGCTGGCACAACGATTGGCTTTTCGGCCTGCTGCGCCGCGAGCATAACCAGCCTGGGCCATCTGGCGAATAGGGCGCGGTTAACTTTTCCTCTACACTGCGGGCCAGCCAAAGAGGAAGAGAACATGTCCCCCATAACACCGTCGCTAAGCCCGCAGGGCCTGGACTTTATTAAACGAACTCAGGGACTAGCACTCGCCCCCTATCGGGACGAGAGCGGCCTGCGCGTGATTGGCTATGGCCACGTTCTCAAAGATTATGAAACGTTCAACCACTTCACGCGCGAGATCGCGGAGACCTTGCTTACCGTCGACCTGGTGCAATGCCAGCGCCAGCTTAAGCGCAACCTGCGGGTGAGGCTTAACCCATCGCAGTATGATGCGCTGGTCTCTTTAGCCTTCAGCTGCGGCCCGGCGTCTCCGGAGCTTGATATTGTTTTAACTCACCTTAACCATCAGCGGTTCGCTGAGGCGCTGACCGCCTGGGAAAATATTCGCAGCGGCCACGAACAGCGGCGTGAAGAGTGCGCAAGATTCAAGGCGACAACCGATTAAGTTTCGCTGACGCCATTAAACACCATCGCCGCCTGGGTTCGATTCTTCACATCCAGTCGGCGATACAGCGACTCCAGATGCGCCTTGACCGTGCCCGCGCTAATATTTAACGCGCGGCTAATCTCTTTATTGGAATCTCCCGCCGCCAGCAGCTGTAAAATCTCGCGCTGACGCTGGCTTAAATGAACCAATTTATTATCCCGCGCTTCCGCCGTCATGAGCCAATCGCCCGGCAAACAGAGCAGGCCATGCATAATGCTGTTGATCGCCTGGGCGAATGTTTGCAGGCTTTCCCTGCGTTGAATAATCCCGCGCACATTCCAGGAAAGCGCGCGCTGTAGCCAGCTTTTATTATCGTCGGACACGATCAGCAGCACCTGAGTCGCCGGGAAACGGAGCTGCTTTTCCTGCAGTAGCCAGCAGCAAAACTCGCTGTGCATATCGCCATCCAGAATGAGCAGTGCTTCAGGATTCGCCGTTAGCTTCTGCCAGAGCTGATCCGCCTGACAGGTGCCAAAAATATCAAGTTCAGGAATGTGTTGCTGGAGGCCAATTTTCATTCCGTGAATAAATATCGACTGCCTGTCAAACATGATTACCTGCATGGATTTATCTCCAACAAAGAAATGCCCGATTAAAAGAGGGGGAAGGGTAATATCAGCAAGATAAAATAAGAACTCGCTGTTTGGCCTGGGGCATTTTACCGATAGGGAGGATTATCTAAACATCATAACAATGAATAGTTACAGGCCTTATTCACGCCATTACTTATTCACAATATTTATTACATTTAAATTAAGGAAATCCTTAATGAACCAGGCAGGTAAAAAATAAATATAATATTATTTTTCTATTTTAAACGAACCCGCAAACGCAGGCGATGGCAAAGCGGGGAAAGTATGTTACGGAGTAAGAAAGCGCATGAAATGCGTATACCCCTTCATGATCCATGAAGGGGCTCGGGATTACAAAAACATTCCGCCAGAGACCTCAACGCGCTGGGCATTCATCCAGCGCAGATCGTCGCTGAGTAGCGCGGCGATAGCATCGCCTATATCATCCGGCTGCCCCACTCTTCCCAGCGCCGTTTGCCCGGCGATATGCTGATTCACCTGCGGGTTATCGCGTACCACGCCGCCGCCAAAATCGGTTTCAATGGCGCCAGGAGCAATGATATTGACCGAAATTCCGCGTTCCCCAAGCTCCTTCGCCTGATAGCGCGTCAGTACCTCCATCGCGCCTTTCATCGCGGCATAGGCCGCATAACCCGGCAGAGCAAAACGCGCCAGTCCGCTGGAAACGTTGAGGATGCGTCCCCCGTCCTGCAATAGCGGTAACAGACGCTGAGTAAGGAAGAACGGTCCCTTAAACTGGATGTTCATTAATTCATCAAACTGCGCTTCGCTGGTTTCGGCAAAAGCGACGTTCAGGCCAATACCGGCATTGTTTAATAAATAGTCGAATGTCTCCCGCTGCCAGCGTTGTTGAAGTACTTCCCCAACCTTGTGTGCAAAACCATCAAAACTGGTGATATCGCCGACGTTTAACGGTAATGCTGCGGCTTTTACGCCTTTTTTCTCAATTTTAGCTACCACGTCAAGCGCCGCCTGCGGGTTGCTATGCCAGGTCAGAATAATATCGGTTCCCTTCTCCGCCAGCTTCAGGGCGGCGTTTTTCCCCAGTCCGCGGCTGCCGCCGGTCACCAAAGCGATACGTTGTGTCATCAGAAAACCCCTTTTCGATTGCATTTGCCTCGTTAAAGAGCTTATTAGCTGCTATAAAAACAATAAATACTGAAAATTACGCTTTACTGTTTCATTAAGAGCAACAAAAGGTCTGCGGAATGGATAAAATTCACGCAATGCAGCTGTTCATCAGAGTCGCGGAGCTGGAGAGTTTTTCCCGCGCTGCGGATACGCTTGGCCTGCCTAAAGGGAGCGTTTCGCGCCAGATTCAGGCACTGGAAAACCATCTTGGCGTTCGTCTGCTGCATCGCACCACCCGCCGGGTGCAGCTGACTCAGGATGGTATGGTCTACTACGAACGCGCCAGAGACCTGCTCAGCAATCTCGATGAGCTGGACGGGATGTTTCAGCTCGATCCCTCCAGCATTAGCGGACGCCTTCGGGTCGATATGCCGGTCGCCGTGGCGAAAAAACTGGTTATTCCGCAACTGCCGGCATTTCTGCAGCAGTATCCCGGCATCGAACTGGAGCTCAGCAGCAGCGACAGGTTGGTTGACGTAATCCGCGAGGGTTTTGATTGTGTGATACGCGTCGGTACGCTGAAAGATTCCGGGCTGATTGCGCGACCGCTGGGCAAGCTCACGCAAATCAACTGCGCCAGTCCTCAATATCTCACCCGCTTTGGCTACCCGCAGTCGCTGGACGATCTCGCCGATCATGCGCTGATCCACTACGCCAGCAATCTGGGCGTGCGCCCGCTGGGCTTCGAAGTGGTTAGCGATGGCGCCGTCCGCTGGGTCAAAACCGGTGGCGTTCTGACGGTTAACAGCACCGAAACTTATCAAGCCTCGTGCCTGGCGGGGCTGGGGATTATTCAGGTACCCCGGGTGGGCGTTCGTGAAATGCTGCGCACCGGGGAGCTGATAGAAATTCTGCCCCACTACCGCGCCGAGCCGCTGCCGGTTTCGCTCATTTATCCGCACCGGCGCAACCTTTCACGTCGGGTACATCTGTTTATGGAGTGGCTGGGCGGGCTCATGAAAAGCTATGTTGATGAGTCCGCATGATGAAAAATCCGTATTTGTGGGAGTAGCGATATTTTATGTCGGGTAGCAGCTAACGCCTTACCCTGGATAAATATAGATAACTATCAGTGAATTATGAGTTTTCCGCGGCCCTGCGCAAACAAAACGCCGGCGAGCGATTAGCGCAGAACAGGCGGCAAACAGGAACGTATTCATGCCTCCGATGCCCCCGGCACGCCTTATCCGTGATTTTACGTATATAATTTTGATGAATATCGCTGTAAAAAAGGAAGAAATAATTTATGACGCCGGAAAACGACGCCCAACGACCAGCCCAGGATCCGGGCCAGCAGCCGGATGAAAATAAAAGCGCCCTGGCTGCGATAAATGACTCCACCGTGGCGAAAAAAGCCAACCAGGCGCTAAAAAGCGTCACCGGAACGGCGGAAAAAGTCCAGCGTAACCCCATTATTGCGCACCTCATCCGCGCCGCAGAGCGTTTCAACGACAGGCTGGGCAATCAGTTTGGCGCGGCGATCACCTACTTCTCATTTTTATCGATGATCCCGATTCTGATGGTCTCTTTTGCGGCAGCCGGTTTTGTTCTGGCCTCGCATCCTACGCTGCTACAGGACATCTTCGATAAAATCCTGCTTAACGTCAGCGACCCGACGCTCGCGGCAACGCTGAAAAATACCATCAATACCGCCGTACAGCAGCGCACCACCGTCGGCATCGTCGGTCTGCTGGTGGCGCTCTATTCCGGTATTAACTGGATGGGCAACCTGCGTGAGGCGATTCGCGCCCAGTCCCGCGACGTCTGGGAACGTACGCCACAGGATCAGGAAAAAATTTGGGTGAAGTACTTTCGCGACTTTATCTCGCTAATCGGCCTGCTGGTGGCGCTGGTGATCACCTTGTCAATCACCTCCATCGCCGGGTCGGCTCAGCAGATGATTATCTCGGCGCTCTATCTGGACTACATCGAGTGGCTGAAACCGGCGTGGCGGCTTATTGGCCTGGCCATTTCCATCTTCGCCAACTATCTGCTCTTTTTCTGGATTTTCTGGCGACTCCCGCGCCACCGCCCGCGCCGTAGGGCGCTGATTCGCGGTACCCTGATTGCGGCGGTCGGCTTTGAGATAATCAAGATCGTCATGACCTGGACGCTACCGTCGCTGGTCAAGTCGCCGTCCGGGGCGGCATTCGGCTCGGTGCTGGGAATCATGGCCTTCTTCTATTTCTTCGCCCGCCTGACGCTTTTCTGCGCCGCGTGGATTGCGACCGCCGAGTATAAAGACGACCGCCGGATGCCGGGCAAAGCCCACGACTAAACCATCACTGGGCTGAATAAAAGACGCAAAATTCAGCCCAACCTGGCATTTCAGCAGATAAATCCAATATGTAACTTTTATTTAACCTAAACCTGGTTTTATCAACCATTATTTGAATTGTGTGAAGCATTTCATAGAACTTATTTTTCTGGCACAGAAATTATTCACTTTTTGCCTGTTTTTTAGCCTCCCCGTCCCCTTGTTACAGATTGAAATGTCCCCAAGGCTGTGGCTATATGGCCTTTCGTTCGCAAAAAATAAGAAAGATCTATGCAAGCCACAGCCACAACCACAACACTCGACAATGCTCAGGAAACCGTTCCGGTTAACTCACGCAACAAGGTCGTCGTCGCTTCGCTCATTGGCACCGCCATCGAGTTCTTCGACTTCTATATCTATGCCACCGCGGCGGTCATTGTATTTCCGCATATTTTCTTCCCGCAGGGCGATCCCGCCGCCGCGACGCTACAATCGCTGGCGACCTTCGCCATCGCGTTTATTGCCCGCCCTATCGGTTCTGCGGTATTCGGCCATTTCGGCGACCGCGTAGGCCGTAAAGCGACCCTCGTGGCCTCGCTGCTGACGATGGGGATCTCAACCGTAGTTATCGGCCTGCTGCCCGGCTATGAAACCATTGGCATTATGGCGCCGGTGCTGCTGGCGCTGGCCCGCTTTGGCCAGGGGCTGGGCCTTGGCGGCGAATGGGGCGGCGCGGCGCTGCTGGCGACGGAAAACGCCCCGCCGCGCAAGCGCGCGCTGTATGGCTCATTCCCGCAGCTGGGCGCGCCTATCGGCTTCTTCTTCGCTAACGGCACCTTCCTGCTGCTCTCCTGGCTGCTGACCGACCAGCAGTTTATGGAATGGGGCTGGCGTATGCCGTTTATCTTCTCCGCCGTGCTGGTCATTATCGGCCTGTACGTCCGCGTTTCACTGCACGAGTCGCCGGTGTTCGCAAAGGTAGCCGCCGCGAAGAAACAGGTCAAAATCCCGCTGGGCACCCTGCTGACAAAACACGTACGCGTCACCGTTCTCGGCACCTTTATCATGCTGGCGACCTACACGCTGTTTTACATCATGACCGTCTACTCCATGACCTTCAGTACCGCCGCCGCGCCGATTGGTCTCGGCTTGCCGCGCAACGAAGTGCTGTGGATGCTGATGATGGCGGTCATTGGTTTTGGCGTGATGGTGCCGGTGGCGGGCCTGCTGGCGGATGCCTTTGGCCGTCGTAAGAGCATGGTCGTGATCACGACTCTCATCATCCTCTTCGCGCTGTTTGCCTTTAAACCGCTGCTCGGCTCCGGCAATCCGCTGCTGGTCTTTGCCTTCCTGCTGATTGGCCTGAGCCTGATGGGGCTGACCTTTGGCCCTATGGGCGCGCTGCTGCCGGAGCTATTCCCGACCGAAGTTCGCTACACCGGCGCCTCGTTCTCCTACAACGTCTCGTCGATCCTCGGGGCATCCGTAGCGCCGTATATCGCCGCATGGCTGCAGGGCAACTACGGTCTGCCCGCGGTTGGGCTCTACCTCGCCGCCATGGCGGCGCTGACGATGATCGCGCTGCTGCTGACTCACGAAACGCGTCATCAATCGCTGTAACTCTCCGTCCACTCCCCCGGCCATCCGGCCAGGGGAGTCTTCTTCCCGACTATTTTTTCATCTGCGACAAGATTGCCCGACACTGGTTCGCCTCGCCTTCGGCAGGTGATATCAGCGCCAGCAGCGCTGCTGCCGGCGTCACCAGCGTCGCCAGCGCTGCCGCTACCGCGCCGCGGGCAATCAGCGGCCCCGCCTTCACGCCCGCATTCGGCGACTTAAAGCTGCCGCGAACATACAGCGGGGAGCGCAGGGTGATAATACGAAAGCCCTTACTCTCCGGATCGATAGTGAGGTCCAGCTGCTCCGACGCAAAGCTGGCGGTCCCGGTCACGTTGATCAGCGCGTTTTCGGTATCAAACGCGAACACCTGCGGCCGGGCGACGCCGTTGACCACGTCGATATTCGCCGCCGCGCAGTTCACCCGCACCTCATCATCGCCAAAGATCTGGCCGATAATAAAGTTACCGACGTTCAGGCCGAGGATCTCCATCAGGTTACGGCTAATCAGCCCGTCGTTCATCAGCAGCTTCAGGTTACCGTTACTGTTGCCCAGCAGCGCGGCGACGGAGTTACCGGTGCCGCGAAGCTGAACATCGCCGTTCATTTCGCCGAGCGTTTTCTGCATCATCTCCACGTTTGGCATCAGCGCTTTGAGCTTCAGGCGGCGCGCCTGTAGGTTGGCCGTCCCCTGCAGCGGTTTTTTATCCCCTTCAAGATGAATGCTGCCGGCGAGGGTACCGTTAACCAGCCCCAGACGCAGCGGCTGCAGGCGCAGGTCGCCTCGCTGCAGGATGATGTGCGTAGAAAGGTCGCTGATGGGTAGCGTGCTGCCGTGCTCAATCCGCCGTCCTTTGAAGCGCACATCGGCATCCATTACCTGCCACTTGTCGGTTTCAAAGCGGTCATACGGCAACACTTTTCCGGCTGGCTGCGGAGAAGCTTCACCTTTACGCCGTTCAGTCTGGCTGCCTTTACCGCCGGAATCGACGCCAATCAGCGGCCCCAGATCCGCCAGCCGTAGCTGCCTGGACTCCAGATCGCCCTCCAGCTTAGGCCGGGGTTTACCGGTGGTGTAGGTCAGCGACCCGTGGATATCGCTCTCGCCAATACGGCCATTGAAATCCTGATAGGCGAAGCGTGAACCGTTTTTCTCCTTAAAGGTGGCGCGCAGATGGCCGTCGGTAGAGAAAGTCGGCGTATCCGGCAGCAGTACGCCGGTCAGATCGTAGAGATCGCCCAGCGAATCACCGGAAAACTTGAGGCGCAGATCGACGCCGCCGAGATTGAGCGGATCGCTCACCGTGCCGGTAAAAGCGACCCGGGTATTGCCGGAACGAAAATCCCCCTGCAGCGGGAACGGCGTCCCTTCGCTGCGCAACGCCAGCATGCCGCCGATTTTGCCGTTACCGGAGAGCGGCTGCCCGTTGTAGCTCCCTTTCGCCTGCAGGCCGAAGACGTAATCGCCCACTTTCTGCGACGCTCCTTTCCCTTTTTCGCCGGTCACTTCACTAAACGCCAGCGGCTTACCGAGCGGATCAACCACGATCGTCACGTCGGCGCGCGATACCTTGTCATCGATAGCAATCTTGCCGCGATCGAAAAGAATATTGTCGAGTCGGAAAGACCAACTGGAAGGCGCCGCGTCTTTCTCAGACGCTCCCGCCGAAGCCAGGTCGAAAGTCCAGTTGTTGGTCTTCTCCGACAGTCGAATCAATCGCGCGTCCGGCTGTTCAAGCTTAATCCACGGTAGATAGACCGTTTTGCTGAGCAGCGCCAGCGGGGCGAGGGTCGCCTCAACGCGCGGCAGGTGAACCATGGTGACCTGCGGGATGTCAGGCGGGTTGCCGAGGATAATATCTTCGGCATGCACGTGCGGCCAGGGTATCCAGCTTCGCCAGCCTCTTTCGCCGGGCTGGCGCTCCCACACGACGCCCAGATCGCCGCGAATCGCAAACGGACGGTTCAACTCGGCCGACACTTTCTGATTAATCGTCGGCTTCAGGCGATTCCAGTCAAAGGTCGCCACCACAATAAAAAACAGAACGATCAGTACGACTATCGTTCCAAGGATAATAGCCACGGTTTTACGGGTTCTGGTCATCCCTTCTGCACTCCTTTTGCGTCTCGTCAGTCATGAATATAGTTGAGAAACGTCAGGTGCTCTGCCAAATGCGCTTTTCGTCACATAATCCGCGTCAGGTCAAAAAAATAATGGAACGTTGTTTTAATATCATTGACCATAAAAGCGGCCCAGCGCACACTAGGGTTAATATTGATTTAATTTCAGGTCATCACTATGTCTAAGAAAATTGCCGTCATTGGCGAATGCATGATTGAGCTGTCAGAGAAAGGCGCGGCGGTAAATCGCGGCTTTGGCGGCGACACCTTAAACACTTCCGTCTACATTGCCCGCCAGACCGACGCCAGCGAGCTGGGCGTACACTATGTTACCGCCCTGGGCACGGACACCTTCAGCCAGCAGATGCTCGAATCCTGGCAGAGTGAGAATGTCCAGACGGACCTGATTCAGCGCATGGCCGACCGTTTACCGGGCCTCTACTACATCGAAACTGACGATACCGGCGAGCGTACGTTTTACTACTGGCGTAATGAAGCCGCAGCGAAGTTCTGGCTGGAGAGCGAGCAGTCTGCGGCCATCTGCGAAGAGCTGGCGACCTATGATTATCTTTACCTCAGCGGCATCAGCCTGGCAATCCTGAGCCCGACAAGCCGCGAGAAGCTGCTGACCCTGCTGCGGGAATGCCGGGCAAACGGCGGTAAAGTTATCTTTGATAACAACTATCGTCCGCGCCTGTGGAGCAGTAAAGAAGAGACGCAGCAGGTTTACCAGCAGATGCTGGCCTGCACCGACATTGCGTTCCTGACCCTTGATGACGAAGACGCGCTGTGGGGCGAGAAGCCAGTGGCAGAGGTGATTGCCCGCACTCACGCCGCTGGCGTTGAAGAAGTGGTGGTGAAGCGCGGCGCCGACTCCTGCCTGGTAGCGATTGCCGGACAGCCGCAGCTGGAAGTCCCGGCCGTTAAGCTGGCAAAAGAGAAAGTCGTTGATACCACGGCAGCGGGCGATTCATTCAGCGCCGGCTATCTGGCCGTGCGCCTGACCGGCGGCGATGCCGAATCGGCGGCAAAACGCGGCCACCTGACCGCCAGCACGGTGATTCAGTATCGCGGTGCGATTATCCCGCGCGAGGCGATGCCGCAGTAATTTCGATGGAGTTACGCCCGCCGGCGAGAATCCCGGCTTGCGCTGCGCTTAGCCGGGCTACGGGTTTACCGTCATCTGCGGGCCGGTAGACCGGAGAAGGCGCGCCAGCGCCGCCTCCGGGAAAATCACCGGGCCAATCCCGAGCAATAGTTAAAACAGATAAGCCATAAACCTCACCGGATAGCCACGCTATCCGGTTTTGCTTTACTGCGCAGGCGGGATATCCGTCGCTTCGCTACGTCCTTGCGCAACATCACCGGCGCTGTTCGACGCCGCGGCGGCCGCTGGCGCTGACGCCATCAGCTTTTCCCACGTCGCCTGCAGGTCCTTCATGTTGTACTCCGGTTCGCCCTGCGGCTGCTGCAACACCAGCGCCATATCCTGTGAAAGCTGCTGACGCAGGTACTGATTCAGCATGTCAACCGTCAGCGAATTGAGGAACTCCTGACGCAGCTTCTGATACTGCTCGGGAGCGATATCCACCACCTGATTTTGCAACGAACGCATCCGCTGGCTAATCAGAAGATAGGTATCCGTGCGGGCATAGGTGGCAAACAGCTTCTGCAGTTCAAGGTTTTTCTGCGCAATCAGGGCATCAAATTCATCCTGCGGCAGACCGTTATCGCGCACTTTCGCCAGCTCGCGCGCCACGGTCGTTAAGTTGGCGTTCAGCCGCTCGCCCGGCGATTCGATATTGATCGCGCACTGGGCGCGCTGGTAAAGCACGCGGCAGTCAAAGCCCAGGCCGATATCCTTGATGTTACTTTTGCTCAGATTCTGCTGAACGTGCCAGAACAGCGCTTCTCTGGCGAGGTCATCTCGCCAGTAGCGCTGCAGCGCGACCGAGTCACGAATCGGCTGCCACGGCGCATCCCACATCAGCGACAGCTTATCCTGGCGCACTGCATCGGTCATGATGCTGACCGGCGTCGTCGGCAGCGGCGACAGGGTAGGAACCGCCACCGGCGTTTCGCGCTTGCCCTTCAGGCCGCCGAAAGTTTTGTTAATTTGCTCCGCGACGCTGCGGCTATCGACGTTGCCGACCACAATCAGGGTCATGGCATCCGGCGTGTACCACTTGTGGTAATAGTCTTTAAGCTGAGCAATATCCACCGGCTGCTTCAGCGCCGCCGCCGGATCATGCCCCAGCATGGTGGAGCCTTTCAGCCGATAACGCCACCAGCCCTCTTTAGTATCCGCAGGCCAGGTGACCACCATATCTTCGCCCTGCAGCGCATGGTTGACCGCTTCCGGAGTGATCGACATTTTACCGCTGGCGCTCGCCAGCCAGCTCAGCGCCTCTTTCAGCAGGTCGTTACGGTTATTCGGTAAGCTCAGGTTAAACAAACTGTAGTCATAAGAGACGATGGCGGGCGGCAGAGGACGTTTCGGGTCAATACTCTGCTGCCATAGCGAACGGGCCTGCATGGTCGGGAGGCCACCGTTTTGCGTCAGCGCGAGGCGCGGGATAAAGTGGCTAAAGCCGCTCTGCTGAGTGCTTTCGCTCAGCGAGCCAATATTCACGGACAGGCGAACTTCGATACGATCGCTGGGACGCTGCGGAGTGGCTAAAACCTGCCACTGAAACCCGTTTGCCAGAGTGCCCTGTTGCCAGGCCGGGTCCGGCTGGAGCGCTTCTGCCTGCACATAACCGACCGTCGCCAACATCAGCAAACCACCGGTTAAGAGTCGAATTTTTGTGCCCTGCATGTGAACCCCTGATGAACAATCCTGGTTACAACAGCGGCCCACGGGAGGGCCGCCGAAAAAATGGTGAGTTAAGTACGTCGGTTAGACCACACGGAGACGAAAATGTCGCATGTTGACGTGAAATAATCATAAGGGTCACCGCCGCGCATGCGGCAGCGACCCCTAATTATGCGCAGGAGCCCATAGTCCAGCAAGGGACTATGGACCTAACAGATGGATTTATGAGGATAATTCGTGCGATTTGTCTACCGGCGTACGGTTATTCAGCACATCATCGAGCTGCTGTGAGTCCAGCTCTTTAACCCATTTCGCGACCACAATAGTCGCTACGCCGTTACCCACCAGGTTGGTCAGCGCGCGCGCCTCGGACATAAAGCGGTCAATGCCAAGGATTAACGCCAGACCGGCGACCGGCAAATGACCGACGGCGGAGATGGTCGCCGCCAGGACGATAAAGCCGCTGCCCGTCACGCCCGCCGCGCCTTTCGAGGAGAGCAGCAGCACCACCAGCAGGGTAATCTGATGGAAAATATCCATATGGCTGTTTGTCGCCTGGGCGATAAACACCGCCGCCATCGTCAGGTAGATTGAGGTGCCATCGAGGTTAAAGGAGTACCCCGTCGGGATCACCAGCCCCACCACCGATTTACGGCAGCCCAGCTTCTCCATCTTATCAAGCATCCGCGGCAGCGCCGACTCGGACGAAGAGGTTCCCAGGACGATCAGCAGCTCTTCGCGGATATAGCGGATGAACTTAAAGATGCTGAAGCCGGTGGCTTTGGCGATCGAGCCCAGTACCACCACGACAAACAGGATACAGGTGATGTAGAAGCAGACGATCAGCTGACCAAGCTGCACCAGCGTACCGACGCCGTATTTCCCGATGGTAAAGGCCATGGCCCCGAATGCGCCAATCGGCGCCAGGCGCATGATCATATTGATGATGCCGAATATAACCTGCGAGAAGCTTTCGATAACGTTAAAAATCAGCTGGCCTTTGCTGCCCAGACGATGCAGCGCAAAACCGAACAGCACGGCAAACATCAGCACCTGCAGAATGTTGCCACTCGCGAACGCGCCAATCACGCTGCCGGGGATAATATCGAGCAGGAACGCCACGATACCCTGATCTTTCGCCTGTTCGGCATAAACCGCCACGGCCTTCGCATCAAGGGTGGCCGGGTCAACGTTCATACCCGCGCCGGGCTGCACCACGTTAACAATGATCAGACCGATGATCAGCGCGATGGTGCTCACGACTTCAAAATAGAGCAGCGCCACCGCCCCGGTGCGGCCGACGGCCTTCATGCTCTCCATCCCGGCAATCCCCGTCACAACGGTACAGAAGATAACCGGGGCAATAATCATTTTAATCAGCTTAACGAAGGCATCGCCGAGGGGTTTCATCTGCGCACCCAGCTCCGGGTAAAAATGGCCCAGCAGAATACCGATCGCTATGGCCGATAAAACCTGGACATAGAGGCTTTTAAAGAAAGAGATTTTCATAGGGTGTCCTTTGGATATAACCACAGACTGTGAGGGGGTATTGCGTCTGTGGCTTAAAAATAACACCCATGAAACATTTCAGAAATAACGAGTGATGAAATTGCAATGCAATTGTTAATTTATTTGAACTGACTCGCATAAGCTAACAATGTTGTTACAAACTTGCATCCTCAACAACAGCCGGTAAAAAGCGGGCCTTAAAAGCCTCAGGCGGCATGGCGCAGCCAAAAAGATAACCTTGCACCGTCTCGACACCCGCCTCCTGCAGCCAGCGATACTGCTTATCGGTTTCAACGCCCTCCGCGACGATGTGCAGATTCAGCCCCCGCGCCAGCTGGATAATCGCGGGCACCATGCTGATGTCATCAGGTAGCATATCGATAAAGACTTTATCGATTTTCAGGATATCCACCGGCAGCGATTTAATATGCTGCAGTTGACGCAGCCCGGCGTAGCCCATACCAAAGTCGTCCAGCGCGATCCGCACGCCCGCTTCACGCAGCGGACGCAGCAGGGAAATCATGGCCTGCGGGTCGTCTATTCGACGGCTTTCGGTGACTTCGAGGATCAGCGTGCCCGGCGCGATACGATAGCGCGCGAGCAGCGCCAGCATCTCCGCGCCGCGATCGTGATGCAGCAGCTGTAGCTGCGACACGTTGACCGATAGCGGCAACATGATCCCCTGATTTTGCCAGGCGGCAAGCTGTCGGCAGGCCTCTTCCATCACCCAGTAGCCGACCGGGACGATCAGCCCGCAGGCTTCGATACGCTCAATCAGATCGCCAGGCAGCGACCAGCTCCCGTCAGCCTGACGCTGACGCAGCAGCGCTTCTGCACCGCAGACCTCGCCGCTGATAGTATCCACCTGCGGCTGCAGCCAGATGGCAAACTGCTGATTATCAAGCGCCGTTAAAATATCGTGCTCCTCCATCAGGCGGCGCTGCGCTTTTTCCATCTGTTCCGGATCGAAGAACTCAATCTGATTTTTACCTTTACGCCGCGCGGTAACGGCGGCGGAAAACGCCCGGCGATAGAGCTGTTCGCCGTTAATTTCGCCGTTAAACATCGCAATGCCGACGCTGGCGCAGGGGCGCAGCTGGATGCCGTGCAGGGGTAAACGTTCGCTTAAGACAGTAAGTACTTGCTTACTTAACGTCACCGCCTGCCAGGGCTCGGTAATTCCGTGGGCCAGAATCGCAAAGTCGTAGCCGCTCACCTGGGCCAGGACCATCTGCGTCGGGATAACCGCCCGCAGCTTTTCAACGAGCGTCAACAGCAGCATTTCGCGCTGCGTCTCTTTGAGTACGCCAGCGGTATCCTGCAGCGTTTCGCAGGCGACAATCAGCAGCGCAGACGCCTGCCCACGGGCGACGGTTTGCTCCAGCATCGCCATCAAAAAGGCTTTATTTGGCAGCTCGGATACCGGGAAACGGGTCGATTGCAAAGAGAGTTCATCGTGCAGGCGCAGCAGAGTCTGCTGGTTACGGTTATAGCTGCGCACCAGCATGCCGATTTCATCGTCATGATGTAAGCGCGGTATAGAAAGCTGATGGCCAAGACGCTCCTGCTGCGGGACATCATTCAGCTCGCGGGCGATTTTACGCAGCGGTCGTACCATCAGACGGTTGATGCACCAGGTGATGGCTACCGTCAGCATCAGCACCAAAAGTAAGTAAGCAGTCACTAATGTTGCCAGGGCGCTCATCACGAATTTATACATGCGATATGAATCGGCTTGCAGCACCAGATAGGCCAGCGGCTGTGGGTTAGCGGGCCGCTCAAGGGAGTAGATAGGCAGCGAAATCTGCACCGGCAGTTCAAACATGCGGGTGATGGTTACCGGCACCGGACGCTCGGGGATAAAGCGCATCCGCAGCGCCTGGAACTGATTAGGCAGGACAACATCCGCCCGGCTGACGATGCCAGCAGGCTGAATGCGGCTCAGAATGGCTTCCGCCTCCGGGATATCGGCTTTCAGAATAGCCGCTGACAGCGGTTCGCGAACGGAACGCGCAATGCTCTCTAACTGCGTGGCCGTGGTATAGCGACTCTGCTGAACAAAATGGAACAGCAAAATAGAACAGAAGACGAGTACAAACGCCATGGACACGCTCGCGACCATTGCCATCTGTTTAATTGTAAGTGAACGGCTGACGCGCAACGGGGTTCTCCACTGAAACTGAACGCATACCCGGTTTAGATCCATCATCTCCGGTCGTTTTCAGGCTGATTATATACTCAAATTGTTCGCTCACGCCCGCAAGGCGCGAAGCAATGCCATCGGGAGGCTTTCCCGGCGGCGGCACGGACCTGTAAGCATAGCGCGACCCGGGGACAATTCCCGGGCGGCGGCTGACGCCTTACCCGGGCTACAAAACGACAAAACCGTCCGGGGGACAAGTTCACCACCGCCATCGGGTCGGTAGCCCGGACAAGGTGCCTCTGGCACCGCCTCCGGGATACAGCGCGCAATGCAGCTTCGCTAGCTCTCCCCAGTGGCGCCGCGCTTACCGGAGCTAAAGGTTCACAATCGCCACCGGAGGGGAAATCGGGCTGTATGGCCGGAGGCAACGAGTATACGCGAAGAGCGCCGTGGAGTGACGCCCTGTCGCATAATTCAGCCTAATCTGCTACCAGTCGGCGTAAGGGACCAGCGGTTGCGGCGGCATATCCATATCGCCCTGCCAGCCGGAAGCCGAATAGCGGACGTACAGCAGCGCATGGCTCGGGGTATAATCCTTCGCCTGCTGAATATCCACCGCCGCCCCGACAAACCAGTTGCTGGTTACCCGTCGTTCAATCAGCGCCCGCGCGGTATAGCCGACGCCAGAGCTGCTGCTGCCTTCTTCCGTAAGCTGGCTGGCATCATGACGATACTGAGAGGGGATCAAATTGAGCAGCGGATAGCGCGCCTCGGTTTTGGTCCGCGAGTGGGACCACGACACCGAGCCCCCCAGCTCCCATGACCAGTTCTCCGTCCGCTGACGCCAGGTCACAGGTACCGAGAAGGAGACATATTCCTGCGGACTGTAATATCCCCCCTGACCCAGGGTATAGCCGCTCAGGTCTTTATCGTAGTGCCAGAGCATATTGTTCAGGCCGACGGTGACCCGGCGGTTATCTTCGTTGATCGCTTTATAGTAGTAGCCGGTCATCCAGCGCACGCGCCAGTTGTCGGCAACGTTTTTCCCGGTCAGCTGGTCGACGCCCAACGAAGACCAGACCCCGTTGGCCTCGCCTTTATCGTAGCTCAGACTCACACCGCCGCCGTCGGCGCGCACCCCGCCCCAGGTCTTGCCAGTATGGCCGCCGTTAGGGTTATCTTTCTGCCCGCCGAAGGCCAACAGCGAGCTGGAGATGGGTCGCCGATGAAGATTAACGGTGTAACCCAGCGGGCCAACGTCGCTGCTGTAGCTCAGGCCGCCCACCACATCAACGACGTTAAAGCCCATCGGCGTGGTGCCGATATCGCCGCTCCAGGTCTCGTTCTGCCAGCCCACCGCTACGCTGGCGCCGCTGTCGCTCTGATGTTTGCTGCCGCCGGTACAGGCGATTTCGCCGCAGGTGCCCCAGCTCGGCGCATAGCTGCCGTCGCTATTGGTAGAAAAACTCCCGGCATCCATATTAACCAGATCGGTACGGAAGAACATTCGCCCGTCGGCCAGCGGGGCATCTACGTGTAACATGGTGGTATGCGCTTTCAGATCGGAATAGCCGCCGGTACCGCTGGAGCCCCAGTAATCATGCTCGAGGGTGACGTTAAGATCCTGCTGGCGATAAAGATCGGCGGCATCGCTGCGGATCCCGCGCTTGAGCCAGTCATCGCTGCTGTCGTTACGCGTTAAGCGCGTAAAGGTGTCGTTATCCTGCGGGCGCTCGCGAGTAACCCCGGAGGCCACCATGGCGTCCTTATAACCTTCCAGCGCCTGCTGCGGCTCGCCGTTCTGCGCCTGGAAACGCGCGGCGTCGCGCAGCACCAGCGCGCTTTCCATCGACGGCGGCTGCGCTTTTGCCTGGGGCACGATGCGGGCGAAGGTTTGCTGCGCCTGAACGCGATCGCCCAGACCGGCCTGCGCGAGGGCAATACGCCGCTGCATATTGATAGAATCGATGTCTTCGCCCTTGAGCTGCGCCACCTGAGCGCGGGCAGCATTCTTATCGCCGTCGGCAAGATACACTTCCGCGAGTCCCAGACGCGCATCGCCGTTATCCGGCTGCTGGCCAAGCACCCGCTGATATTCCGCTATCGCCGTCTGGCTGTCGCCGCGCTGCTGCGCCCAGTCCGCCAGCGTGAGCGCGTAGCGCACCGACGTCGGTTGCTGTTTAATCAGCGCGATAGCCTGGGCCTCCTGGCCGCTATCGCGCAGCTGGTTTGCCTGCCGCAAGATCCTGTCGCTTTGCAGACGCGCCTCCAGCTCGCGAATATTGTCCGTCCACTGCCCTTGAGGCAGGGTGTTTATCTGCGCCAGCGCCATCTCATCCTGATTGTTACCGGATAAATAGAGGCCGTAGGCGTAAACCCGATCAGCATCGCCAGGCTGGCGGTTGACCATCGCGCGCATCAGCGCGTCAGCCTCGCTGCGGCTGCCCGCGCTGACCAGATCCCGCGCCAGGCGGTAGGTTATCCACACACTATCCGGATCCAGCGCCAGCCGACGGCGCTGCACTTCCGCCGCCTGCGCCCAGTTCCCCTGGCTCTCCAGCGCTTCGGCCTGTTTCTCCAGGCGTTCGTTCGTCAGGCTACGTTCAATATCATCAATGCTGCGCCGCTGGGCCGGCGACAGGCTGGCGATATACGCGCTAGCTTTTTCCGGCGATTCGCCGCGATACAGATTCGCCAGACCGCGTACCGCCAGGCTATTGCCGCGATCCATTCGCAGCGCGCGCTGGTAGTAACGCTCCGCCGCGGCGTTTTCTTTACGCGCCGCCGCCACGTCACCCAGCCCCAGCACCGCATAGCTATCGGTAGTGTCTATCCGCTGCGCCTGAGCGTAAGCATTTTGCGCCTGCGCCAGCTGGCCGCTTTTCAGAGCGCTATCGCCCTGCTTGATCAGCAGCCAGTAGCGGTTAGTCTTGAGCAGGCTGTCCCACTTATCGCGGCTCGGGCTATCCGGGGCCATTTTGATAGCTTTACTCAACTGAGCAACCGCCCGCGCCCGATCGCCGCGCTGGGAGTACGCCTGCCCCAATGCGCCAACCGCGTCGCTGTCTTTGGCATCCGCCCGGACAGCCTGTTGTAAATCGGCCACGGCCACCGAACCTTTCCCGGCCTTCACCGCCGCCAGCCCCTCCGCGCGATCGCGGAACGTCGGATCTTTGAGCTGGGTCTGCTGCTGATCGAGCAGAACGCGGGCATTTGCCGAGGTGGAACCGGTGGGGAATTGCGCGATAAACCGCTGTAGCGCCTGTACGCTGGCCCGGCTCACCGGCATGCTTTTCACTTCGTTAAACCAGATGTCTGCTGCGATGCCACGACCCGCCGCCGAGCGCGACATCTGTTCAAGATACGCAAATCCCTCTTCCGGCTTATTATCGCCAAACATCTGTTTCGCCAGCGCCGTTTGCAGCTGGACGTTGCCCGGTAAGCGGGCGTTGAGTTTTTTCAGCTGACTGATGCCTTCGTTATGTCGGGCGGGCAGGCGCGCCACCAGCGTCCAGTACTCAATCGCCGCCTCATCATCATCCGGGACGCCGTTAAACAACTTCTCGTAAGCGGCGATGGCCTCGTCAACTTTCCCGGCCACGCCCAGCAGGCGCGCCTGCTGCAGCTCCTGGCGGCCATCGCCGGTGCTGCTTTTCATCTCGTCGCGCGAAGCTTTCAGCTCCGCCGATTCCGGCGCCAGCTTCGCCAGACGCGCCAGCTGCTTCTGCGCCCCGGCCGTATCGCCCTGGCGGAGAAGATAGCGCACTCGCGCGGCGACAACGTCCGGATTGTTCGGATCGATCAATTCCAGGCGGTAGAGCGACTGACGCACCAAATCCTCTCGTTTGCTGGCCTCGCCGAGGCGCACCTGCTCCAGCAGATGCTCCTGAACGGGCGTGTTCACGGCGTGAGCCAGCGGCATCAGCGCGACGCTTAGGGAGAGCGTGAATAAGCTTAATGAGAACTTGTGCATTCCTGGTTCCAGTCAGGCCGTAATTCGCCACCGGCAGTGAAGCGAAAACGGTGTTGATCCCATCCCTGGCCGAAAAGGGTCAGGACCGTGCTGTAGTAAGCATCCGCGCCGGGATAGTGGTCGGCGACGCGCTGCCGCTGAATGGCCCGGGCATCTTCATTCTGCAAGAAAGGCAGTAGCGCCGCGGAGAAGCCCACCGGACCGTTGCCGGTGGTTTTACCGGTCGCAACGTTGGTTTTTTCCGGCGGCACACCCTGCACTACCGTCCGGGCCGCCATCGGTTTAAAGCGCGTCAGCAGGCGGGCTTTTTGCTTATCGCCGTCATCGAGCATACCGGCCCACAGATAGACGCGAATGGCGTCATAGCTGCCGATAATGGGTTTCTCCGCCTTCAACTGCCAGCCTTTGCCTTTTTCGTAACGGACCCAGTCAGGCGAAAAGCCTTTCGGCGCGGTCTCCAGCAGCAGGCGCAGATTGCCGTCGCGTATCTTTGGCCAGGGAGCGCCAAACGCCGCAAAGTAGGTCGCCAGCTGCGGCGGCAGATAGCTGGGATTAAAACGCCAGCCGCCGTCATCGACGAAGCCGACTCTCCCCGGCAAAATCATCGGCCCCAGCCCCGGTACGGTAGCCACTTCTTCATCAGCAATACGCGCCAGCAGCGCTTTGCCGACTTCCGTATACTGGGGCGTTTCCCACAGTCGTCCGGCCTCCAGCAGCGCCCAGGCTATCCACAGGTCGGAATCCGAGGCGGAGTTGTTATCGAGCACCGTCCATTCGTCATCGCTCTTTTTCCCCCACAGCCATCCCGGCAGATGCGCGCGCAGATCGCCCTCGGCAAGGTTGTTTTGCGTCCACTCGAACAGCTTGCGGAAGCCTTCGCGGTCGTTGGCCGCCAGGGCAAAGAACAGCCCGTAGCTTTGTCCTTCCGAGGTGGTGATTTTTCGTGAATCGCTGGGGTCGATAACCCGCCCTTCGGCGCTGACGTACTCTTGTTTAAACTGCTCCCAGGCCGGCCACCGGCAGGCGGCGCTCGCCTGCGCCGCCGCCAGCATGCATATCGACAACACCACTGCACGTACCGCGTTCATCAGCAACTACTCATCATCAAGGTGGAGGCGACGGCGGCTGATAATACGCAGCATGCGCCACAGCACCCACGCCAGTAGTACGATGCTTAATGCCGCCAGCACCGCCAGCAGTACCGGGTGGCTGGAGAGCGCAAACCAGATGCGTTCGAACCACGGCAGATGCCCGATATAGTAAACATCACCTACCCGCAGGCTGTTGACGCCCGACTCGCGAATCACCGAGACGGAGCCAAACATCGCCGCGCGTTTACCGCTATCGTTAAGCGCCTGGGTGAGCAATTCGTTACCGCGAGGGCTATCGGCCAGCAGCGCCACGACGCTGCGCTGATCGTTGTAAGGCGACTGGAAGCCGATTATCGCCGCCATCGGCCCGGATGACGTGATATCAGTGCGGGTATTCGGCGTTCTGGCTTCGGTATCGGGGTAGATGCTCGCCAGGTCGTAATGGCGCATCGGCATTTTCACCCAGCTTTTGGTCGCTTCAACCAGCAGGTTAATTTTCGTTTCGTCCTTCAGCGCCTGCGGAATAGAGCCAATCAGCAGCAGGTCGGCGTCTTTGTCCTTAATCTGGCTGCCGTCATCGGTCATGCGCAGGTTAATCGCCGCCAGGCCGGTTTGCGCGCCGATGCCGCCGGCCGTTTCCAGCAGCGTGGCCACCTGACCCTCGGTCGGCGCTTTCGGCACCACGATTAAGGTATCGGAGAGATCGGCCATCCGGCTGTAGGGGAAGCCCGCGTTAGCAAACACGCGCAGATCCGGCATGGCCATAAAGTGATAGTACTTCGAGAAGTCGATGGTCGAGTCGTCCCCAATCACCACATGATTCTGCACCGGCTGGAAGGTAATACAGTTATCGATAGAGCCGCCGGGCATCGGGTTCATATACTGAAAATCGAAGCGCAGCTGGTTCATTGCCCCAAGGCGCAGCGCCGGGATTGTCACTTCCGTTTTGCCATCCAGCAGCCCCTGCAGCACCGGCAGACGCAGAATCAGCTTATTCACATCCTGCGAACTGTTGAGGCTGAAAGACTGTAAGAACTGATCGTTCAGGCTGATATCCATGCGCGAGCTGTCCTTGATCGGCGGCATGGTGTAGCGATAGTTCAGGTTCATATCGATGCCGTTGGCGCGCAGCAGGTAGAGATCCGGCGGCAGGTTCAGCGCGACGTTAATGGAATCCGGCACCAGGCCGCTGGATTGCAGCTGCTGTTCGTAGGTTTTCAGCTCGGCAAAGGTCACCGCGCGATCGGTGCGCACCCAGTTTGGCGCATCGTACGGTTTACGCGCCTGCAGCTGTTTGACATCGTCAACCGTCACGCTGCTGCCGCGGAACAGAATATTGCCCTGCGCTATCCCCTTCGCCGCCTGCAGCAGGTCTTTGTCATCTCGCCCAAAGACCACCAGCAGCTTAACGTACGGATTATCCGGATGGTCGATCATTTCAATAGTCGGCGCGTTAACCGGTGGATGCTCGCGCAGGAAGTCCGGGCGCTTATCGTTGGTCGCAAAAACAACGGCGTTGCGGTCCGGCAGCGCGTTGAACTGCACCGGGAACTGCTGGCCGCGCCAGCCCGCCTTGCTGCCGAACCAGGAGGCAACGATCGCCGCCGCCTGCTGCTGCAGAACACCCGGCGAGGAGGCAAAGACCATCGGTAGCGTCAGCTGGCGGTTATCACGCGAATCGTAGAACGGCACAGGAAAATGCGAAAGATCGTTGCGCACGTTCAGCGACTGATAGGTTAAATCCAGATAGCTTTCGCGACCGACATCCAGCCACAGGGTACTGCTGGCCGGGTTTTCACAGACGTCGCGATAGTGGCCGACGAACTCAAGGCGCACGCGGTTAAAGTCGGTGATATAGAGCGGATCGATTGGGATCTGCGCGCTGACTTTTTTGCCCAACTGCTCTTTGGTGACCGGCAAAACGCCCATAAGCTCATCATTAAGATAAACCTTCAGCTGCGACTGCACCGGCAGCAGTGACGGAGAGGGGGTGTAGTCGAGATTAAGCAACGCTTTCGCCACCACCTCATCGCTGCGCATGCCGAACTCGACCGAACCCTCGGGGCGCGCGCCGCGCAGTACCATGCTGCCGGGAGGCGGAGCGATTTTGGCGAAGGTCAGCTTCACGTCGCGGCTCGGGGCGTTATCGAGCACCACCACCGGTGCCGCCGGATCGGCAAGGGTCGCCGTTGGCTGGCCGTCCGCTACCGTACCGGCAATACCGGGCACGGTTGTCGTCTGCGCCGCTGCCGTTGCCGCCGTCGGTTCCGCATACGACGCGAAGGAGGACCAGCCGCCAATGCCCACCGCTACTGCACAAATCAAAGAGAGTTTTCTGTTCATCGCATTATCATCATTGTTGAGCCATCGCCGGTTCTGCCGAGAGTGTCGCCGCAGCGCGTTCCGGACGGCGCGGAATAAACGAAACAAACCAGGCCACCAGCATGGTGAGCGAGCGGAAAATAACCTTCACCGACGGCGGGGAGAACTCCGCCAGGTGACGATATCCACGGAACCCCAGCTTCAGGATGTCCAGCAGGCTTTCCATCGGCTTATCTTCCGGGAAGCTATCCTGCCAAAGCGCCCACGTATCTGCGCGGGCAAACGTACACTGCACAAAATCAATATGTTGTTGATTGCTTAGCGGCAGCAGCTGTAGCCCAACCTCACTGCCGTTGACCCGCGCGACCCGCACCGGGAAGGCATACTCCTGCTGCCCGCGTTTCAGCAGCAGCTTAACGTGCTGGCTTTCCAGCACCTGCGCCTCGCCGTGAATTCTGACGCCGAGGCCGCCGCCGGAGTAATCATGGACGGTACAGGAGAACAGGTGCCCGTCCTCGCGGGCAATCGCCGCCGGCATCGACATCTCCACGCGATGCGAGCGCCGCACCTGCTTGCTTTCAACCGATACCGCCACCGCGCCGCCGAGAATAATCAGGTTATAGAACACCCAGATAATGCTGACCCAGACGGTCAAAATTTCGTTTTCCGGGCCGTACATAAAGCGCCAGATACCCACGCCAACGCCGACCAGATTCAGCAGCACGAGGTAGATATAGGGACGCGAGATCACCCAGTCGACGTACTCGTCCTCCACCAGGCCGCCTTTTGCCGTCACGTTGAATTTGCCCTTATGCGGGTTAATCAACGCGACAACGGTCGGCGGCGCGATATACCACGCCAGTACCGTTTCATAGATCTCACTCCAGAAAGAGTGGCGGTATTTACCCTGAATCTTCGAGTTAGTCAGGCTGGCGTGAATCATATGCGGTAGCACGAACAGGGCGATCATCAGCGCCGGCGCATAGATGATATAGGCGTGGAGGAGCAGAAACGCCAGCGGCGCGGTCAGGAAGATCAGCCGCGGAATACCGGACAGGAAGTGCAGCATCGCGTTGACGTAGCAGATGCGCTGCGCCAGCTTCAGCCCTTTACCAAACAACGGGTTATCAAGGCGGAATATCTGCACCATCCCGCGCGCCCAGCGGATGCGCTGGCCGATATGCGCCGACAGGCTCTCCGTCGCCAGGCCGGCCGCCTGCGGAATACGCATATAGGCCGAAGTGTGCCCGCGACGATGCAGGCGCAAAGAGGTGTGGGCGTCTTCGGTGACCGTTTCCACGGCAATGCCGCCGATTTCATCCAGCGGGCCGCGGCGGATCACCGCACAGGAGCCGCAGAAGAAGGTGGCATCCCACATGTCGTTGCCGTCCTGCACCAGGCCATAAAACAACGTGCCTTCGTTCGGCGTTTTGCGAAAACGCCCCAGGTTACGTTCAAACGGGTCCGGAGAGAAGAAGTGGTGCGGCGTCTGCATCATCGCCAGCTCTTTCTCCTTCAGGAACCAGCCCATGGTCATCTGCAGGAACGAGCGGGTCGGCACGTGGTCGCAGTCGAAAATCGACACAAACTCGCCTTTGGCGTACTTCAGCGCATTGTTGATATTCCCGGCTTTCGCGTGTTCGTGCGTGGTGCGCGCGATGTAATGCACGCCAACGTCTTTGGCGAACTGGCGGAACTCTTCGCGCCCGCCGTCATCGAGGATCCAGATATTAAGCTTGTCCTTCGGCCAGTCGATCCCCTGCGAGGCGTAAATGGTGTTTTTCACCACGTTGAGATCTTCGTTATAAGTCGGCACGAAGATATCGACCGTCGGCCATTGCGCCATATCTTCCGGCAGCGGAACCGGCTGACGGTTCAGCGGCCAGACGACCTGGAAATAGCCCAGCACCAGCACCACCCAGGCGTAGGTTTCAGCGAACAGCAGGATTATCCCGCACACCAGGCTTACGGGGTCGTCCCAGTTTAGCGTCGAGGTGTAGCGCCACCAGATATAGCGGCACGAGACCGTCAGCGAAAGCACGATCAGCATCAGCGCCGAGAAGCGCCCGGGGATGCGCCGTACCAGCAGCGCCACGCCCCACAGCAGCAGCAGAAAAATAAACTGCGAGAGCGGATTAAACGGCTGGGTAATACAGAGTAGCGCCAGGATCAGCGAGAAAAAGGTTATCGTGCCAAGGAGAAGCCGCCGCACTTTTGGATGCAGATGCCCCAGCTCCTTATGCTTATCCAGATGACCGGTGCGGGCGTTGACCTTTTCCGGTAGCTTTTCCAGCCACTGCGCATAGCGCCCCTGCACGCCTTCCAGCGCCGCCAGCGAACGCCAGTTGATCTTTTTATCCGGCTCCGGCACCCGCGTCACCAGCAGCCACAGGGCTTGCAGCAGATAGCGAATCGGGTCCAGCGGGCGCGGTCGATGCGGATTAATATGCGGAAAAAACTCGCCATGACGTTCGCGAATTGCCTGCCAGCGCGGGGTTTCCAGCGGCATCAACGCCCATGCCAGAGATGCCCACAAGCAGCCCAGCGCGGCCGCCAGCCGCGACGCGCCGTGCTGGCGATAATCGCGATAGCGTTCGCTCAACCGCTCTCCAACCGGCGGCGCCAGCAGTAGCGTACTCAGGCGAATCATTCCGCGCCCCTTCCGGCGTAGTGCAGCAGGCACCAGTTGGCCAGCGTCAGTATCTCTTCCGCCGCCAGCGAGTCCTGGCGGTATTCGCCGAGCGGTTGCTTCGCCGCCAGACACTCCGCCATCGCTTCATCACGATGAATAGTCACCGGCAGAATGCGGCGCTGGCTCTCCAGCCACAGCTGATAGAGATCCTCCTGCAGCTGGCTGCCGACGCGCAGATCGTTAATCAAAATGTCGCTATTGACCGGCAGCGCCTGCTGATGCAGGCGAATATGGCTGTTGCCGTCCGGATGCACCACGACCAGCGTGCGATCGCAGACGTCAATCAGGGAGCGGGTCAGCGGTGAGAACCCGTCCGGCAGATCAATCAGAAGCCAGCGGTGATCGCCCTGCTGATGGAGCTTCTGCACCATCCCGGCCATCGGGGCCAGCGTCGTCTGAAGCTGGTCAATATTCTCGCGCTCGCCCGGCGTTAGCTGGCCAAAGGGCAGCAGATCGATATGCGAGGTGTAGCGCAGCCCGGCGTCTCGCCAGTCGTTCCCGTCGATGAGGGCGCGCGCCCAGCCCGCTTTGTGGCGGTAATCGACGTTGAAAAAGAAGCGCAGCATGTTATCCGGGCTGGCGTCCACCACCAGCACGGTTTCCCCGAGTAATTGCAGCGCCCAGGCCAGCGCAGCGGTGATCGACGTGGTGCCGGTGCCGCCGCGCACGCCTTGTAATCCCAGAATAGCCATCGATGGCTTCCTTACTTTTTCTCTGCTAATTCAGCCAGTAGCGGCCAGCGTTTCAGCGCCGCGGTTAACTGCTCGCGTCGGGAAATATCATGATAATCAATATCAGGCAGGGAAAATGCCCGGCTTAACGCCAGGAAATCATTTTGAAACGTATAGCCCAAAGTCGCATCGGTGGGTACAGCAGGCTCTTTTGCTGGCATTTCTCTGTCCGTTGGAAAAATTAATAAATTATACCGAGAGGCGTTCGTTCATCCTTAAAATAGGTTTACATGCTAAAACTGATGTCCTTTAATTTCAATGTTAGGTTTACTCTGTCGCTTTCGCTAGTAAACTAATCAAGTGTAAAACAGGTCTCACGAGGGACACCGTGGATATCGTATATTCTTTGGGTATTTCATCATTATGGGACGAAGTGTGCCATATGCCCGTTGGCGGGGTGTGGTGGCTCAATGTCGACCGCCATGCGGACGCGGTAAGCTTGCTCAACCAAACGCTTGCGGCCCAGGATAAACAGGCTCGCGTTGCGGCGATAGCCATGGGTGATAACCCAAATGAAATCATAAAATTAGAAAAAGATCGCGGGCCTGAAAAAATCACATTATTTACCATGCCGAACCGCTTTGAAGGGCTGGAAGAAATGCACCGCGATTTAGTCTGTTCCCTCGAACCTGGCAATTATTTGTTTATTCTGCTATGTGCTGAAAATGCCTGGCAGAATATTAAAAGCGAACAATTATGCAATTGGGTTGAGAAATCATATCGATGGACTAATTATCATCGTTGTTCATTATTAGTGCTTAATTCCGGGCACGATATCGATAAGCAACTTTCCCCTTTATTACGCGAGTACCGCTCGCTTTCCGGACTGGCAAGTATACGTTACCAGGGAGATAACCACCTGTTCGATATTGCCTGGTGGGGCAGCGAAAAGGGCATCAGCGCCCGGCAGCAGCTCATTGTTTTACACGATGAAAACGGCTGGCGGCTGGCGCAGGACGAGGAAACGGTGGTACAACCGCGCAGCGACGAGAAAACCATCCTCAGCAACCTGCGCGTACTGGAGGGGGCGCCCGCGCTTTCCGAATACTGGACGCTGTTCGAAACCAATGACGCCGTTTTCAACGCCGGCAGAATGGCGCAGGCGGCGACGCTGATTTTCTCCATTACCCAGAACGAACAGATTGAACAGCTGGGACGCTATATCCACACCCTGCGCCGCCAGCGCGGTAGCGCGCTGAAAATTGTCGTGCGCGAGCAAACGCCAAGCCTGCGCGCCACCGATGAACGCCTGCTGCTGAGCAGCGGCGCCAATATGGTTATTCCCAGCGGCGCACCGTTATCGCGCTGCCTCACGCTTATAGAAAGCGTTCAAAAACAGCAGTTTACTCGCCATATTCCGGAGGATTTTAATACTCTGCTGAACTGGAGCCAGCCGCTGAAGCTGCGCGGCTACCAGAAGTGGGATGCCTTCTGCGAAGCGGTGCACAATATTATGGCCAACACCATGCTGCCCGCCGACGGCAAAGGGGTGATGGTGGCGCTGCGCCCGGCGCCCGGTCTGCGCGTAGAGCAGGCGCTGACGCTGTGTAAGCCTAATCGCATGGGCGACATCATGACCATCGGTAATAATCGCCTGGTGCTGTTTCTGTCATTTTGCCGGGTGAACGACCTCGACACCGCGTTAAACCATATCTTCCCTTTACCTACCGGCGATATTTTCTCTAATCGTATGATTTGGTTCGAAGATAAGCAGATAGCGGCTGAAATCCTGCAGATGCGCGGGATTATGCCGGAGAACTGGAATACGCCGCTGCCTGTTTCGCTTGCCAAAAAAACGCCTATCAACGCGACCCACGACGGACGTAGCTGGCGGCGAACCCCCGAGCCGCATCGTCTGTCCATCGACGGGGAGCCAACCTTATGATGTCGATTGCCGATATTATTCAGCTGGTCGTCCTGTGCGCCCTGCTGTTCTTTCCGCTGGGTTACCTTACGCGCCACTACCAGCGGCGAATTCGCACCACGTTAAGACTGATGTTCTTTAAACCCCGTTATGTCAAACCGGCTGGCGTGCTGCGCCGGGAAGCGGCATCCAGGCAAGGCAAATCAACGAAATGACCAAACCTAAAACCCCCTCAGCGTCGCTTCCGCTCTGGCGCTACTGGCGCGGCCTATCTGGCTGGAACTTCTACTTTCTGGTGAAGTTTGCCTTGCTATGGGCGGGATACCTCAATTTTCATCCCATGCTAAACCTGGTGTTTCTGGCCTTTCTGCTGGTGCCGATTCCGCAATATAAGCTGCACCGTATTCGCCACTGGATAGCGATCCCGCTGGGCTTTATGCTGTTCTGGCACGACACCTGGCTGCCCGGCCCGGAAAGCATCGTCAGCCAGGGTTCGCAGATTGCCGGCTTCAGCGCCGACTATATCTGGGATTTGGTAACCCGCTTTATTAACTGGAATATGATTGGCGCGTTCTTCGTGCTGCTGGTTCTGTGGCTGTTTATCAGCCAGTGGCTACGGGTAACGGTATTTGTCTCAGCAATTATGATCTGGCTGGTCGCCAGTCCGCTGCTACCTTCGTTTACCCTTTGGCCGACAGGTCAGCCGACGACCGCGGCGGCGAATAACGCGCCGAATACCGGTGGCGGGGCAATCGTCGCGACCAACGCCGCCCCGGCGAATAACGACATCCCGGCGCAAACGGAGCCGCCGACATCGGCCAATCTGACCAACTGGCTGAATACCTTTTACGCCTCTGAGCAGAAACGCAAAACCACGTTTCCTGATGCACTCCCGGCCGATGCCCAGCCGTTTGATGTCTTGATCATCAACATCTGCTCGCTCTCATGGTCGGATATCGAAGCAGCGGGATTGATGGAGCATCCGCTGTGGAAGCATTTTGACCTGCTGTTCAAAAACTTTAACTCGGCGACCTCTTACAGCGGGCCGGCAGCGGCGCGTCTGCTGCGCGCCAGCTGCGGCCAGCTCTCTCACGCCAACCTTTATCAACCCTCAGGCAGCGAATGCTATCTGTTTGAAAACCTGGCGAAGCTGGGCTTCACCCAGCAGTTGATGCTCGGTCACAACGGTGTCTTCGGCGACTTCCTGAAAGAGCTTCGTTCGTTGGGCGGTATCCAGAGCCCGTTGATGGATCAAAGCGGCCTGCCGATCATTCTGCAGGGCTTTGACGGCTCACCGGTCTATGATGACCAGGCGACGCTGAACCGCTGGCTGCAGTCGCTGGATAAGCTGAATACGCCGCGCACGGCGACCTTCTACAACACGCTGCCGCTGCACGACGGCAACCACTATCCGGGCCAGAGCAAAACCGCGGACTATAAAGCCCGTGCGCAGAAGTTCTTCGACGAACTGGACAGTTTCTTTACTGAGCTGGAGAAATCGGGACGCAAGGTGATGGTCATCGTCGTGCCTGAACACGGCGCGGCATTAAAAGGCGATAAAATGCAGGTCTCCGGTCTGCGCGATATTCCCAGCCCATCCATTACCAACGTGCCGGCGGCGGTGAAATTCTTCGGCATTAAGGCAAGACATCCCGATGCGCCGATTATCATCAGCCAGCCAAGCAGCTACCTGGCGGTTTCTGAGCTGGTGGTTCGCGCCCTCGACGGCAAGATGTTTGATGAGAATGACATCAACTGGCAGCAGTACATTGCCAACCTGCCGCAGAGCGCGGCGGTGTCGGAAAACTCCAACGCCATCGTCATTCAGTATCAGGGTAAACCGTATGTTCAGCTGAACGGCGGCAGTTGGGTACCTTATCCGCAATAAAACGAAAAAGGCCGCAGGATGTTACCCCTGCGGCCCCGTTCGGGCGCATGCTGCCACTAAGGCAGGCAGATGCCCCCCGGTCGTCTACTTGCGATTATCCATCCAGCTCACGATGATGCTGACCAGAATGCCAGCAATGACCGGAGCCGCCAGATCGTCCCACAGCAGCAGACCCCACTGAGCAAGCGTCATACAGCCGCCTTATTGCAATGGCAACCGTTCGCGGCTATCCTCGAATTGTTGAGGTTCGAGATTAGCCCCCGAAACGTTGCCAGGTTGATACCAAACAACGTGCGGGGGTTTTCTCTTTCCAGCAACCCATCAATCGATGCCGCCGGGGTTCAAGCCCCCGCAACATTGCGCCTCACCGGGCAAGCCGGCTTGCCGACAATTCTACTGGCCCGATCGGCCACCCGCACTCCGCCATTACGCACCATGCGAGACGCATTCCAGGAAAGTGTTTTGTTGCTGCAACAAAACGAAAAAGGCCGCAGGATGTTACCCCTGCGGCCCCGTTCGGGCGCATGCTGCCACTAAGGCAGGCAGATGCCCACCGGTCGTCTACTTGCGATTATCCATCCAGCTCACGATGATGCTGACCAGAATGCCAGCAATGATCGGAGCCGCCAGATCGTCCCACAGCAGCAGACCCCACTGAGCGAGCGTCATACAGCCGCCTTATTGCAATGGCAACCGTTCGCGGCTATCCTCGAATTGTCTAGATGCGAGGTTAGCCCCCGAGACGTTGCCAGGTTGATACCAAACAACGTGCGGGGGTTTTCTCTTTCCAGCAACCCATCAATCGATGCCGCCGGGGTTCAAGCCCCCGCAACATTGCGCCTCACCGGGCAAGCCGGCTTGCCAACAATTCTACGGCGCCCTTCAGATCTCAGCACCCGGCTCGACTGCGTTATTCGAGGCGCATTCCACAGTTTACGACCGTTCTTTCTTTGCCAGCCATACCAACAGCTTCAGGCTGGCGGAGTAATAGTCGTCCTGGGAATTAATCTGCGGCTCGGCCTGCTCTTCACCAAGGGTTAAATCGCGTACCGCCAGTAGCCCGCCGGTCATAAACCACGGCGCGGCCTCATTGGTATTGACGTTTATCCAGGCCGGCGTCTGCAGACGCGGATAGCGCTGAAACCAGTTTTTCCACGGCGTCAGCAGGCTGCTTTGCGGGTCGTCCCAGTAGACATACATAGGAATGCGGATAGCATCGAAGCTCATCCGCGTCGGCCACTCTTTTGCCGGCTCCATCTTGCCGTCCGCTCTTAAGGCGACCCAGTCGCTGGGTAGCTGCGATTTCCCCCACGCCATTTTCCCCAGCAGCGCCTGAGCATCACTCTTCAGCTTTCGCCAGGCGGTCAAATGAGTACGCGCCGCGAAGGCCTGCCAGGCGGGAAAGATAAAGTAGGATGGATTCAGATTCAGATGGTCGTTGAGATAAAATCCCTTTGCGCCCGGGAGCATCACCTGACGGTCGGCGAAGGTCACCACCGTATGCTTCAGCAGCGAAGCGGTTATCGCATCCGAAGCGGTACCGTAGGTTTTTTCATGCCACTGCTGCTGCGCGCGCAGCAGCGCCCAGGCAATCAGGGTATCGCCATCGGTGGCGTCATTTTTATCCGCCACCGGATCGGGCGCCACCGGGTTATAGCGCCAGTAAAACAGCCCGTTATCTTTGTTGCGCAGGGTTTTATCTGTCCACTGCCAGAGCTTGTCAAAGGCGGGACGATCGTCGTTGGCCACCGCTAACAGCATGGCAAAACCCTGCCCTTCAGTATGAGAGACGTTGCCGTTACCGGTATCAACAATACGCCCGTCCGGCATCATAAAACGCGATTTATAACTTTCCCACGCCGTATCGGCCCACGCGTGGGGAAGCATCATCACCGTCGTGACCACGACTGTCGCTAAAGCACGCAAGGACATAAATTCACCCATTAGGGATGGAAGTAAAGAAACTGAACGTCAGAGACTGAAAACAGCCGCTCACGCTGTAAAACCACGTGCGCCGCGCCGCCCTGTCCCTGTAACCAGCGGGAATAGAGCCCCTCGAGTATGGCACAAAATGCATTACACCAGCGGATGCGCCGCGCTTCATCGCGGCTGACCGGCAGAGCCTGATGGCGTAATCGCAGGCCTTCATCGTTCACCTCGACGCTGACGAAGCCCCACTGAAAGCGGCTTAGCAGCGCATTCATGTTGGTCTCCAGCTGGCCGAGAGTCTCAGACTCCGGCAGCGGATGTTCATCGGCCAGCGCCTCGCCCATCTGCCGCAGAAAGGGCTGGCTCTCCAGCTCACCCGCGTTGTTGACCATCCCATCAACCATAATGAGCAGCAGATCGAACCATCCGGCAGGTGTTTGCTGCTGCTGAAACCACGTCATAACCTGCGCGTTATTATTGTCCGTCACGATCAGTTATCTCCCAGCATGTAGCGGATATAGAGACCAGCGGTGCTCTCGTTATAATCGCCGAAGGTGTCATAGCCAACCTGACCACCGAGCGTCATTTGTTTGTTGACTTTGTAATCTGCGCCGGCGCGTAGGGTATAGCCGATACCGCTCTTCGAAGTGGCTGAATAGTAGGCTTCTTTGGCAAAACCGTTGCTCACTGCGGTCTCGAGGGCCTGCTGCCACCCGGCGTTAGTCGGGAAATAAGCGCTCTTATCCTGGCTATAGGATTGATAGCCCACCGAGCCGCCAAGTTTCATCGTCCAGTTGTCATATTTTTCCGTCAGGCTCACCGGCAGCGATACGCTGACGTAGTTCTGCGGGCTGAAGTAGCCCCCTTGCCCGTAGGTGAAGTAGCTCAGGTTTTTCGAGTAATCCATGTAACTCATGCTCAACCCGGTCTGCAGCTGACGATACTCATCGTGGTAAGGCCGCAAATAAACTCCGGCGTTGGCGTTTATGCTGGTATTGCTGGCGACGTTTTGTCCCAGGTAGCTATAGCCCCCGCCGCCGACGTAGAAACCGGCATCGCCGTCGTCATAGCTTAGCTGCAGGGTACCGCCGTTTTTGGTCACCTGCCCCCAGGTCTTGCCGGAATAGGAATCCTTCAGCCCTACCCAGGAGAGCAGACTGTCGGTCAGCGACCGACGCTCGCCGGTAAAAATCAACGACAGATAGTTGGTCAGCTTCGGCGACCACTTTACGCCGCCCACCACGGTATTTAGATCCTGGCCCAGCGGCGTGCTGCCGATATCGACGCGGTATTCGTCGCCGCTCAGCGCCAGAGCCAGCTCCACGCCGTTGGCTTTTTGTGAATCGGTTGAGCCGCTCGCCTGATCGACATTCGGCTTCAGGCTGGAAGAGGCCAGATAGCTGGCGACCTGCCCGGAATCGTAAGT
Organism: Klebsiella sp. S69; assembly: GCF_016516145.1. Taxonomy (NCBI): domain Bacteria; kingdom Pseudomonadati; phylum Pseudomonadota; class Gammaproteobacteria; order Enterobacterales; family Enterobacteriaceae; genus Klebsiella; species Klebsiella sp. S69. Next base: position 97,108 of record NZ_JACVUU010000014.1, on the reverse strand, counting down.
TCCGAGTTTCGCCAGATTCTCCATGCCGCTGCTGGTGGTGGCGTTAAAGTCAGAGGCCTTGAGCGTGCCCAAACCGCTCAAGGCTTCTGCCCCCGGATTGTTGGCAAAGTACGTCGTGCGCTCGGTCGCGGTCATCGCCGCAATCGCCGCCTGCTCGCTGGTCGCGGTGGAAATCATATTGGAGACTGCATTGGATAGCGGGTTCGCGCCGTAACGCCGCCAGGCGTCGCCGGTCGCCGTCCCCGCGTTCAGCGTAATCGGCGTAACGGTAAAATCGAAACGCGAATCACCAAACGGCGATGAGGACCAGGTGAGCGGGGTTTTTATCTCGCTGAGCTTACTGGTGCCGGATTCGCCGTCGCGACCGCGAACCTCCATGCCCCCCTGCAGCCAGGTGCCGGTTTTTTCCTGCAACGTCTCCATCATGGTATCCACCTGGCGCAGCATCCGGGTCTGGGCGGTTTCGACCGGCAGATCGGTGCGCTGGATCCCCGGCAGCGCGCCGCCATCCCCGGTCGATACCTGAGAGACCTGCCACGGCATATATTGCCCGTAGGCGGAGGCCGCACGCGTCGCCCCGGGGGTACGCGAGACGCCGACAAACGGATTATCCGCCGCCAGCGCGCCGCCCACGGTCGGCGTTTGCGCGCCATTGCTGCTCTGTTGTCCCAGCAGCCTGCCGCGGGCGCTGCGCAGGTAAGTCATCGCCTGCTGATGATGCCCCTGCGACTCGGCAACGCGCGCCAGCAGCAGCAAGCGGTCCGGCGAGTTATCCGGGCGCAGTCCACCCGCCAGCTGCGCCGCCCGTTCGCTATTCCCCGCCGAGAGTGCGACATCAATAGCCCCGCTGCGCGCATCCTGCGTCGGCGTATCGCGGGTCATCAGATAGTCATAGACGACACCGGCCTCTTTGTTCATTTTGCCGCTCTGATAGAGCCGCGCCATAGCGAACATCAGATCGGTATTTTGCGGGTCGTTCTGCATCGCGCCCATCAGCCTGTCATACGCTGCCGCGTAGTTGCCCTGCTCGCGCAGATGGTCCGCTTCGTTAATCACATAACCGTTGCGAATACTGGCCAGCTGCGTCGGCGTACTGCTTGCCTGCAGCTGCGGGTTAGTGAGCAGACTCTGCGCTTCGGTTGTCAGGCCCGCCTGGTTAAGTACCGTCACCTGATCGGCATAATCCCCGGCATTACCTGAGATACCGCCGTTAATATTGTTGCGCACCAGCGATACCGCGGTGGTGACATCACCACTCTGGGCCAGCAGCCGCGCCAGTTTACCGACATCCGCCGGGGCTTCAGGCGGCGTTGCGGTCATCGTCCTGAGCGTATTAGCAGCGGCAACGGTATTGCCCTGCGCCAGATAGCTCTCCGCCATCGCCAGCTGCAGGTTGTAGTTCACCCGTTGTTTCAGGTCGCGCATCTGGCTGGTCTGACTGGCGGGGGGAATTCTTGCCAGCAGGGTTTGCGCCTGCTGCCAGCCGCCGTTCTCGCTGGCAAAAAGTGCCGCAGCGTACAGCGAGCTGGCGCCGGCGCCGGGACGCCAGGCGGCGCCCATAACCGCATTTGCCTCACCGTCGTTACCGGCTTTTTGCAGCATACGGGCCAGATCGAGGCGCATCCACGCATCGTCCGGATAGCGAGAAAGCCCCTGGCGCAGCATGGCGATAGCCGCCGTCACGTTACCGGCGCTGGCCTGCTCCTGCGCCTGGCGACGCAGCGAATCGCCGGGCTGTCCGATGACCACCCGCGGCTGCAGTTTTTGCTGCAGGCTTTCCGGCAGCGTGCGCAGCATCGCCTGCGCTTCCGCCGTTTTATTCTGTTCGCGCAGAACGTAATAGAGATTCTCCCGCGCCGGGCCGTTTTGCGGCTGGTCGTTGAGCAGCGCCCGTAGCGTTTGTTCGGCCTGCGGCAAATCTTTGTTATGGCGCAGAACGTCGGCGCGGAACAGCTTCGCCGCCGTGCCCTGCGTCCCGCTCTGCTGCGCCAGCGGCGCAGAGAGCGCCAGCGCCTGGCTAATATTCCCTTGCTTGTAAGCCTGCTGCGCCTGGGCGAGCTGCCCGTAAAACAGCGCATCCGCCGCCTGCTGACGACGGGTTTCCGAGCCATCGCCGCCGAGATCCGCCGCCCGGCTCAAATACTGAGAGGCCGCCTGAAAATCGCCGCTGCGCTGGGCGATATAGCCCATACCGGCCAGCGCGTCAGCGTCCTGCGGGTTGCTTTGCAGAACCTGTTCAAACTGCTGCTTCGCCGCGGCGGTATTGCCGCTGTTGAGGTCAGAATAGCCCTGGCCGCGCGCCTGGCCGCTGCGCCGTTCGCGAAAGTAGTTCTGGACTTCAGTATCCTGCGGATGACGCTGCATCCAGGTGTCGTAAAACGGCTCATCCCCCAGCTGCGGCCCCAGCCACAGCAGCGCCTGACGCAGCCCGCTATCGGCTTCTTTGCTGCCGCTGGCCATCGGCTCCAGCATGGCGATGCCTTCCCGGCGGGTCTCTTCGCGCCAGGTGAGCACTTTGCCCAGGGCAACGCGCGGCGCGTTCTCCTGCGGATGCTGCGCGACGTATTGACGTAGTTCGCTCAACGCCTGTGGGTAGAGCGCCTTGTCGCTGGCCATGGTCATATAGTATTCGGCCGCCAGCCCGGAAGGCGGAACGTTGCCGTTAAACATACTCCGCCAGGTCGCCAGCGCGGCGGGAACATTGCCGCTGCGCGCCTGCTGTCTGGCCAGAGTGAGCTGTCCCTGCGGCACCTGCGCCATTTTTTTTGCGCTATCCAGATCCTGTAGTCCGGGGCTGTCGGGCGCCGCTTTCTCCAGCCGCGCCCGCCACTGGGCTGCGGCCTGCAGATTGCCCCCCTGCTGCGCCCATAGCGCCATCAGGTACAGCGCCTGAGCGTTGTTGGCATCCACCGATAGCACTTTTTGCAGCGATTCCATCGCCAGTTCGTCATGCGATTTTTCGTGCCAGTAGTTGGCCTGTGCGAACAACGCTTGTAGCGCGGCATCGTTACCCGCCGCGTGCGCTCCGCCGAATGCGCCAAGCGTCAGCGCGCCGGACAGGCACAGCGTAGAAAATTGACGGGCTGCATGGGTATTCATTCTGCTGGCTCTTTTCATTGGCTCTCTCCCGAATCCAGGCGCTTACGAGCATGACGTTTAAACATGGCGGTCAGCGCCAGACCCAGAATCGATGTCATAATCAACCCCAGCACCGCCAGCAGCCCGGAGTGCTGATTGGCGTACCATACCGCCATCATGTACCACGGCATCTGGCCGCTGGGGAACGGCGTGCTGACCTGGAAGCTACGCACGCCGTTATCGCTGGTGATCACTGCCGTATCGCCGCGAATACCGGCATTGATACGCGGGGAATTAAGATCGTCTTCCAGTTTCGCCAGCTGATCGTCGCTGCTGGCCATCGCCACCACCACCACCCGCTGCGGGTTCCACGGTGAGCGATAGCTGATAAAACCGCGCCAGGCGCTGCTGGAGGAGAAATAGCGGTCGGCATCGACGCCGTCAGAAGCCCAGTCGCCGCTCAGCCTGCGCTGAATCTTTTCCCACAGCGTCGGTTCACGTACGCTCAGCAGGTTATCGACCGGGGCGTAGGGGGAATGGGCCAGCAGGCGCTGGTTAAACCCTTGTTGCTCGAGGGAACTGACCGCCAGCACGTCGCGATCGCGCAGCAGCGGCGCATTGGCGCCGCCGTCAGGAACGCCCAATATTACGCGGTTGTTGGCTAACGCTTTGCCGGTTGAATTACCCGAACGGGCTGCCAGATTCAGCATCATCGCCACCTGGGTTTCCGAAGGCTGTTCCGGCAGCAGCAGCGTAGTTTGCGAATAATCCGCTAACCGGGAGAACGGGAACGAAGCGCCGACAAAATAGGAAAGATTCGGCAGCAGCGAGAAGTGCCGCGTACCGCTCAAATCGATCCACGAATCGTCGGTGATTCGACTCTTGATAGTGCTGTTCAGCAGGAGCGAACAGGGCGCGTTATCCTTCGGCACCAGGTTGAAATAGAGCGACAGCTGGTTATCACCGTAAATCAGATACGGCGCCAGCGGGATAGTAAACCGTTCCTGACGCGCGTCGCCGCCCAGATGCCGCCAGAGCTTCTCCAGCGGCCCCTGTTTGTTCATCGGTAGATTATTAAGGAAGGTGTTGTTCAGCGTCACGCTCAGCAGCGACTTATCCTCGTTAATCCAGTTCTCCGACGGGAAACGATAGCCAATTTGCAGGGGGATAGTTTCTCCATCCCACAGATAAAGATCCGGCGCGGCGCGAAAGGCCACGCGCAGCGGTTCATGCCACACGCCGCTGACGGTCATACTTTGATCCTGACGGATCAGCTCGCTGATTTTTACCGGACGATCGGTGGCGATCCAGCGCGGCGCATCGTAGGGCTTGCCGACGGGAATCGCCTGCGGATCCACGGTCATGCTGGCCGTCTGCGGGGCGAAATCGCCGCGGGTCAGGCGCCACGCGGCCATGCGCAGTGCGGCGTCATTCTGGCCGACGATCAGCAGCAGCTTATAAGCCGGATTACCGGGATTTTCCACGATCCGCAGCAGCGGTTTGTCGGTTTGCGGCAGCGTCAGGCCGCCCACCCGATCCCCGGGATGACCGATGATAATCCCGTGTTTCTCGGGCAGGCGATCGCGCAGCGCGTCAAAAGCGATACCGCGATAGTCGGCCTGAATACCCAGCCATGACGACACCAGCGCCGCTGCGCTGAAAATATCCGCCGTTGGTTTCTCCGGATACGCGATAGCGATATCCGCTGGCGTCATCTGCATACGGTCGAAAAACGGGCGCGGGAAGTGGCCCAAATCGTTGCTGATATTGAGCTGCTGGCTCTCCCAGCTAAAGTGGGAGCCGGGCAGAATGGTTACCCGCGAGGTGTCGTGAATATCGAGCCGGCACTGCAGCGCATCGCCGTCGTTAATCTTAAAGCTCAGGTTGTTGCTGGACACCATCAGCGCCGCCGGGATATCCAGCTGGTAGTGCGAAATATCCTCGCCATCAGCCCCCAGCGGCAAGGTGCCGAGCGGCTGGCCGTTGAGCATTAATTGCAGCGTGGCGTTGCGGGACGCCATCTCCGGCGAAACCTTGACCTCCAGCATCAGCTGGGCGTGGGTGACCACCTGATCGGAGGGGAGCGTAAAGCTGGCGCCGCCCTGATTTTGTCCACCGCTGAGGATAATGCCGTCCGGCATGCCCATCTGCATCAGGTTAAGATTGCCGCCAACGATCGGCGTAAGCGGTACCGTATCAGGGACAACAGGCGTTATCGGCGGCAGCGCGGGTAGCGAATCCGGCTGAGCGGCGTTTGCCGACGCGGCTTCCGTCGTCGCCGGTGAATTCGCTTCGCTAGCGGGCGCCGATGCGCTGTTCGCAGCCGCATCTGGAAGCGGAAAGTTAAGCTCCGGCAATGAATCTGCGGGCATCTCCTCGCTGTGCAGCGCTGGCGCAGAGAGCACTCCAACCAGCAGAGCGAGCGTCGTTAAGGATTTCATAGACTGCCATCCTCCTGCGCGGGGTTTGCCGCAGAGGGCTGACGACGCTGGCTGCGGCGCGTCTTCCACGTCAGCCAGAAGAGTTCAAATACGCAGCGTAAAATCGTGGCGAAAGAGCGGAACGGGTTGTCCTGCGGGCGCGGCGGATTAATCCACGCATCGGCGCGGGCCAGCACCACCCGCACCAGTTCACGGCGACGGGAAAGCTGAATGTTTTCATCAAATTGCAGGCGGATAAACCGATCGTCAGCGGTGACCTGGCGTACCGGGATCGAAATCGCTCCGGACTGAAGAATTAGCTCAATCTCTTCGATTTCATCCTCCAGGTGACGCTTATCCGGCGCGCTTACGCGGCAACCGCCCATGGACAGATCTGCGGTGTGGCTGCGGGAGACAATGCCGCTGGTGTAGTGGATAAGCACCGGGATATCGACATCAATACGAATCGTTTTTCGTACCTGACGGGTTTCGCGCGCCACGGCAATGGCGGCCAGCAGGAAAATCAGGCTATAAATCCCCCAACCGACGTTCAGCGCGATAACGTTCGGGTCTGAGCCAAAATAGTCGTGACCGATGGCGCGGACGATACCAACCACCACTCCCAGGCCCAGCAGGCAGGCGACGACCAGGTGTGGCCTGACGACGGTAAAGTCGAAGTAGCCCACGTCCAGCAGGCCGCCTTTATCGGTCACGTTGAATTTTCCGCGTTTGGGGAAAATCATGGTGACCAGCGTTGGCAGTACCAGGTGGAAGGCCAGCACGATATCGTAGATTTCGCCCCAGAAACTGTAGCGATAGCGGCCGTTCATGCGCGATCCGACATAGATCGCGAGGAACAGATGCGGCAGCGCGTAGGAAACAATCAGGCTCGCCGAGGAGTAGATGATATTCAGGTTGAACAGCAGATAGGCCAGCGGTGCGGTGACAAAGACCACGCGCGGCAGAGCGAACTGATAATAGAGCATGGCGCTGAGGTAACACAGACGCTGCTGGAACGTTAGCCCACGGCCAAGTAGCGGGTTATCCAGACGGAAAATTTGCGTCATCCCGCGGGCCCAGCGGGTACGCTGAATGACGTGCACCACCAGGCGTTCGGTAGCCAAACCTGCCGCCAGAGGAATATCCAGGAACGCCGATTTCCAGCCCAGACGCTGGAACTTCAGCGCGGTATGGGCGTCTTCGGTGACGGTCTCAACCGCAAAGCCACCGATCTGCTCCAGCGCAGCGCGGCGAATAACCGCGCAGGAACCGCAGAAGAAGGTCGCATTCCAGTTGTCGTTTCCCTGCTGAATCGGACCATAAAACAGCATCCCTTCGTTGGGAATATTGCGGCCGACGGAGAGATTGCGCTCGAAGGGATCCGGCGAGTAAAAATAGTGCGGCGTCTGCACCAGCGCCAGCATCGGGTCTTTGAGGAATCCCCCCACCGTTGCCTGCAAGAAGACGCGGGTTGCCACGTGGTCGCAGTCAAAAACGCAGATCAGCTCGCCGTTGGTTAGCGTCATCGCGTGGTTGAGGTTGCCTGCCTTGGCGTGTTTGTTATCGTTGCGGGTGATATACCCTACCCCAACGTCGGCGGCGAATACCGCGAATTCGTTACGCTTGCCGTCATCCAGCAAATAGATTTTTAATTTATCTTTTGGATAATCAATACATTGCGCAGCGAGCACGGTATCACGCACCACTTCAAGCGGTTCGTTATAGCTGGGAATATAGATATCTACCGTCGGCCACTGGCTCATATCATCGGGCAACGGGACGATTTCACGCTTCAGCGGCCAGACCGTTTGCAGGTAGTTCAGCAGCAACATCACCCAGATATAGACTTCCGCCAGAAACAACCCCATTCCCAGAATCGCTTCGATGGTGGAGTTGAAATGCAGGGTCTGCGTCAGACGAAAATACATATAACGGGTCGACATCAACAGCGATGTCACCACCATAATGACGGAAACGCTGCGGTTTTTACTGAAACCCATAACAAAGAGAATACCGATGCTCAGCAGGCCAAAAATAGACTGCTTTTGGCTGTCCATCGGCGTAATCACCACCAGCACGGCAATGGGCGCAAGCACCAGTACCAGCGCCCAGAAAAGCGTTTTTTTCATTCAGCAGCCCTGCAGTTAAATTAAAGACCTGACCTGCGAGGCTGGCTGTGCACCGTGCCGTCGCCGATATTGATACCCAACTGCGCAGAGATTTTTTTGGCAATAATTTCAATATCAAAGGCGGCTGCGGAGGATGAGTTAAAGTCGAGGATCGACTTCTGGGAGGCATTTGCCTCCACCACGCTTTCATCACGATGAATAATGCCCAGCAGACGATCGCCCAGCTTTTCTTCCATCAACGCCGTGACATCGCGACTGACCTGGCGACGGTTATCGCTCTGGTTAATCACAAAATAGTGACCGTGTTTAGCGTTGAGAGCGCCTCCGGTCAGGCGCTGCTTTTCCACGTGCGACAATGCGGACATCGATGCGGTATCCGCCAGCAGCGGTACCAGATGCATGTCGGCCAGCGAAGTCAGCGCCTTTAGCGCGGGTGAAGGACCCGGCGGCAGGTCGGCAACGGTAATCAGCCCAGGGTAGTTAAGCAGTGCCGCCAGCCCGCGCGTCAGGAAATGCGCGTCATGGGTCAGACGCTCATCGAACGCCTGTCGCTGCGCCTCGCTCACCTCGCCGTAGGGCAAAACGAAAATATTGCTGCCGGCGCTTAACACGCACTGGCTCCAGTCATGGAGCTCCAGCGCTTTTGCGGCATACCCACGCTCATCGCCGAGAGGCACGCCAAAATGCAGGCGCAGCGCGTTCTGCACATCAAAATCCAGAGCGAGGACTTTGCTGCCTGCGCGGGCCAACGCCCAAGCCAGGTTTGCCGCCAGGGTCGTCTTTCCTACGCCGCCTTTCGGCGAACACACGCAGATCAACGGCATGTCGCAATCCTTTCTAAGAGTGATTTCAGGGGCTGATCTTTATCTTTCGCCGCTGGCGCCACCGTTTTTGCCGCAAAGAGATGGGCAAAACCGTCCACCGTCGGCGCTATCGCCGGGCGAGGTCTGACAGCCGGAGCTGGCACGTGGTCAGATAGCGGCGCAACAGGTTGCGATACGGCTGTCCGGAACGCTTGCCCGGTCGCGGCCTCGCCTGCCTGCACTATCGGTTCTACGGCAACCGGAGCAATATGACTCACCGCGGGAACAGGCTGCGGCGCGGATGGGGCGACAGGGTCGGGAATCATTACCGACGGCGCAACCGACGATGCCGCCGGCGCGGTCTGAATGGCTGTCCGCTCCACCTGATGAAACATATTGGCCGGCACCAGCTGCGGCAGGGGTAAAGATACCGATCCTCCCATAGCCAAAGAGGATGCTTGCTCCGCAGGAATAAGCTGATTGAGAATAACCCAATCGCCTTTTTCACCGGCGCCGGTTTCTGATGAGAGGTCCTTGAATGGGAGACTGTGTGTCCGCGTCTTTTCCTTAAAGCGCTGCAAATCATCATAATGGTTCATAGATAACCTCATGATTTTAAATACATCATATTTAATCTGTTTTAATTGTCATGCTATGCCGCCAGAGCATAGTTTAATGGGTTGTTTTTTGGGGAGTTACGCCCGTCACGATACGCTAACTTTAGTATTAATTTGATTATTTTGAATAAGCCTGACTGGTTTAATTCCATAGCGGTAGTGCGGCTACACTAACAGCTCTTTTTCAAAATGATAGCCCCATTTTTTGGGCGGCAGCGTCATCAATCCCCCCGCAACCTGCCGGGCTATCAGCAGACCGTAGTTTTTTATGCCGTTTAACTTTTAAAAACCGTGTAATACGCGCCGACTGAATACGAAAGAGAAAACATTTTAATATTTTTTAATGTCTTTAGTAATCACCTGCCACGCTTAATTAAAATAATAAATAACACCGTGGCGCAAAATAAATAGCTCAGGATGTTAGCCAAAAACCAGGAATATAAAGCGTTGACCGAACAACAAGGAACAACTTCATGAATCACCTTTGCTGCTTATCCGCTCCAACCAAAGAAAGAACGAAGATAAAACAAAATATTTTCATGTAGTTATCTCGCTCTCCCGCAATAACTATTGTACTGGCGTAGGGTGCCAGCATTGTTCGTTGTAGGTTTGTTCCAACAGCGCTGAGTCCGGGCTAAAAAAAGCCGAAGCACAGGCTTCGGCTTTGATTATCGGTTACCTGGATCAGCTCAGCGGCTTCTCGCCGTTTTGATCCTGGTCGACCGCAAAGCAGGCCACCAGCTGGCCGCTGTAGTCTTTCAACTGCGGTTGAAGCTGGGTACATGGGCCAAAACGGCGGCGACAGCGGGCGTTAAACGCGCATCCCGGCGGCGGATTCAGCGGGCTCGGCAGCTCGCCGGTGAGCTTGATACGCTCGCGGCGGTCATCCGGATTCAGACGCGGCGTGGCTGACAGCAGCGCCTGAGTGTACGGATGCTGCGGGTTATTGAAGATTTGATCCTTCGTCCCTTTCTCCACGCAGCGGCCCAGATACATCACCATGACTTCATCAGCGATATGCTCCACGACCGACAAATCGTGAGAGATGAAGACGTAAGAAAGCCCCAGATCCTGCTGTAAATCCATCATCAGGTTCAGCACCTGCGCGCGCACCGAAACGTCCAGCGCGGAGACCGGTTCATCGGCAATCACCACGTCCGGGTCCAGCATCAGACCGCGGGCAATCGCGATACGCTGACGCTGGCCGCCGGAGAACATATGCGGATAACGGTCGTAATGTTCGGTTTTCAGACCCACTTTCGCCATCATCGCCAGCGCCTTCTCCCGGCGCTGCTCTTTGCTCAAGCTGGTGTTGATCTGCAGCGGCTCCTCGAGAATCTGCCCCACCTTTTTACGCGGGTTAAGCGAACCGTAGGGATTCTGGAACACAATCTGGATTTTCTGCCGGCGCAGCTTCTGCGCCTGCGGATCGTGCTTCAACAGGTCCTGTCCCTGGTAGTAAAGCTCGCCGCCGGTGGGAATTTCAATCATCGTCAGCAGACGACCGAGCGTCGACTTGCCGCAGCCAGACTCCCCTACCACCGCCAGCGTTTTACCGCGTTCAAGGGTAAACGAAACGCCGTCCAGCGCTTTGACCAGGCGTTCCGGCGCAAACAGCCCCTTCTTCACCGGGTAGTATTTTTTCAGATCGGTGGCCAGCAACAGAGGCTGTTGCGTGATGGCCTCATGCGTACTCATAGCCCAGGCCTCCCGGCATCATCAAGTGGGTAATGACATTTCGACTGGCGACCGCCGTTAAGCAGGTTCAGCTCAGGTTCTTCACTGCGGCATTTGTCTGTCGCATAGGGGCAGCGCGGATTGAGCAAACAGCCGTTCGGACGGTCGTATTTACCCGGCACCACACCCGGCAGCGAGGCAAGGCGCGCTTTATCCTGAGCGAACTCCGGCAGCGCGCGCAGCAGCGCCTGCGTATAGGGGTGGCGAGGCGCGCGGAAGATATCCTGCGCGTCGCCGGTTTCCACCACCTGCCCCGCGTACATGACGATGATTTTGTGCGCCGCTTCGGCCACCAGCGCCAGATCGTGGGTGATCAGGATCAGCGCCATATTCTCTTTTTGCTGCAGCTCCAGCAGCAGCTCAATGATCTGCGCCTGGATAGTCACATCCAGCGCCGTCGTGGGTTCATCGGCAATCAGCAGCTTTGGCCGACAGGCGATGGCCATCGCAATCATCACGCGCTGGCTCATACCGCCGGAAAGCTGATGCGGATAGACATCAAGACGCGAAGCCGGGTCGGGGATACCGACCAGCGTCAGCAGATCAATCGCCCGCTGCACGCGGGTTTTCTTGTTGCCGCCCTGGTGCACCTTAATGGCTTCCATAATCTGGTAGCCGACGGTATAGCACGGATTCAGGCTGGTCATCGGGTCCTGGAAGATCATCGCCACTTCCGCGCCCACCAGCTGGCGGCGCTCTTTTTCGGAAATGCGCTTCAGGTCGCGACCGTTAAACTCCAGCTTTTCAGCCATCACCCGGCCGGGATAGTCAATCAGCCCCATAATCGCCAAAGAGCTAACCGATTTACCCGAACCGGACTCGCCGACGATACCAACCACTTCGCCCTGATTTACGCTGTAGCTCACGCGATCTACGACGCGGAACGGCGTCCCTTCGTCGCCGAAGTGCACCGAGAGTTTATCTACATTTAATAACGCCATCTCGAACCTCTTACTGCTTCAGTTTGGGATCGAGCGCGTCACGCAGACCGTCACCCATCAGGTTAAATGCCAGCACCGTCAGCAGGATAGCGACACCGGGAAAGGTGACGACCCACCAGGCGCTCTGCGCGAACTGCAACACGTCGGAGAGCATCGTGCCCCACTCCGGTGTCGGCGGCTGCGCACCCATGCCAAGGAAGCCAAGAGCGGCCATATCGAGAATGGCGTTAGAGAAGCCCAGAGACGCCTGAACAATCAGCGGCGCAAGGCAGTTAGGAAGAATGTTGATGAACATCTGACGCATCGCGCCAGCCCCCGCCACGCGGGAAGCGGTGACGTAATCGCGGTTCACCTCTACCAGCACCGCCGCGCGGGTCAGACGCACGTAGTGCGGCAGGGCGACAAAGGTCAGCGCTATTGATGCATTGACGATCGACGGGCCGAAGATGGCCACCAGCACCAGCGCCAACAGCAGACTTGGCAGGGCCAGCATAATGTCGACAACGCGCATAATGACCGAGTCAATCACGCCGCCAAAATAGCCCGCGACAAGACCGAGTACCACACCGAGGATCAGCGATAGCACAACGACCAGACAGCCTACCAGCAGCGACAGGCGCGCGCCGTACATCAGGCGCGACAGGATATCGCGGCCAACGTCATCGGTGCCAAGCAGGTGGGACATGCTGCCGCCCTCCTGCCAGAACGGCGGAGCCAGCAGCGCATCGCGGAACTGATCCGCCGGATTGTAAGGCGCGAGGAAGTTGGCGAAGACGGCGATGATGATCATCACCGCGACATAGGCCAGCCCCACGACGGCGCCTTTATTACGTTTAAAATAGTGCCAGAACTCCTGCAACGGGGTCATTGGCACCGGCGCGGCGACAACTTTATTTTCAGTAACTTGTGACATGATGGCCCCTTACTTCTTATGCCGGATACGCGGGTTCACCACGCCGTACAATAGGTCGACCAGCAGGTTGACGAGAATAATCATCGTCGCCACCAGCAGCACCCCGCCCTGCACCACCGGATAGTCGCGGCGCTGCAGCGCATCAATCAGCCAGCGGCCAAGGCCCGGCCAGGAGAAGATGGTTTCGGTCAGGATAGCCCCCGCCAGCAGCGTACCGACCTGCAGGCCGATAACCGTGACCACCGGCAGCATCGCGTTACGTAAAGCATGCACGATGATTACCCGCATCCGCGTCAGGCCTTTCGCGCGCGCGGTACGGATATAATCCTCACCCAGCACTTCCAGCATCGACGAACGGGTCATACGCACGATCACCGCCAGGGGAATCGTCCCCAGCACCACTGCGGGCAGGATCATATGCATTACCGCATCAATAAAGTCGCCCGGCTCGCCCCAAATCGCGGTATCGATCAGCATAAATCCGGTCAACGGCAGGGTATCGTCAAGGAAGACGGTATCGCTGATACGCCCGGAAACCGGCGTCAGATTGAGCTGCACCGACACCAGCATGATTAGCATCATGCCCCACCAGAAGATGGGCATAGAGTAGCCGGTCAGCGCGAGGCCAACGGAGGTGTGGTCGAAGATAGAGCCGCGCTTAACCGCCGCCAGCACGCCCACCGGGATACCGACAATGACGGCAAAAATCATCGCGCAGACGCCCAGCTCCATCGTGGCTTTAAAGCGCGGTACGAACTCTTCCCAGACCGGAATACGGCTTTTCAGCGAGATGCCCAAATCACCGTGCATCACGCCCCAAATATAGTTGACGTACTGCTGCCACATCGGTTTATCAAGGCCCATCTCGGCCAGCAGCTGCGCGTGACGTTCAGGGGAAATACCACGTTCGCCCGCCATAATCATCACCGGGTCGCCGGGAATCATATGAACGAAGGCAAAAGTGAGAAGGGTAATACCGATAAATGTCGGGATGACAAGTCCCAAACGTCGGAGAATGAACTGCAACATAACCCGGATTCTCTCTAGTGACGACCCGCCTGGTGACAGGACGTCTGTATTGCTCACAAATGTCAATTCCCTCTCCCCAAGGCGGGGAGAGGGGAAACACGCTGTTATTATTCGATAGAGACGTTATCGAAGTGGTGTTTACCTAATGGATCGACCACGTAGCCTTTGACCTCTTTACGCACCGGCTCATAGACGGTGGAGTGAGCGACGATCAGCGCCGGCGCCTGGTCGTGCATCACAACCTGAGCCTGTTTGTACAGCTCAATACGCTTGTTGTGGTCGTCGGTAGCGCGAGCCGGTTGAATCAAGTCTTCAAACGGCTTGTAGCACCAGCGGGAGTAGTTAGAACCGTCTTTTGCCGCGGCGCAGCTAAACAGGGTCGCGAAGAAGTTATCCGGATCCCCGTTGTCGCCGGTCCAGCCCATCATTACGGTCTGGTGCTCGCCCGCTTTCGCGCGCTTGAGGTATTCACCCCACTCGAAGGTCACGATCTTGGCCTGGACGCCAACTTTAGCCCAGTCGGCCTGAATCATCTCAGCCATACGGCGCGCGTTCGGGTTATACGGACGCTGTACCGGCATCGCCCACAGGTCGATGGTAAAGCCTTTTTCCAGTCCCGCCTCTTTCAGCAGCGCTTTCGCTTTTTCTGGATCGTAGGTGTAGTCTTTAATGTCGTCGTTATAGCCCCACATGGTCGGCGGGATCAGGTTCTTCGCGGCCTGGCCGGCGCCCTGATAAACGGCTTTGATAATCGCTTCTTTGTTTACCGCGTAGGTCAGCGCCTGACGAACTTTGACATCATCCAGCGGCTTCTTCTCGGTGTTGAAAGAGAGGTAGCCGACGTTCAGACCCGGCTGTTCCAGCAGGGTGATATTTTTGTCTTCCTTCATGCGCGCGATGTCTGCCGGGTTCGGGTACGGCATGATCTGGCATTCATTTTTCTGCAGCTTAGCGTAGCGCACGGAAGCATCAGGGGTGATGGAGAAGACCAGGCGATCGATTTTCGGCTTAGTGCCCCAGTAACCCGGGAAGGCTTTATAGAGAATACGGGAGTCTTTTTGATACTGCAGCAGCTGGAACGGACCGGTACCGATTGGGTTGAGGTCCACTTTCTCCGGCGTACCGGCTTTCAGCATGTTATCGGCATACTCTTTTGACAGAATAGAGGCGAAGTCCATAGCGAGGTCGGCAAGGAACGGCGATTCCGGACGGGTCAGCACGAACTGGACGGTATTATCGTCCACTTTCTTCACTTCGCTAATCAGGTCTGGTAATCCCATGCCTTCAAAATATTCATAGCTGCCGCCAGACACTTTGTGGTACGGGTTATTGGTATTTTTTTGTCTGTCGAATGAGAAAACGACGTCATCGGCGTTCAGCGTGCGGGTCGGTTTAAAATCTTTGTTATCCTGCCACTTCACGTCTTTACGCAGATGGAAAGTATAGGTTTTTCCGTCTTCACTAACTTCCCATTTCTCCGCCAGGCCCGGAATAACTTCCGTGGTGCCGGTTTTGAATTCTACCAGGCGGTTATAAATTGGCACTGAGCTGGCGTCATAGGTGGTACCAGAGGTGAAGAGCTGTGGGTTAAAGCCTTCCGGCGAACCTTCTGAACAATAAACCAGGGTCTTCGCTTGTACGCTTGCTGCGACGGTCATGGCAACCAGGCTCAGACCAAGCTTCAGCATCCCTGATTTCTTCAAGGAAATACTCATTATTCTGCTCCAAATGTGATGTTGTTTGCATATATCCGCCAGACCTTTATTTATTTTTATTCGTCATATTTCGAACTACGGATGCGTTGGCTGCGCTCGATCGCTCCAGTCACATAGCCATCTATGCTCCTGGGGATTCTCAAGCTTGCCGCCTTCCCGCAGCTCGAACTATTTAGAATATACCCGGTCCGGTCGGTGGTGCCCGAAAGCGTTGAGAGAGATGGGGATTCCTTTCGCAAAAACGACTGAGTTGCAGTACGGATTCTCCATGAAATGCCCCTCATGCCCTACAATCTGTCAACAGAATGGGGAAACGTCAATACAGCCAACCTGGTTTTACATCCGGGGTGAGAATCGGCAGGCAAAGATTAAAAAAAGTGCAATGCGCTATTTCCAGCAGAGAAATTTATGCTAGCGGCCAATAGACAGAATAAAGCCCTTTATATTTTTCAACAGGCAGTCATAAGCAATTCCAGGAAATGGTAAAAATTTCTTGCGATGTGACCAATATGTGAGCGATAAATAGCGTGAACGTTAAAACGCACAGCGGAAAATGCTGAAGTTATCCATAAGCTTCGCGAAAAAAGATCGGAGTATATATAAAAAAATACAATGGAAGATGTCACAAAACAGGGAATTGGCGGCAGGAAATGAGGATGGATGCGTTTTTTCACACTCTTAGCAAGCAGCGCCTTTTCCCGGAGGCGATGCTGCGCATCTGTCCGGGCTACCTGCCCGCAGACGACGCTGAACCTGTAGCCCGGGCAAGGCGCTTTGCGCCGCCCCCGGGAGCGGTGTGCGATGCGGCTAATTTCCCGGAGGCGATGCTGCATATCAGTAAGAGCTACAGATGCAAAAAAGCCTGCTCGTTGAGCAGGCTTTTGAATTTGGTCGGTGATAGAGGATTCGAACCTCCGACCCCTTCGTCCCGAACGAAGTGCGCTACCAGGCTGCGCCAATCACCGAATGCGGGCGCATCTTACTGCTGCGATACACACCCGTCAATGCCTTATTATGAAAAAGTCGCTCAAGCGGCGAGAAACTCGCCACTCCGCTACGGCTTTTTCGCCGCAGCGTCAGGAACGTGGCACCAGTTGTTATATTGGTTAATCCCGCCATCCGGCGAAGTATAGCCAAGACAGCCCATAATGGTGTCATACAGCTCTACGTGGCGGCGCGGCACCTTCATGGCTGCCTGCTGCTTCAGACGAGCAAAAGAGGCGGCATGATCGGGAGACGCCAGATACTTATCCGACATCCATACCATCATCGGCACGCGGAACTGCTCCGGCGGCGCCATCTTGCGAGGCGTACCGTGCAGGTGCTCGCGCTCATTAATGGACTCGCCGTGGTCGGCGGCATAGAAAACAATCGCTTTCTTATCCCGCAGCTGATCCAGCACGCTTACAATAAAGTGATCGACATAGGTCACGCTGTTATCATACGAGTTAATCAGCTCAGCCTTCGAACACTTATTATCGACGCCAACGCACTCCGGCTGCCACTGCGCAAAACTGCGCGGATAGCGCTGGGTATAGTTAAAGTGCGACCCTTTGGTATGCAGAATAATCAGATGCTTACCATTGGGATTCTTCGCCAGACCGCGCTTCATTTCGTCCACCAGCAGCATATCGTCAACGCTCTTGCCGCGGTTACTCGGCTCCGCGCCAATCTGCTCGCGATAGGCGATATTGTTCGCCATCGTGTTGCTGTAGAACCACATCTCGCTCTGCATGGCATACAGGTCGCCGGTAAAGCCAAGCTGATGCAGAACGGCAAAAACGTTCTGCTCTTTCAGCGTCCGCTGCGGATTATCATCCGCCCCGCCCTGACGGACGAACATACAGCGCAGGGACAGCTTAGTCGCGGTATCACAGGAGTATCCGCGAAAAGCGACCAGGTTTTTCTCCTGCGCCAGCTTAGGCGTGGTATTACGGCTATAGCCCAGAATCCCCATATGATCCCAGCGGGTGGTTTCGCCGATGATAAACACCACGTAGGTATCGTCGAGCCCTTCGGGCGCCACGTAGGTAAATTTTTTCGCCGGATTAATCAGGGATTTAGTATCCGATGACTCATCAACCTGCGCCCACGCGTACAGCCCCAGCGCCGAAAGCCAGTTTGACGGCAGGTAGGAGTTAGCCACTACGCCGCCGTAGCTTGGCAGATCGACCTCTGAGCTCCGCTCGAAGTTCTTCTGACGGACCTCCAGCAAACGGATTGGCCCCCAGACCATCAATCCCGCCAGCAATACGATCGTAATATTCTTCATCCGCTGGCCAGGGGTACGAATTTGCCGCAGCAGCGTGAAGCGGCAGCGGTTGCTCCAGATAAGCAGCAGCGGTAGCGCGCTCATCAGCACCAGCCAGAGGATCAGGTGCCAGCCGATCACCTCTCTGGATAAGTCGATGTCGGTGGTCATCACCGAGGCGATAATCCCGTAGCCGATCACCACGTTCAGGAAGGTCATGTAATAGCTGGCGGCAGCGGAGAATAGAACGACGATAGTCGCGAGGATACGCCAGACCCGGCGTCCGAACAGCGACAAAATACGCAGCAGAAAGAAGGTGACCAGGAAAGTCCCGACCAGTTCCACTGCCCCTGAGAGTCCTTTCCAGATGGTAAATTCCTGAGCGTACCCTTCGAAGCGGCGGAAGAGTACGGCAGCGTTCATAAACCAGCCGATGTACAGCGCCAGCCAGATACTGAGCTTCAGCTGCGTCATCGTTTTAATGTATTTCATGCAAAAAACCTGGAAAACGAAGAGATAAAACCGCCCGACTTAAGCAATATAAGTAAGCAGGTTAATAAAGTGCGTTTAGCTTGGTTATAAGAAACCTCTACAATGCGCGCTAAGTAGACCACAGCGGAAGGGAAAAGTATCAGGAGGGAATGTGATCCAACCAAACATTTACAAAACATTTGGTTGGATTGGCACTATTAGCTTAGGTGATTAATCATCGAGACCACGATAACGCCCGGCTTCAGGCATGCGCTTCGTGATAAATCTCACTTTTCGGCTGGCGGATGGTGGTCGATAGCGCCAGAGAGAGAATCAGCAGCGCAAAGATGACGCAGAAGGTCACGTAGAAACCGCCGAACAGGGACGCAATCAGGGAACCGCAAATGCTGCCGATACCAAAGCCGAGATAAATCACGCCGTAGTTTTTCGCCAGGTTATTGAGGCCAAAGAATTCGCTGACCAGCGACGGGAAGACGGTAATCGTACCGCCGAAGTTAAAGGCCACGCAGGCAATGGCGGCGAAGAAAGTGGTGGCGTTCAGCGGAGCGAACAGCAGCGCCGCCATACCGATAAGCGAAACAACCTGCCCGATGGTAATCACTCGAATACGGGACATTTTATCAGACAGGATCCCCAGCACCAGGCGACCGCTAAGGTTAGCGATAGAGATCACCGTGACCGCGTTAGCTGCCGTCGCCACATCAAGGTGCACCATCCCCTGGGCAATATCTTTCGCCACGCCAATCACGTACAGGCCGCTCATGCAGGCGGTCAGGAACATTACCGCCAGCATCCAGTACTGTGGTTTACGCATCGATTCGGCAAGGGTGAAGTCGTTTTCGACGACGCCGTTGTTGGCGGTAGCGGTATGGTTCGGTGCGTCTTTCATCAGCGTCGCGCCGAACACAATCATCACCAGCACGATAGCGCCCCAGATAATAAAGGTTTTCTCAAGGCCGACCGTCGCCAGCAGATGGGAATCAATAAATTTAAAGCCCAGGCTGCCAAGCCCATAAGAACCGATGGAAAAGGCGGAGATCAGCCCCTTACGTTCCGGGAACCATTTGACGCAGTTTGACAACGTGAGCAGATAGCCGGCGCCATCCGCCAGCCCCACCAGCAGGCCCGCGCTCAGCCACAGCATCATCAGGCTGTTTGAATGAGCGGTAAGGAAGAAACCGAGGCCCAGCAGAACGCCTGACGCCATGGTGACGCGTTTGACGCCAAAACGTTCCTGTAATTTACCCGCCACGGATGAGGAGAGCGCCAGACCAAGGCTTAGCAGGCCAAATGAGAACGCCACCTGGCTTACCGGTTCGTCCAGCTTGGCGGAAAGGGAACTATTGAACAAACTCCATGTATAAACCGATCCCAGCGCAAATTGCGTAATGATAGTGCCGAGCAGCGTGAGCCAGCGGGTGTATTGACGGTTTGCAGCGTTCATAGCAGTTGTCCTGAATAATTAACTGCCGCCACCATAACGAAGTCCCCTGTAAGCCTGGGGAAAAAAGGCATGAGCTGCCGCTACTGCGGAATGAAATGCATAAAAGACGGAATGAATGACATTGCAAAACATTCACGCCTTAAATATTTACTGCAAAGTTAGTGTCCACTATCACTGCAAGATGCGTCACTGCTGTAACTGATACGTTAATAAATTAAATAAAACATGATACAAATAAATTAAAAATTGGCGCTCACGCCCATTAAATAGAGATAGTTTTCCCCGGAGGGCACATTATCCGCCTGCGATAGCGCCGCCCAGGCGGCTATATGGGGGTTAAGCGACATATCCGCGCCAAAGGTCACGTCCCGCCAGGCGCCATCCTGCGCGCGATTCGGCCCGCCAGAATCCGTCGTTAATCCCTGGTTATAGCTCACCTGCGCCCACGGATGTACGCCCCATAATTTCTGGTAATCGACCCGCCAGCCCAGCGTATTCACATAGCCGGCTCCGGCGGCATTTCGGCTAAGCAACGGCGAAGTCAAATCGGTATGTAAACTGGCTACCGGACCGGACGTCATGCCCTCGAGCAGAGAGAAATTCCAGCCGACGCTCATCCCGCGGGCGCTATCTGCCGGGGAGACTGCCTTATTAAATGCCAGTCCTGAAGGATCGTCGGCCGCATTTATCCGCTCCGCGAGAATATCTTCATAGCGCGGTTGGTGATCGCTGTCCCATGTATAGCGTTCCGCTGTATTACTTTTTGTATCGATAGCGATATATTCCTGTTGCCAGGCATTCGCACCGGCAACACACGACGCCCAGACGGATACGCACGCCGGGACCAGGAATCCCCGGAGGCCATTGCATTTCTTTATTATCATTAATGCGACTCCAAAAAGAGCCGAAACGGCAAGGTTGCTGTGTTTTTTTATGGGGTGCCCTATTCCTGCTGTGGGAATAATAACCCTGTATTAACTATTATCTTTATCTTTCAGCCGTCAAGTTGAACGACTGATTTTTATGACAAAAGGGAGAGGCAGATGCAACGTTGCGGATGGGTCAGTCAGGATCCTTTATACATTGAGTATCACGATAGCGAGTGGGGCGTTGCGGAAAAGAATCCCCGTAAGCTGTTTGAGATGATTTGCCTTGAGGGCCAGCAGGCCGGACTATCGTGGATCACCGTGCTGAAAAAGCGTGAAAACTACCGCAACGCTTTTCACCAGTTTGACCCGGTTCGCGTCGCCGCTATGGGTGAAGAAGATATTGAACGTCTGCTTCTCGACGCCGGTATTATTCGCCACCGCGGTAAAATCCAGGCCATCATCGGCAACGCTCGCGCCTTCCTGGCAATGGAAGAAAATGGCGAACCTTTCGCAGATTTCGTCTGGTCGTTCGTCGACAATCAACCGCAGGTGACGACCGCCGCCACGCTGGCGGAGATCCCGACAACCACCCCCGCTTCTGACGCGCTATCGAAAGCGCTGAAAAAACGCGGCTTTAAGTTTGTCGGCTCCACTATCTGCTACTCCTTTATGCAGGCCTGCGGTCTGGTCAATGACCACGTCACCGGTTGTTTCTGTCGCACAGGAGGCCAGGATGATTCGCCACTGGGACGCTAGCGAAACCGGCCCGCTGCTTGAGCTGTGGCTGGAAAGTACGATCCACGCGCACCCGTTTATCGCCGAAAGCTACTGGCATGATAGCCTGGCGATAGTGCGCGACGTTTATCTGCCCGCCGCCCAAACCTGGGTATGGGAACAGGATGGCATGCTGAAGGGCTTTATCAGCGTAATGGAATCCCGCTTCATCGGCGCGCTGTTCGTTGCGCCGGACGCCGTCAGACAGGGTATCGGCAGCGCGCTAATCGGCGAAGTCAAAAAACACTACGGCTGGCTCAGCCTCGAGGTATATCAGAAAAACGTTCAGGCGGTAAATTTCTACCATGCGCAAGGCTTCCGCATTGAAGACTGCGCATGGCAGGATGAAACCCAGCATCCAACCTGGATTATGCATTGGTCGGCGGATCAAATGCCGTCAGCGTAAGCTCGGGTCCGGTATATTTTTCCAGCCAGGCCAGCGCCGTATTTCCGGCGCAGCCGTTGCCCAGCCGCGAGGTGGGAATATCTTTGGTGAGCACGTTTACCGCACCGTTTTTGCAGATACCCGCCTGAGCGTCGAGATCCGGCCACGCCCCTTCATGCAGGCAGATAACCCCCGGACGGATACCCTCGGTTACCACTGCGCCGGCCAGCACCTGACCGCGTGAATTCCATACCCGCACCAGATCGCCATCGGCAATATTGCGCGCCTGCGCATCCTGCGGATGAAGGGTTAACGGTTCACGGCCCGCCACCGCGTACCGTTCGCGCAGCGACGTCTGGTTGAGCTGGCTATGAAGGCGATGCGCCGGATGCGCGGAAAGCACCTGAAGCTGGCCTGCCTGCGCATTGCCGTGCCACTCGTCCGGCTCCAGCCACATAGGATGCGGCGGGCAATCCGCATAAGCAAACCCGGCGATGGTCGGCGAGTGAATTTCAATTTTTCCGCTGGCGGTTTTCAGCGGATTCGCCAGCGGATCGGCCCTAAAGGCGGCAAAGCGGGCGAAACGCGCGTTTTCAGGATTTTCCGGCATTTCAATCAACTGATTGTCCTGCCAGAACTGGGCGAACGGCGGCAGGGAAACCTGCTGCGCCGCCCCGCGCTGGGCGGCAATCTGGTAAAACGTCTCCAGCCACTGCAGATCGTTTTTACCCTCAGTGAAGCGCTCCCGCCCGCCCGCTTCCCAGCGCTCGCTGAGATCGGCGAAGACCTCGAAATCATCGCGCGCTTCATCGCGCGGCGCGACCACCCGCTTCATCGGCACCAGATGCTGGTTACTGTAATCGCCGGTCATCGTCATATCGTTGCGTTCAAATGAGGTTGTCGCAGGCAGGACGATATCGGCATGGCGCGCCGCCGCGGTCCAGAAGCATTCGGAAATCACCACCAGCTCCGGCTTTTGCCAGGCGCGGATCAGGCGATTGGTATCCTGATGATGGGTAAAGTTGGCGCCGCCCGCCCACCAGATAAAGCGGATATCCGGGAAGCGGCGTTCCATACCGTTATGTTGATAAGACGCCCCGGGGTTTTCCAGCGCTTCAACGATGCGCGCGACCGGGATTTTTTCCACTGCATCGGTACCGCCCGCCACGCTGCCCTGCATTGAGGCCAGCACCGCCGCGCGGCGCGTAGGGTTGCCGCCGTTGGCAAAGTGATAGGAGAGGCCAAAGCCTCCGCCCTCGGTGCCGATCTGGCCGAGCATGGCGGCAAGGGTCACCAGCATCCAGTGCTTTTGTTCGCCAAACTGCTGGCGCTGCATTCCCCAGCCGGACATTAACATGGTGGTGTTTTCGTGGAAAAGTTGTGCCAGTTCGCGAATTTTCTCCGCGCTAATGCCGCAGATCGCCGCCGCCCATTCCGCCGTTTTGGCCGTTCCGTCGCTCTCCCCGGTCAGATAGCGGGCGAAAACGTCATAGCCGCTGGTGCAGCGGGCCAAAAACGCGTCATCCTGCCAGCCGTTTTCCACCAGCGTATGGGCGATACCGAGCATCAGCGCCACGTCGGTGCCCATATGCGGGGCGATCCACTCCGCCGCGTCGCCAAAGAATTCCGCCGTTTCCGATCGCATTGGATCGATGCAGATCACCCGCTTCCCGCTCTGACGCAGACGATCGAACCACGGGATGCCCTGCTCATCGGAAGCGTTCCAGGCAATTTTTAGCGTATTTAATGGGTTAGCGCTCCACAGCACCACCACATCGCTATGTTTCAGCACCATTGGCCAGCTGGTCTGCTGCTGATAAACCTCATTACTGCCAACCACGTACGGCATGATCGCCTGCGCCGCGCCGGTGGAATAATCGCCCAGATGCCCGGTATAACCGCCCGCCAGGCTCATATAGCGCTGGAGCAGCGTCGCCGCTTTGTGCAGCACGCCGTTAGAACGCCAGCCGTAGGAACCCGCGAAGATGGCGCTCGGGCCATAGCTATCGCGAATGCGTCGATGCTGAGCGTGAATCAGATCCAGCGCCTGCTCCCAGCTCACCCGCACAAACTCGTCCTGCCCGCGCACGCCTTGTGGGCTTTCTGGCGAGGCGAGAAATCCCTTACGCACCATCGGGTAACGTACCCGAGTTTTGCTGTGCACCTGATCGCGCACGGCAGTTTGCAGGGAGTTGGCGAAAGGCGTATCAAGCGCTCCGCGCGACGAGATGACGTTTTCACCATCGGTTTCGACCAGTATGGGTCCCCAGTGGGCGGCGGTCAGAATAGTTTTGGTGGCAGATGAGGTTGGCAAAACGGGCTCCTGGTCAGCGATAGCAGGTGTAGTGACGACAAGTTATTCAGCCGTTCAATGTTATTTACAAATTGAGATGCTCTCTGCGGAATTTTCTCCGGCTTCGGGCGTCATAATCAACCGTCACGGTCGCTGTGGCAAAGAATAAAAAGGATTAAGGAATTAAGATGAAAAAACGCGTACTCATGATTGCGGCTATCGTTAGCGGCGCACTGGTCATTTCTGGCTGTACCACCAACCCCTACACTGGCGAACGCGAAGCGGGTAAATCCGGGATCGGCGCGGGCATTGGTTCATTGGTCGGCGCAGGCGTCGGCGTGCTCTCCTCTTCCAAACATGACCGCGGCAAAGGCGCGCTGATTGGCGCAGCGGCCGGTGCAGCGCTGGGCGGCGGCATCGGTTACTACATGGACGTGCAGGAAGCGAAGCTGCGCGACAAAATGCAGGGAACCGGCGTAAGCGTGACGCGCAACGGTGACAATATCGTACTGAATATGCCAAACAATGTGACCTTCGACAGCAGCAGCGCCAATCTCAAACCGGCAGGCGCCAATACCCTGACCGGGGTGGCAATGGTGCTCAAAGAGTATGAGAAAACCGCGGTTAACGTAGTTGGCTATACCGACAGTACCGGTAGCCAGGATCTGAATATGCGTCTTTCTCAGCAGCGCGCGGAGAGCGTCGCCAGCGCGCTTATCACCCAGGGCGTAGCGGCCAGTCGCATCCGCACGACTGGCATGGGTCCGGCGAACCCCATCGCCAGCAACAGCACGGCGGAAGGGAAAGCGCAGAACCGCCGCGTGGAAATTACCCTCAGCCCGCTGCAGTAACCTCCCCCTTTGCCCGGCGAATCGCCGGGCAAAATGCTTGATATAGCGGATTTTCGCGCTAAGGTGTGTGCAGATTTCAGCAAAGGAAGCCACCATGGCGAAAGCGGCGCGAGCAACCATTAGCGATGTGGCGAAAGCCGCAAAGACCGGCAAAACCAGCATTTCACGCTATCTGAACGGCGAGAAGCACCTGCTTTCCGACGATTTGCTGGGACGCATTGAAAAAGCCATTGCCGAGCTCGACTATCGTCCCAGCCTGATGGCCCGCGGCCTGAAGCATGGCCGCACCCGACTGATCGGCCTGATCATCGCCGATATTACCAATCCCTACTCCGTCAACGTGCTCAGCGGTATTGAAGCGGCCTGTCGTGAAAAGGGATTCACCCTACTGGTATGTAATACCAACAACGAGCTGGATCAGGAACTGCACTATCTCGACCTGCTGCGCAGCTACCAGGTCGAGGGGATTGTGGTCAACGCCGTCGGGATGCGTGAGGATGGCCTTAACCGCCTGCAGCAGTCGGCGCTGCCGATGGTGCTTATCGACCGCAAGATTCCGGAATTCGCCTGCGATGTCGTCGGCCTCGATAATACCCAGGCCGCCACCACGGCCACCGAACATCTGGTGGAGAAAGGCTTCGAAGCGCTGTTGTTCCTCAGCGAGCCTCTTGGCTCAGTCAATACCCGTCGCGAGCGCCTGAGCGCGTTTCGCCAGACGCTCCAGCGCCATACCGGCATCGTCGCGGAAAACGCCGAAGTGCCGTTGAACGATGGCGCGATGCTGGATAACGTCCTGCGTCATTTCCACTCCCACCATCGCGGCATGCGTAAGGCGGTAATTTCCGCCAACGGCGCGCTGACGCTGCAGGTGGCACGCTCCCTGAAACGCGTTGGCCTGATTTGGGGCAGCGATATCGGCCTGCTGGGCTTCGATGAACTGGAGTGGGCCGAGCTGGCGGGCGTGGGGATTACTACGCTCAAACAGCCGACCTGGCAGATTGGCTTCGCCGCCGTCGAGCAGGTGGTGCGCCGGATTGAAGGCAGCACCGACCCGGTCTGCGAAAGGGTATTTTCCGGAGAGCTGATCGTCAGAGGCTCAACCTCCCGCTAGCGATCCTTCGTGATGGCGATCATAAATCAGACATCCTGGCCTTTGCTTTGGAACCGATACCATCTAGCGTAATAAGCAACGCATCAGATAATCGTCGGGAGTATTGGGATGGCCAGAAAGATTATTGTCGTTACCGCCGCGTACGGGAATGACCACGTTAAAGCGCTGGGCGGACAGTCCGCCGTCCTGCCGTTTATCGCCGGTTCCGGCGCCGATGGCGTAGAGATCCGCCGCGAACTGTTCACCCCTGATGAACTGTCCCGCCTGGCGGAATTAGCGGCCGACATTGAGCGTCGCGGCCTGCTGGTCTGCTATTCCGCGCCGGAAGCCCTGTTTGCCGCAGACGGCTCGCTCAACCCGCGTCTTAGCGACTTTTTACAGGAAGCGCAAACGCTCAACGCGCTGTGGCTGAAGCTCTCGCTGGGCCACTTTAGCCACCACGATGACCTCGAAGCCCTGCGCGAAATTCTGCAGGAGAGCGGGATGGCGCTGGTGGTGGAAAACGACCAAACCGACTGCGGCCAGCTGGCGCCGATGCAGCGCTTCAAAGCCGCCTGCCGGGTTAATCAGCTGCCGATCACCCTCACCTTTGATATGGGCAACTGGCTATGGGTCGGCGACTCGCCGGAAGAGGCTGCTCGCCACCTGGCCCCGGCCGTTAGCTATATTCATGTTAAGGCGGCTGAGCCGCACCATTCGCAGTTTCGCGCCGTGCCGCCGGATGAGGCCTCCGCACGCTGGCTGGCGCTGCTCAACAACCTGCCCGCCGATGCCCCGCGGGGGATCGAATTTCCGCTGACTGGCCATGACCTGACGGCCGTGACCCGCCGCTACGTCAAGCTGTTACGTGAGGATTAAGTTATGCAAAAACCATTAGATGTCATCACGATAGGCGAAGCTATGGCGATGTTTGTCGCCACCGAAACCGGCGAGCTGGCCGATGTAGAACACTTTATGAAGCGCGTGGCGGGCGCGGAGCTGAACGTCGCGACCGGGCTGGCCCGCCTCGGCTTAAGCGTCGGCTGGGTAAGCCGCGTTGGCGCGGACAGCTTTGGCCGCTTCGTCCTCAATACGCTGGCGAAGGAGGGGATCGACGCCTGCGGCGTGAGCACCGATAGCCGCTACGCTACCGGCTTTCAGCTGAAATCTAAAGTTGAAAATGGAACCGATCCCATCGTGGAATACTTCCGTAAAGGATCCGCCGCCAGCCATCTTTCGCCGGACGACTTTAACGAATCGTACTTCGCCAGCGCCCGCCACCTGCACTTAAGCGGCGTGGCCGCCGCGCTGTCGGAAAGTTCATACGCCCTGCTGGACCGCGCGGCACGCACCATGAAGGCGCAGGGAAAAACCATTTCGTTCGACCCCAATCTGCGGCCGGTGCTGTGGAAAAGCGAAGCCGAAATGGTGGAGAAGCTTAACCAGCTCGCCTTCCAGGCCGACTGGGTTCTGCCGGGTTTAAAAGAAGGCATGATTCTGACCGGCCAGCAAACGCCGGAAGCTATTGCGGACTTTTATCTCCGCCACGGTGTTCGCGCGGTCATCATTAAAACCGGAACCGATGGCGCCTGGTATAAAACCGCCGACGGCGAACAGGGGGCCGTCGCGGCAATAAAAGTGGATAACGTCGTCGATACCGTCGGCGCGGGCGATGGTTTTGCCGTCGGGGTCATCAGCGCCCTGTTGGAAGGAAAACCGCTGCAGCAGGCGGTAAAACGTGGAAATAAAATTGGCTCCCTGGCCATACAGGTTCAGGGCGATAGCGAAGGCTTACCCACGCGCGAGGCGCTGGACGAGTAAACAGATTCAGCACAACGTCAGGCCGTTCTGTACCCTACATGCAGCGCGGCGTAACGGATCTTTTCTATGATGAGCGTCACCTCAATTACAGAGGCAAACCTATGAATAGTTCAACGAATGCAACAAAACGCTGGTGGTACATCATGCCTATCGTGTTTATCACGTATAGCCTGGCATACCTCGACCGCGCTAACTTCAGCTTCGCTTCGGCGGCCGGTATTACCGAAGACCTGGGGATCACCAAAGGTATCTCCTCCCTGCTGGGAGCGCTGTTCTTCCTCGGCTACTTCTTCTTTCAGATCCCCGGCGCGATTTACGCCGAACGCCGCAGCGTACGTAAACTGATTTTTATCTGTCTGATCCTGTGGGGTGCCTGCGCCTCGCTGACCGGGATGGTGCACAATATCCCCGCGCTGGCGGCGATTCGCTTTATCCTTGGCGTTGTCGAGGCTGCGGTCATGCCGGCGATGCTGATTTACATCAGCAACTGGTTTACGAAATCTGAACGCTCTCGCGCCAATACCTTCCTGATCCTCGGTAACCCGGTGACGGTGCTGTGGATGTCGGTCGTATCCGGCTATCTCATCCAGGCTTTCGGCTGGCGGGAAATGTTTATTATTGAAGGGGTTCCGGCGGTAATTTGGGCCTTCTGCTGGTGGGTGCTGGTAAAAGATAAACCGTCGCAGGTCAACTGGCTGGCGGAAAGTGAAAAAGCCGCGTTACAGGAGCAGCTGGAGCGTGAACAGCAGGGTATCAAACCGGTGCGCAACTACGGCGAAGCCTTCCGCTCGCGCAATGTTATCCTGCTGTGCATGCAGTATTTCGCCTGGAGCATCGGGGTTTACGGTTTCGTTCTGTGGCTGCCGTCCATTATCCGCAGCGGCGGCGAGAATATGGGCATGGTCGAAGTCGGCTGGCTCTCCTCGGTTCCCTATCTGGCGGCGACCATCGCGATGATCGTAGTCTCCTGGGCCTCTGATAAAATGCAGAACCGCAAGCTGTTTGTCTGGCCGCTGCTGCTGATTGCCGCCTTCGCCTTTATTGGTTCCTGGGCCGTTGGCGCCAACTATTTCTGGATCTCGTACACCCTGCTGGTGATTGCCGGCGCGGCGATGTACGCCCCCTACGGGCCGTTCTTCGCCATTATTCCTGAGATGTTACCGCGCAACGTCGCCGGCGGCGCCATGGCGCTGATTAACAGCATGGGCGCGCTGGGTTCGTTCTTCGGTTCATGGTTTGTCGGTTACCTGAACGGCACCACCGGCAGCCCCGCAGCCTCGTACATTTTCATGGGAGTGGCGCTTTTCGTCTCGGTATGGCTTACTTTGATTGTTAAGCCTGCTAATAATCAAAAACTTCCGCTTGGCGCACGTCACGCCTGAAACCTTAACGCAACGGAGAACCGCATGAAGCCGTCAGTTATTCTCTACAAAACGCTTCCCGACGACCTGCAACAGCGTCTGGAACAACACTTTACCGTCACTCAGGTGAAAAACCTGCGTCCGGAGACCGTTTCGCAGCACGCCGACGCGTTCGCTGAAGCGGTTGGCCTGCTGGGTTCCAGCGAAAAAGTCGATACCGCGTTACTGGAGAAAATGCCCAAGCTTCGTGCGACCTCGACCATTTCCGTCGGTTACGATAACTTCGACGTCGAGGCGCTGAATGCGCGTAAGGTGCTGCTGATGCACACCCCGACCGTGCTGACCGAAACCGTCGCCGATACCGTAATGGCCCTGGTACTGAGCACCGCGCGTCGGGTGGTTGAGGTGGCCAACCGCGTGAAGGCCGGGGAGTGGACCAAAAGCATCGGTTCGGACTGGTTTGGCAACGATGTGCATCATAAAACCCTCGGCATCGTGGGTATGGGGCGTATCGGGATGGCGCTCGCCCAGCGCGCCCACGCGGGCTTCGGTATGCCGATTCTCTACAATGCCCGCCGCCAGCACCCGCAGGCGGAAGAGCGCTTTAACGCCCGCTATTGCGATCTCGATACCCTGCTGCAGGAAGCGGATTTTGTCTGCCTGATCCTACCGCTGACCGACGAGACTTATCATCTGTTCGGCAAAGAACAGTTCGCCAAAATGAAGTCCAGCGCCATCTTTATTAACGCCGGGCGCGGCCCGGTAGTGGACGAAAAGGCGCTGATTGCCGCGCTGCAGGAAGGGGTTATTCACGCCGCCGGACTGGACGTTTTCGAACAAGAGCCGCTGGCGAAAGACTCCCCGCTGCTGACTATGCCGAACGTTGTTGCCGTGCCGCATATTGGCTCCGCAACGCATGAAACCCGCTATAACATGGCGGCCTGCGCGGTGGATAACCTGATTGATGCTCTGAACGGTAAAGTGGAAAAGAACTGCGTGAATCCGCAGGTGAAGTGAGAAGGGGAAAAAGAAAACCCGGGCGAAGGTGAAGCCTTGCCCGGGCTATCAGAGCCATTAACGAGTCGCGTTAACAGCTGCCGTCCACGCCTGGTTGAAGGCCTGGTGCTGAGCGGCCAGCGGGCCAATCAGCGTATTGTACTGGCTGGCCTGCTGCGAAGTCGGGAACTGAATACCGTTCGCCGCAAAGCTAACCTGGGATTCTTGCTGAGCAATAAAATCGCCTACCTGCACCAGCTGCTGGGTAAAGACCTGAGCGGCCGGAATAAGCGGCTGTAGCGCATTCGCCGGCGCGGTCACGACTTTATTATACACCTGGTCGAAGACCGGTTTGAGATCGTCCCCCTGCTTCAGCGCGCCGTGAGCGGCATCCGCCTGCATTTTTGCATTCTCCAGCTGCTGGCTCAGTACGCCCAGGGCGCCGTTTGCCTGACGCAGCGGCTCGCGCTGGGTGACATAATCCTGCGGTACGCGGATCGCGTTTACGCTATCCACCACCGGACGCAAACCCGCATCCATCGCCTGGCTTACCTGCTGTGAATAGCCATAAATCACCGCATAATCGGAAACGAAAGGCCCAAACTGTTTTTTCTGATCGGCGGTCAGCGTCGGCAGACGTTCGCCGCTACGCATTGCCGTATTTTGCAGGAAATCGATGAACGCTTTGCGCTGATCGCCTTCTTTATCAAAACACCCACTCAGGCTAACCACCATTAACAGGGCCGCAATAGCCGCAAACCAGCGAGAGCAGGACTTTCCTGTCGCCATTTTTTTACTCCTTTCAGCCAAAAAAAGCGCAAACAGACACACACGTGCCAGACGCTGACAAGGATAGTCCAGGTCGGCCTTGCAGGATACCTTTTCCTCACAATCTTCCTCCCTGAAAGCCGGCTTTTTAGCGTTTTAGCGGCCAGTCGCGCCGGCTGTTAAGTTCATCACAATTACCGCTATCATCCGGCATTCGAGCGAAACGCTTAACTATTTGATTTTACTATTATTAATCTATTCTTTTTTCTGCCCACGTCGCAAAGTGGACGATAATCGCACGCTTCCCTTTTCGCCTGCATTGCCTGAACCGCCGTTCGATGATTTTATTAAATGAGCGATTAACGGCTCTTTGTTCGATAATCGCACAAACAACATCAACGACCGCGAGGGAGATAACAATAATCGATACCCCAAGTAATTCGAGTTGCGGGACAAAGCGGTTAACCGTTTTGAACAGCGCTTGCGCTGGCACCGTAAGGGGCGAGGCCTTAAGCCGCGTAACGCGGCAAGTGAGAGAGTCCCAGGCGCTTACTGGTGTAAGTGACTGGGGTGAACGAGCGAAGCCAACGCACAGGCAACTTGAAGTATGACGGGTATATCTCTGTCCCCCGCTCTGCCTGCCAGGAATGCCGCATGAAGAAAACAACCATCGATATTCAGGCTTTTATCAATGAACATCCCTTCACGAAATACCAGTGGATGATTCTGGCCTTATGTTTTATCACCGTCGCGATGGACGGATTCGATACCGCGATAATCGGCTTTATCGCCTCTGACCTGGTGCAGGAATGGGGCGTCGAAAAATCGGCGTTAGGCCCGGTGATGAGCGCCGCCTTAGTCGGGCTCGCCGTCGGCGCGCTGACCGCCGGACCGCTCGCCGATCGCGTTGGGCGCAAAAAAGTTCTGATTTTGTCCATTGTGGTTTTCGGCGGCTTCAGCCTGCTGACCGCCTTTGCTACCAGCCTTAATCAGCTAACGCTGCTGCGTTTTCTCACCGGCCTTGGGCTGGGTGCCGCCATGCCGAACGCCGCGACGCTGATGAGCGAATATGCCCCTGAGCGCCGCAGAGCGCTAATGGTCAATCTGATGTTCGTTGGCTTTCCAATGGGCTCCTCGCTGGGCGGTTTTCTCTCCGCCTGGATGATCCCCCATTACGGCTGGCAAAGCGTGCTGGTGCTCGGTGGCGTAATGCCGCTGCTGCTGGCGGTCGTTTTGATCTTTTTTCTACCGGAATCCGCGCGCTATATGGTGGTCAAACGCCAGCCTGCGCAGCGTATCGCCGCGATCCTGCGCCGCATCGCACCTGTTCCTGAGCAGGCGGAATTTGAGCTACGCGAAGCGGGCCAGGTAAAAGAGAAATCGTCCATCGGCGTGATTTTTTCTCCGCGCTACGCCGTCGGCACCGTGATGCTTTGCCTGACCTACTTTATGGGCCTGCTGATCTTCTATTTACTGACCAGCTGGCTGCCGCTGCTCATCCGCGAAACCGGGGCGACGATGAGCCAGGCCTCCATTATCACCGCGCTGTTCCCGCTGGGTGGCGGCATTGGCGTACTCATTCTCGGCGCGCTGATGGATAAGCTCAATCCAAACAAAGTCGTGGCGGTAGGCTGGCTGCTGACGGGGGTCTTTGTTTGTCTGGTCGGTTTCTCAACCCATAACCTGCTGCTGATGGGGATTATGGTATTTATCGCCGGCAGCATTATGAACGGCGCGCAATCGTCGATGCCGGCGCTGGCTGCCGGCTTCTATCCCACTCAAGGACGCGCAACCGGCGTGGCCTGGATGCTGGGTATTGGCCGCTTTGGCGGCATTCTCGGGGCGTTTAGCGGCGCATTCCTGATGCAGGCCCAGCTCTCTTTCGAAACAATTTTCTCCCTGCTTGCTATCCCGGCATTTCTGTCGGCCATCGCCCTGCTAGTGAAATATAAGCTGGGTCAGCGGCAACCTGCGGCTGCGCCAGGCGAAGTGGAGAAGCTGCAAAAGGCGTAATACACCGGCCAGCGGGCGCGCGCTGGCCATTTCTGCTTTTCTTCTGACCTGTTTACAATAATTTGCTTAACTGCTCTCTCTATTACTTTTCAGCACCTTATAGCGTCTGTAACGGACCTGAAGAACCTCTGGTGATAAATAATTATCAGGGTAATCATTCCAGGGCTTTTTTTCCGACTATTCTTAAGAGGCTCTACATAATTCACCCTCCGCCGTATGAAAGAGAGGAGTCCTCAATGGAATATAAAGATCCTGCATTTGAACTGCTGAGCAACCTTGAACAAATTATTTTTAAAGATCAGGCTCAGGCGGCCTCCCTGACGCGTAAGCCCGCCGCATGCATTGAATTTGACCAGCTACGCAAAGGTACCGGGCTGAAAATAGATGATTTTGCCAACGCCATGGGCGTCAGCGTAGCAATGGTACAAGAGTGGGAGTCAAGACGCGTACGGCCTTCGCCCACGGAGCTTAAGCTGATGCGCCTGATACAGGCCAATCCGCAGCTTTCAAGACAGCTTATTGATTCATAATTTTAGCGTTTATAGGTTTCGGCTAGCGGTCCTGCTAAAGGACCGTTTTCAAGCCAACGAAAAAAAAGTTTGCTATCACGACGTGAAAATGCGTTAATGCTCGCAGGTTTGAAGTAAAGACCACAGAGCATTCGAATAGAGCAGTCCTTCAAAGGTTATCCGTTGATACCCCGGTAGTGAACTTTCCCTTTATCGCTTTAAATCTGTAGTCCAGACCGTAACGCCGCAAGGCTCATTTATTTTTTTAAAGGTAATTCACTATGTCCGGTAAAATGACTGGTATCGTAAAATGGTTCAACGCTGACAAAGGCTTTGGCTTCATCACTCCTGACGATGGCTCTAAAGACGTGTTCGTACACTTCTCTGCTATCCAGAACGATGGCTACAAATCTCTGGACGAAGGTCAGAAAGTTTCCTTCACCATCGAAAGCGGCGCTAAAGGCCCGGCAGCTGGCAACGTAACCAGCCTGTAAGCTTAAAAAGCTCAAAATTCTAAGTCCCTGCCATACGGCGGGGATTTTTTTTATTTGCAGCGTAGGTCACCGCCATCGTAAATGGCGGTTTTTCTTTTATAGCCTCTCAAAGCACCAGCCATCTTCCCGCCATGTCAGACTGTGGGTCAGCTTCAGCGCCTGCAAGAAAGCTTCATCATGCGAGACCACCAGCATCGCACCGGGAAACCGGGCCAGCGCTTTTTCAATCGCCTGAGTGGATGCCAAATCGAGATGATTCGTGGGCTCGTCCAGCAGCAGAAGCTGCGTGGCATCACGCCGCCAGAGTACGCAGGCCAGCGCCGCCTTCAATCTCTCGCCTCCGCTCAGGGCCGATAGCGGCAGATCGACTTTATCCGCCCCCAGCTGTAGCTGCGCCAGCTGGCTACGCAACGCGCCTTCTTCTAAGGGCGTATCGCCGAGGTTCAGGTGCTTCATAACCGATAATGACAGGTCCAGTTGGGTCAGATGCTGGTCCAGATACGCCGCGTTAACCGATAAGCGGCAGCGTCCAGCGATCGGCAGCTCCAGACCCAGCAGCGTTTTCAGCAACGTGGTTTTACCGCAGCCGTTGGGACCACGCAGCGCCACCCGCATTGGCCCATCCATCCGCCAGCTCAGCGGTGCCAACATCGTATGCGCCAACCGCACCGCATCCAGTTCCAGCACCTGTTTTCCCGGGGCTATCCGGTTGCCAGGTAACGTAAACATCACCGGGCTCTCCTCTTCCACTCTCTCCCGCGCCTGTACTACCGCGTTGTTAAGGGCGCCATTTTGCTGTCGATGCTGACGCTGCAGGCTGCCGGGACGTTCTTTTGCCGCGCCTTTCCAGGCAACCCGCTCGAATGACGCGATATTTAGCGTATCGACGGTGCGTAACGTTTGCGCGGAACGCCGCTGGCAGGCATCGTGCTCTTTGTGCATCCGCGCGCGGGTACGGCGCCGTTCAGCGACGGCATGATCCAGCGCGGAGCGAGCCGCCTGCTGTTCCAGCTCACGCTGCTGCTGATAATCCGCATAGTTGCCGCCGTAGCGACGCAAAGTCGCAGGCGTCAGCTCAAGGATACGCGGCATTACCGCTAATAACTCCCGGTCATGGCTGGCAATTAGCGCCCCGCCGCGCCATTGTTTAAGCTGCTGATACAGCCACTCGCGTCCCGGACGGTCGAGATGGTTGGTGGGTTCATCAAGTAGAAGAAAATCGGCGCCGGACAGGAATGCCCCGCAAAGCTGCGCCTTCACTCTTTCACCGCCGCTCAGCGAAGAGGCGGGCCGTGCAGGAGAATATGTACCTAAGCCAGCCACAAGAAACGCCGTATCCAGACGATCCGGGAGATCCCAAAAACCATCAAGACGTTCAAGATCGTCACTTCGTCCCTCTCCTCGATCAAGGCGAGCGAGAGCAGCGAAAATGGACTCCAGGCCCAGCAATTCCGCCAGCGTCATCTCTGAAGCCCTATCCCGCAGCTGAGCAACGTAGCTCACGGAAACCATGCGCTCGATGTGGCCGCTCGACGGCGTGTCATGGCCCGCCAGCAAGCGTAAAAGCCGGGTTTTACCGACGCCGTTGCGCCCGACAAGGCCGCAAAGAGAGGAGTCCAGCGATAAATTCAGCGGACCAAAAAGGGTATCTCCTGTCGCAAAGTGACAGGTGACCTGATGCAAAATAAAAGAGGGGATCTGGGCACAATGAGCCATAAGCACTCCTGAATGAAATCAATACTTCCCCTGCTCGCCAATAGCGCTAAGCAAGGCATGAGATTCATCAGTCGTGTTTGTTCATTTGGCGCGTGCTCTCCAGTAAGACGAGGGATTCGTCGGGCCATAGGATAGCCGCACCCTGATATGAATTTCAAGCCTGTTTTTTCACCGGATGGCAAAACGGTAAAAAAAAGCCTCCTGAAAACAGGAGGCAAATTATTTATTTGATGAAAAAAACAGGGTGCCTTGAGAATGCTTCACGCCGTAAGAATGGCGGAGATCGCTCTCCGCCACCGTCTCTTACGTTTTAATCCCACAGGCTAAGAACGCCACCAGCTCAATATTCCCCTGTCTGAGCTGTAATTCACACAGCGAATCACGCACCATCCAGGTAAATAATAAAATAGTGAGGCAAATCACTATTAAGCTAAACAACAGATACTTTTGCGGCATTCCTCGCCTCCCGTGTTGATTTTCAACAGGTAAGAGGCTACTCTTATGGTGTTGATGCATAGGGGAGCCTCACTTTGATTTATCATCAGGTGGGGCTTTTCTCTGTTTGTCTCCCGCTGAACGCCTGAGACAAACAGTCTCAAGCACCCGTCAGCATTCTACCGTAAATATCTGACCAGATTACGTTGGCATATTCCTAAAATAATTCCTGGCAATCAATGCAAATTAAATAAATATTATTCAGAGAATTATTAACGGTTCATTTATTTATATTCCATGCATAAAAAAACCTGCCCGCAGGCAGGTTTTTTATTATTACCCATTCACTTACTGCAGCAGGGAAATATCCGCTACCTGCAGGAACAGATCGCGCAGCTTGGACAGCAGCGTCAGTCGGTTTACGCGCACGTCCTGATCTTCTGCGTTCACCATCACGTTCTCAAAGAACTCATCCACCGGCTCGCGCAGGGACGCCAGCTCAATCAGCGCATCCTGGTAACGCCCTTCGGCGAAGTACGGCTGCAGCTTATCGCGCAGCACGACTAAATTGCCTGCCAGCTTGATCTCGGCCGCTTCTTTCAATACCGAAGCATGGACGATATCGTTCAGCGTAACGTCTGATTTCGCCAGAATGTTAGAAACACGCTTGTTGGCCGCCGCCAGCGCAGAGGACTCTTCGAGGGTACGGAAGTGGGAAACCGCCTTCATACGCGCATCGAAGTCTGCCGGACGGGTCGGACGACGCGCCAGTACCGCCTGAATCGTGTCGACGGTATAGCCTTCATCCTGATACCAGGCGCGGAAGCGCCCCAGCATGAAGTCGATAACATCATCAACAACGTTGCCGTTGGTCAGCTTATCGCCGTACAGACGCACCGCTTCTTCGGTGAGGGTCTGCAGGTCCAGATTGAGGTTCTTCTCAACGATAATACGCAGCACGCCCAGCGCGGCGCGGCGCAGCGCAAACGGGTCCTTATCGCCTTTCGGATGCTGACCGATGCCAAAGATACCCGCCAGGGTGTCCATCTTATCGGCAATCGCAACCGCGCAGGCTACCGGGTTAGACGGCAGGTCATCGCCGGCAAAGCGCGGCTGATACTGCTCGTTCAGGGCAACCGCAACGTCTTCCGCTTCGCCATCATGGCGCGCGTAGTGCATGCCCATCACGCCCTGCGTATCGGTGAACTCGAAGACCATGTTGGTCATCAGGTCGCACTTGGAGAGCAGGCCCGCGCGGGTGGCATGATTCACGTCAGCGCCAATCTGCTCGGCGATCCAGCCGGCCAGCGCCTGAATACGATCGGTCTTATCGCGCAGCGTACCCAGTTGCTGCTGGAACAGGACGGTTTGCAGACGCGGAAGGTTATCTTCCAGACGTTTTTTACGGTCGGTATTGAAGAAGAACTCAGCATCCGCCAGGCGCGGGCGAACCACTTTCTCGTTACCGGAGATAATCTGCTGCGGATCTTTCGACTCAATGTTGGCGACGAAGATGAAGTTCGGCAGCAGCTTGCCCGCGTTGTCGTAAACCGGGAAGTACTTCTGGTCGCCCTTCATGGTGTAAACCAGCGCTTCGGCAGGCACCGCAAGGAATTTCTCTTCGAACTTCGCGGTGAGGACTACCGGCCATTCCACCAGTGAAGTCACCTCTTCCAGCAGACTTTCGCTCAGATCGGCGTTGCCGCCAATTTTACGCGCTGCTTCTTCTGCATCGGCTTTAATTTTGGCTTTACGCTGTTCGTAATCGGCGATGACTTTACCGCGCTCCAGCAGGATCTGCGGATACTGATCGGCATTGTCGATAGTGAACTCAGCCTCGCCCATAAAGCGGTGGCCGCGAATAACGCGATCGGACTGGACGCCCAGAATAGTTGCCGGGATGACTTTGTCGCCCAGCAGCAGGGTCACGGTATGAACCGGACGCACGAAGTGGACGTCGGACGCGCCCCAGCGCATCAGTTTCGGGATCGGCAGCTTCGCCAACGAGGTTGCGATCATGTTTGGCAGCAGCGCTTCGGTGCTCTCGCCTTTCACGTGAGCACGATACAGCAGCCATTCGCCCTTATCGGTCGTCAGACGTTCCGCCTGATCGACGGTGATACCGCAGCCGCGCGCCCAGCCTTCGGCCGCTTTACTCGGGTGGCCGCTGGCGTCAAACGCCTGGGCAATCGCCGGACCACGTTTTTCGACTTCGCGGTCTGCTTGCGCAGCCGCCAGATTCGCCACTTTCAGCGCCAGACGGCGCGGCGCGGCAAACCATTCAACTTTACCGTGCGCAAGGCCAGCGTTATCCAGCTCTGCGGTCACGTTCGCAGCAAAGGATTCAGCCAGGCTGCGCAGGGCTTTTGGTGGCAGTTCTTCAGTGCCGATTTCCACCAGGAAAGTTTTCTCAGACATGGCCGCCTCTTATTTATTCTTGTTGCACATCGGGAAGCCAAGGGCTTCACGGGAAGCATAGTAAGCTTCAGCCACTGCTTTGGTCAGGGTGCGAATGCGCAGGATATAGCGCTGACGCTCGGTGACGGAGATGGCTTTACGCGCGTCCAGCAGGTTAAAGCTATGGGCGGCTTTGAGAATGCGCTCGTAGGCAGGCAGCGGCAGCGGGTTTTCCAGCGCCAGCAGCTGCTGGGCTTCTTTCTCGTACTGCTCGAAGCAGGAGAACAGGAAGTCCACGTCAGCGTATTCGAAGTTATAGGTGGATTGCTCCACTTCGTTCTGATGGAACACGTCGCCGTAGGTCGTTTTCCCCAGCGGGCCATCGCTCCAGACCAGATCGTAAACGCTGTCGACACCCTGGATATACATCGCCAGACGTTCCAGACCGTAGGTGATCTCGCCGGTAACCGGCTTACACTCCAGACCGCCCACCTGCTGGAAGTAGGTGAACTGCGTGACTTCCATACCGTTCAGCCACACTTCCCAACCCAGACCCCAGGCGCCCAGCGTCGGGTTTTCCCAGTTGTCTTCGACGAAGCGAATGTCGTGGATGGTCGGGTCCATACCCAGCTCTTTCAGCGAGCCAAGGTAGAGCTCCTGGATGTTCTCCGGGGAGGGTTTTATCACTACCTGGAACTGATAGTAGTGCTGTAAGCGGTTCGGGTTTTCACCGTAACGGCCATCGGTCGGGCGACGAGACGGCTGCACGTAGGCGGTCGCCATCGGCTCTGGACCCAATGCGCGTAAGCAGGTCATCGGGTGAGAGGTGCCTGCGCCGACTTCCATGTCCAGTGGTTGAACAATGGTGCAGCCCTGGCGAGCCCAGTAATCCTGTAAGGTCAGGATCAGGCCCTGGAAGGTCCTGGTATCAAACTTTTGCATATGATTTCGTGCTGGATACGTGTGGATTTAAAGGAAGGAGCCAGTATACCCGCTGGCTGCGAGATATACAGTACGAAACGGGGTTGTTTAGGGAAAATTGCGGAAATTAGCGCCAGCGCGACCGTCGTTAGCGCATCGAAAGATGTAAAAACTGCCCGTCCGGGTCAAAAGAACAGATAAAGCGTTCATTCCGCGCAGTCTTGCCCGAAAGCTCAAAGCTGCCCTGGAACTGCTCGAAATGGCTGACGTCCACCTGGCTCACGCCTGTATTATAACGGACGGCGGCATTATCCTTGCAAAGCAGCTCCATATTGAGGGTAGTCTGCGGCGTTATCCGCGCTTTCTGCGCCTTCTGCGTAGGCTGAGGCGGCGTTGCGCTACAGCCCGCCAGCAGGCACAGCAGTAGTCCAGAAAACGCATATTTCATCACCATTTGTTCTCGACCGCCTTGTTAGTAAATTGTTATCGTGCAGCTTACGTAAAATAACCGGCTCATTGTGCGAATTGGGCCACACCTCGACAAGTCTATGGCGAAAAACTCAGATTATTCCACTGCGACAGGGTCGAATATGGATAGTCAGAGCCAGATGGAGAAGGTGAAACTGAGGTTCTGATGCAGGAAAAAATACACTGGATTACTCATTTGCGCGGCATTGCCTGTCTGATGGTCGTCATGATTCATAGCACTACCTGGTATATTACGCACCCGCACGCGATTAGCCTGCTGGAGTGGGATTTGGCCAATATCCTCAACTCTGCGTCCCGCGTCAGCGTACCGCTATTTTTCATGATTTCAGGCTATCTGTTTTTCGGTGAGCGCAGCGCCCAGCCCCGCCATTTTCTGCGTATCGCGCTGTGCATTCTCTTCTATAGCACGCTATCGCTGCTCTATATCACCCTGTTCACCCATATCAACGTTGAGCTGTCGCTGAAGAATTTGCTGCAAAAACCGGTGTTCTACCATCTGTGGTTTTTCTTCGCCATCGTCGTGATATATCTGCTTTCGCCGCTGGTGCAGGTTAAACAGGTAAGCGGCAGGATGCTGCTGGCGCTGATGCTGGTACTGGGCATTCTGGCGAACCCCAATATGGTCCAGGTAAAAGCCGGAGGCGTTGAATGGTTGCCGTTCAATCTTTATATCAACGGCGACACGTTTTACTACGTGATGTATGGCGTGCTGGGACGGGCTATCGGCATGCTGGATACCGAGAAAAAATGGCTGACCGCCCTCTGCGCCGCGCTGTTCATCGCCGGCGTGTGGGTAATCTCACGCGGCACGCTGCACGAGCTGCGCTGGCGCGGCGATTTCGGCGATACCTGGTATTTATACTGCGGTCCTGCGGTTTTTGTCTGCGCCATCGCTCTGCTGACGCTGGTAAAAAACACGCTCAATCGGCGTCAGCTGCCGCTTATTGCGCCGATTGCGCGCCATTCTTTAGGGATTTACGGTTTTCATGCACTGATCATTCACGCGCTGCGCGCCAGCGGGCTTGAACTAAGCCGCTGGCCGTTACTGGATATTATCTGGATATTCAGCGCCGCGCTGCTGGGCAGCTTACTGCTCTCGGCTCTGGTTCAGCGGTTTGATAGCCGCCGTTTCGTCAGCTAAGGCTATTCCGTAGGGTCTTGCGGCGCCACGCCCGCCGCCAGTGCTTTATGCGGCAAGGCTGACGCGCCGTACATGCACACAAACCAGGCCGCCACGTAGATGCTTTTCTCATCCCAATCGGCAGGTACAAACCTCGCGCCGACCATTAACAGGCCAAGCGAAAGCAGGAGCACCAGTCGGCATAGCGATACAAACCCGTCGTCATTTCTGCGCTCCTCCTGCATCGTGCGCTGATGGGCCAGCATGGCGAACATCCCCATCACCAGTACGCCGAGGAAATAGCCTTTACCGCTAAATAACGGACAGGTGTGCCAGATCCCCATCAGATACACCAGCGCCCCGATGACCATCAACAGTTTCGGCGCAATATTCTTATTTTTCATGGAGCCTCCCTGCGAAAGATGGCGTCCATTATGTACCGGTAAAGCTTTACTGCTGATGCTTCAGGAAGCAGAAACGACAAATTCGGAATATATAAATACGCAGGACAGATAAATGCGAACGATGCATTCATGGATGTAATTTGCCCTCGTTAACCGAGGGCAAAATATTACGACATCAGCGGTAAAAGCTGCTGATAAATCTGTCGGAATGTCTCCCGACGGGGG
Source organism: Klebsiella sp. S69 (assembly GCF_016516145.1). NCBI lineage: Bacteria > Pseudomonadati > Pseudomonadota > Gammaproteobacteria > Enterobacterales > Enterobacteriaceae > Klebsiella > Klebsiella sp. S69. Next base: position 55,608 of record NZ_JACVUU010000014.1, on the reverse strand, counting down.
GCGTAGCGGGCAAAACGTTCGTCATCAGGGCAGTGGGCCTGCTCCAGCGGGAGCTGCGGCAGCAGATCGGAGAATGCGACGTTTTTATGCAGCGCCAGCTGCGCCAGTCGCGCCGCGCCAAGCGCCGGTCCCACGTCGCCGCCGGTGCGGAAATCAAGCTGCTGACCGCTGATATCCGCCAGCATTTGCCGCCAGTACGCGCTGCGCGCGCCGCCGCCAATCAGCGTCACGCTTTCCGGCTTCACGCCGCAGGAGTGCACCACGTCCATGCCATCCGCCAGCGCATAACCGACGCCCTCCAGCACCGCCCGCGCCAGCTCCGCCGGACCATGTTGATGAGTCAGGCCAAAAAAGACGCCTTTCGCCTGCGGATTGTTGTGCGGCGTACGTTCACCGGAGAGGTAAGGCAGAAACCAGATAGGATCGGCACTCTCGTTCGCCGACTCCGCCGCCGCAATCAACGCCGGAACCGTGCCAAGGCCGGTTAATGTCGCCGCCCAATCCAGACAGGAAGCCGCGCTCAGCATCACCGACATCAGGTGCCAGCGCCCGGGCAGCGCGTGGCAGAAACTGTGTACGGCGCTTTCCGGCTTACTAAGAAAGCCGTCGCTAACCGCAAAGTAGACGCCCGAGGTCCCCAGCGACAGCATCGCCTGCCCCGCATCCGCCATACCCACGCCAACCGCACCGGCTGCGTTATCGCCGCCGCCGGCTACCACCAGCGCTTCCGGCATATTCCACGACTGCGCAACCGTCGGGCGCAGCGCCCCCGTCACTTCACATCCTTCGAACAGCGTCGGCATGTTATCGCGGTTCAGACCGCAGGCGGCGAGCATCTCATCGCTCCAGTCCCTTCGCGCTACGTCCATCCACATCGTTCCAGCGGCATCGGACATATCGCTGGCAAACTCGCCGGTCATGCGTAAACGTAGATAATCTTTAGGCAGCAGGACTTTATCAACCCGCTCGAAGATCTCAGGCTCGTGGCGTTGTACCCACAGCAGCTTCGGCGCGGTGAATCCCGGCATCATCAGGTTGCCGGTTATCTGCCGCGAGCGGCTGACTTTCTCTTCCAGCAGCGCGCACTCTTCACCGCAGCGGCCATCATTCCATAAAATCGCCGGGCGCAGGACGCGCTGTTGCTTATCCAGCAGCGTCGCGCCGTGCATCTGGCCCGCAATACCTAACGCTTTGACTTCGCGCAGCGAGTGCTGCGCACCCAGCGCTTTCATCGCGCGGTCCGTCGCCTGCCACCAGTGCTCGGGGTCCTGTTCAGACCATAGAGGGTGCGGACGCGACACGTTGAGCTTTTCAGTATGCGAAGCCACGACCTCGCCCTGCTCATTGAGCAGAATAGCTTTGACGCCCGAGGTGCCCAGATCAATCCCGATATACATACAGCCTCTCCTTACTGACGCGCCACGGCTAAGCGTGGCGCGAATAAAGCATCGGTTATAGCCAATGCCCGGTCCCGCCGGGCATCATCGCCTTCATTAGCGATCAAAAAGGTAGCGGTTTACCACATTTTCCAGCAGCTCCTGATGGCCGCTCTGGTGCTGCGGCGCCAGGTCATGCTGAGTGGCATAGCGAGCAATATCCGCCAGGTTCATCTGGCCTTTCAGGATCTGCTGACCCAGCTCGCCGTTCCAGCCGGCATAACGTTTGGCAACGCGTTTATCCAGCTCGCCGCCTTCAATCATGCGCGCGGCAACTTTCAGCGCCAGCGCCATGGTGTCCATTGCGCCGATATGGCCGTAGAACAGGTCGTATTTATCGGTGCTCTGACGACGCACTTTAGCATCAAAGTTCAGGCCGCCGGTGGTGAAACCACCCGCTTTCAGGATTTCGTACATCACCAGCGCGTTTTCTTCAACGCTGTTCGGGAACTGGTCGGTATCCCAGCCCAGCTGCGGGTCACCGCGGTTAGCGTCAACGGAACCAAACAGTCCCAGAGCAATGGCAGTCGCAATTTCGTGATGGAACGTATGACCGGCCAGCGTCGCGTGGTTCGCTTCGATGTTCAGTTTGATCTCTTTTTCCAGGCCGAACTGTTTCAGGAAACCATAGACGGTAGAAGCGTCGTAATCATACTGATGTTTGGTTGGCTCCTGCGGTTTGGGTTCAATCAGCAGCGTACCCTGGAAGCCAATCTTGTGTTTGTGCTCAACGACCAGCTGCATAAAGCGGCCAATCTGCTCGCGCTCCTGACGCAGATCGGTATTCAGCAGGGTTTCATAACCTTCACGGCCGCCCCACAGGACATAGTTTTCGCCGCCCAGCTTGTGGGTCGCATCCATTGCGGTGACCACCTGAGTCGCCGCCCAGCTGAACACTTCCGGATCCGGATTGGTTGCCGCCCCGGCGCCATAGCGCGGGTTCGTAAAGCAGTTTGCCGTTCCCCACAGCAGCTTGACGCCGCTCTGCTGCTGTTTTTCCGCCAGCACTTCAACCATTTGCGCAAAGTTGTTGGCATACTCTTTCAGCGATGCCCCTTCAGGGGAAACGTCAACGTCGTGGAAACAGTAGTACGGTACGTTCAGTTTGTGGAAAAACTCAAACGCGACATCCGCTTTGCGTTTCGCCATTTCCAGCGCTTCGCCCGGCTGCTGCCACGGGCGGTTAAAGGAGCCCACGCCAAACATGTCAGCACCATTCCAGCAGAAGGTGTGCCAGTAGCAGGCCGCAAAGCGCAGGTGGTCTTCCATCCGTTTGCCCAGCACCAGTTCATCCGGGTTGTAATGACGGAAAGCCAGTGGGTTAGCGGATGTCGGGCCTTCATAACGAACGCGATCGAGTTGATCAAAATAGGTCTGCATAATGAACTCCATATTCAGGGATGCGGCGAGTAATAAGTCATAAGCCAATATAGAATTCTCTTTTTACTTTCCTCAATTACGTTATTTCACACCGTGATTGAGAGAATTCACAAACGTGCGCCAGGTCGCAAAAACAATAGAACAACGCCCTCACTTCGCTGCTTACGCCACGAGAGATCAATGAAATACGATGAGAACTAATTATTAAAGTACGATCCCGGTCATAAATTAACAAATAAACAAAATTTCATAACGGCAAAATAAGCATAGATAATTGCCAGCGCCCCTTTCCGCGTTAAAAATCTGCTACGTATCAGGCCGTTTATTTTTATCGTTCGTCTTATCCTGCACTTTACAAAAAAGGTGTTATTATTATGAAGATAAAGAACCTTTGCCTAACGCTCTGTGCTTCACTCCTCCTCACCAGCCTGTCGGGCATTGCGAAAGAAGTTAAAATTGGCATGGCGATTGACGACCTGCGTCTTGAGCGCTGGCAAAAAGATCGCGATATTTTTGTCAATAAAGCTGAATCATTAGGTGCAAAAGTATTCGTCCAGTCAGCCAATGGCAACGAAGAAACGCAAATGTCGCAAATCGAAAACATGATTAATCGCGGCGTCGACGTTCTGGTTATTATTCCCTATAACGGTCAAGTGCTGAGTAATGTGAAAAAGAGGCTAAACAGGAGGGAATTAAAGTTCTCGCCTACGATCGTCTCATCAATAATGCCGACATTGATTTTTATATTTCTTTTAATAATGAGAAAGTGGGCGAAATGCAGGCGCAAAGCCTGGTCGATAAAGTGCCTCAGGGTAACTATTTCTTAATGGGCGGCTCGCCCGTTGATAATAACGCCAAGCTTTTCCGCGCTGGCCAAATGAAAGTCCTTAAGCCCTATATTGATGAAGGCAAAATTAAAGTCGTCGGCGATCAGTGGGTTGACGGATGGCTACCTGAAAACGCATTGAAAATTATGGAAAACGCCCTGACCGCCAACAATAACAAAATTGATGCGGTTGTCGCCTCTAACGATGCCACCGCCGGCGGCGCCATTCAGGCCCTGAGCGCCCAGGGGCTCGCAGGCAAAGTGGCGATCTCCGGTCAGGATGCCGACCTCGCCGGCGTGAAGCGCATTATCGCTGGCACCCAAACGATGACCGTCTACAAACCGATCGCCACCCTTGCCACCACCGCGGCGGAGATTGCCGTCGAACTGGGCAACGACAAACAGCCGAAGGCTGACGCCACGCTCAACAACGGCCTGAAAGATGTCCCTTCTCGTCTGCTGACGCCCATTGAAGTCAATAAAGACAACATTGACCAGACGGTGATCAAAGACGGTTTCCATAAAAAAAGCGAGCTGTAATCTCTGACGCCCTCTGCCGGGGGCGTTACTCCATCCAGCCGGATATCGCTTATGCGGAGCCTCTATGTCCTGGTTACTCGAAATGAAAAACATGACTAAAACCTTCGGCGCGGTGAAGGCGATTGATAATGTCAGCCTGCGGCTGAACGCCGGGGAAGTGGTCTCATTATGCGGAGAAAACGGCTCCGGGAAATCTACGCTCATGAAGGTGCTTTGCGGAATATACCCGCACGGTAGCTATGAGGGAGAGATTATTTTTTCCGGAGAAACTTTGCAGCCGGGCCATATTCGCGATACCGAACGCAAAGGAATTGCCATCATTCATCAGGAGCTGGCGCTGGTAAAACACCTGACCGTTCTGGAGAATATTTTTCTCGGCGCGGAGATCTCCCGCCACGGTCTGCTGGATTACGAAACCATGACCTTACGCTGCGAGAAGCTGCTGGCCCAGGTCAATTTAGCCATATCACCCGACACCCGCGTCGGCGATTTAGGCCTTGGCCAGCAGCAGCTGGTCGAAATAGCGAAAGCGCTAAATAAACAGGTACGGTTGTTAATTCTCGACGAACCCACCGCCTCATTAACGGAACAAGAAACGGCCATTCTGCTGAATATTATTCGCGATCTGCAAAATCACGGTATTGCCTGTATTTACATTTCCCACAAACTCAATGAAGTCAAAGCGATATCCAATACTATCTGCGTGATCCGCGATGGGCAGCATATCGGTACCCGTAACGCTGACGGCATGAACGAAGATGACATCATCACCATGATGGTCGGCCGCGAGCTTACCGCCCTCTATCCGAACGAAGCCCATAGCTGCGGCGATGAAATCCTGCGCGTAGAAAATTTAACCGCCTGGCATCCGGTCAATCGCCACATTAAGCGGGTCAATGACGTCTCTTTTTCACTGCGGCGCGGCGAAATTCTGGGGATAGCCGGACTGGTCGGCGCGGGCCGTACCGAAGCGGTACAGTGCCTGTTTGGCGTCTGGCCGGGCCGCTGGCAGGGGAAAATTTTCATCGATGGCCAGCAGGTGACGATTCACAACTGCCAGCAGGCCATCGCGCAGGGCATCGCCATGGTGCCGGAAGACAGAAAGAAAGACGGCATCGTGCCGGTGATGGCGGTGGGTAAAAATATCACCCTCGCCGCGTTAAACCAGTTTACCGGCCCGCTGAGCAGCCTTGACGATGCCGGAGAGCAACACTGCATTCAGCAATCCATCCAGCGTTTGAAAATCAAAACCTCATCGCCAGAGCTGGCGATCGGTCGCCTGAGCGGCGGCAATCAGCAAAAGGCGATCCTCGCCCGCTGCCTGCTGCTGAACCCGCGCATTCTGATACTCGATGAGCCTACCCGCGGCATTGATATCGGCGCCAAGTACGAAATCTACAAGTTGATTAATCAGCTGGTGCAGCAGGGGATCGCCGTCATTGTCATTTCATCCGAACTGCCCGAAGTACTGGGGCTAAGCGATCGGGTGCTGGTGATGCATGAGGGCAAACTGAAGGCCGATTTGATTAATCAGGGCCTGACACAGGAACAGGTGATGGAAGCCGCACTGAGGAGCGAACGCCATGTCGAAGAACACGTCTGAAATGAAACTCACCCCGCCCGTCTCCGGGGCTTTTTCCGGGCTAAAAGGGATGAATCTCCAGGTATTCGTGATGATCGCCGCTATCGTGGCCATTATGCTGTTTTTCACCTGGACTACCGAAGGCGCTTATCTGAGCGCGCGTAATATCTCTAACCTGCTGCGCCAGACCGCCATCACCGGCATTCTCGCGGTCGGCATGGTGTTTGTGATTATTTCCGCCGAGATCGATCTTTCCGTCGGCTCAATGATGGGCCTGCTCGGCGGCGCAGCGGCAATATTTGACGTCTGGCTCGGCTGGCCGCTGCCGCTGACGATTGTGGTCACGCTGGCGCTTGGCCTGCTGCTGGGCGCATGGAACGGTTGGTGGGTCGCCTACCGTAAAGTCCCGTCGTTTATCGTGACGCTCGCTGGTATGCTGGCATTCCGCGGTATTCTGATAGGTATCACCAACGGGACCACCGTCTCTCCCACCAGCCCGGCGATGTCGCAAATCGGCCAGAGCTATCTGCCTGATGGTATTGGCTTTGGTATCGGCGTGGCGGGAATGGCGGCCTTTATTATCTGGCAATGGCGCGGCCGTATGCGACGTCAGGCCCTGGGACTTGCCACGATCGCTTCCGCTTCGACCGTAGGTCGCCAGACGATTACCGCCGTTATTGTGCTGGGCGCTATCTGGCTATTAAACGACTATCGCGGCGTCCCGACGCCGGTACTGATTCTCGCCGCGTTGCTGCTGGCGGGTATGTTTATGGCCACCCGCACCGCGTTTGGCCGCCGCATCTACGCCATCGGCGGCAACCTGGAAGCCGCGCGTCTATCCGGTATTAGCGTGGAACGCACCAAGCTGGCGGTGTTCGCCATTAATGGCCTGATGGTGGCGATTGCCGGGTTGATTCTCAGTTCACGTCTGGGCGCCGGTTCTCCTTCTGCCGGCAACATCGCCGAACTGGACGCCATCGCCGCCTGCGTGATCGGCGGAACCAGCCTCGCCGGCGGCGTCGGCAGCGTTGCCGGCGCGGTCATGGGCGCGTTTATCATGTCCGCGCTGGACAACGGCATGAGCATGATGGATGTCGCCACCTTCTGGCAGTACATCGTTAAAGGGGTCATTTTATTACTCGCGGTGTGGATGGATTCAGCCACCAAACGCCGGAGCTGAGAGCTTTGAAAAAAATGCCCGAATTCTTTGCGCTACAGCCAAACTTAGGCACAAGTAGCTTGAAATAATCCGGGCATTGGCCGGTATTGTATGGCCTGCAAGAGAGACCAGGAACAACACTATGTTTGAAAAGCGTCACCGTATTACGTTGTTATTCAACGCCAACAAGGCCTATGACCGCCAGGTCGTTGAGGGCGTCGGCGAATATTTACAAGCATCGCAATTGGAATGGGATATCTTCATTGAGGAAGATTTTCGGGCGCGAATTGAAAACATCAAGGAGTGGTTAGGCGATGGCGTTATTGCCGATTACGACGACCCGGAGATTGAAAACCTGCTGCTCGACGTTAATGTTCCAATTGTCGGCGTCGGCGGCTCCTTCCACCGCCCGGAGTGCTATCCGCCGGTTCACTACATCGCTACCGACAACGCCGCGCTGGTCGAGAGCGCCTTCCTCCATCTGAAGGAAAAGGGCATTAACCGCTTTGCCTTTTACGGCCTGCCCACATCCAGCTGTAAAGGCTGGGCCGCAGAGCGCGAGCATGCTTTTTGTCAGCTGGTCGCCAGAGAGAAATATCGCGGCGTGGTCTATCAGGGGCTCGAGACAGCGCCGGAAAACTGGCAGCATGCGCAAAATCGCCTCGCCGACTGGCTACAAACCCTGCCGCCGCAAACCGGCATTATCGCCGTCACCGACGCCCGCGCCCGTCATGTGTTACAGGCCTGCGAGCTGTTGCATATCCCCGTTCCGGAAAAGCTGTGCGTTATTGGCATTGATAACGAAGAGCTTACCCGCTATCTGTCGCGCGTGGCGCTGTCTTCCGTTGCTCAGGGCACCCGCCAGATGGGCTATCAGGCGGCAAAGCTGCTGCATCGTCTGCTGGAGAATGAAGAGCTGCCGCTTCAACGACAGCTTATCCCGCCGATGCGCGTAGTAGAGCGCCGCTCCACCGACTACCGTTCGCTAACCGACCCTTCGGTTATCCAGGCGATGCACTATATTCGTAACCACGCCTGTAAAGGGATTAAGGTAGAGCAGGTACTGGACGCCGTAGGCATTTCCCGCTCGAATCTGGAAAAACGCTTCAAAGAGGAAGTGGGCGAGACCATTCATACGGTGATCCACAGCGAGAAGCTGGAAAAAGCGCGCAGCCTGCTGGTTTCAACCACCCTGTCGATTAATGAAATCTCGCAGATGTGCGGCTATCCGTCGTTGCAGTACTTCTATTCGGTGTTTAAGAAAGAGTACGACGTGACGCCGAAGGAGTATCGCGATCGGCACAGTGAAGTCATGATGTAGAGAGCAAAGAAAAATGCCCGGGCTTGCGCGCCGGGCATTAATAATGTCATGGATAAGCCATTACATATGCGCGGCAATCAACCGCTGGTTATCCTGATACATGGCGAAGAGATAGTTGTTATAGCTCGACCCTTTAGTCGAATAGCCCTTCAGCTTATGAATCATGGTGCTGGCGGTCACTTCCTGATCGGCCTTGCGCAGCTGCGCACGCGATTTACGGAACGATGAATAAGCCGGATGCGTATTCAGGTTTCTCACGTAGGCCTGAACGGACTCTTCCACCGAATCAAACTGCGAGTAGCCCTTCACCGCGCCGCGGCAGTTTCCACCACCACACTTCATACCAAACAGATTGTTGTTAACGCGCGCCAATTTTGACGTTCCCCAGCCGCTTTCCGCCGCCGCCATGGTTGCAACCATGCTGTTCGGGATAATATCGACGCGTTCAAGCAACGAGTTCCATGGAATATGGCGAGTATTGCCGGACCACTTCACTTTATAGCGCGAGGCGATCTCTTTCAGGCGCGTACGCTCGCTCGGCGACCAGCGCGCATCGTACTGCTTGGAAACCAGCCAGTTACGATCGGCAGTAATCACCTGATTCTGTTTCGTAATATAAGGCATTACCGTCCGGAGAAACGCTTTTTTCCTTGGTGTCCCGGAAGGGTATTTTCGCAAATCAGGAAGTGAACTGCTCTTTACACTATTGCGAGAATACTCTTGTTTACTGCTTACCTTGCTTACTTTAACGGTACTTTTCTTTTTAACTATTGGGGCTTTATGACTCGTTGTTGCTGTGTGTGTTGCTGCCAGCACACTACCTGAAAATATGCAGGTAAGTAACATGAGTATCGCGGCCCCATATCGTCGAATGGGAGTCGATATCATTAGGTCTCCTGGTCGGATGCAATCATTCCAACGCCTTGTTTTTCACAAAAAATCGATAGTTGAATCGCGAATAGTATCAAAAATACCCAGATGACGCACCCACAGAAATAGTCCAATTCCGAAATGGTGTCACCTGAAATCGGTTTCTGCCAGCCTGCGAAGGCGCAAAAATGCTAGCGCCGTCTCATTTTCTGCGCATTTTTTGAGCGCGATCACTCACCCCTTTTCATCCTCCCTGGAAAAGCGCGGCCGGGATGAGTTCATCAGGCGGGTAGACGCGCAAACTGAACAAAACACCGCCTACAGGACTCCGCAATGAAACTCGCTGCGCTTGCGTCGCTGCTGTTGCCTGGGATGGCCTTCGCCGCCTGGACTACCGCAGACTTCCCCGCCTTCACCGAAGAGGGCACCGGCAGATTTATCAGTCAAAACGAGGTAGCAAAGGGTACGCGCCCGCTGCGAATTAATTTTGACCAACAGTGCTGGCAGCCCGCTGGCATGATCAAGCTCAACCAGATGCTCTCGATGGAACCCTGTCGCGACCCGGTGCCGCAGTGGCGCATCTTTCGCGACGGGCGCTATACCCTGGAAGTGGACACCCGTTCGGGTACGCCAACCCTGATGGTCTCCCTTGAGGAGAAACAGTCCGCTGCCGCCGCGCCGCAGATCAAGCAGTGTCCGAAATGGGATGGCAAGCCGCTGACCATTGACGTCAGTAAATCCTTTGCCGAAGGCAGCAAAGTTCGCGACTTTTACAGCGGCAATATCGCGACCGTCAGCGGCGGTAAAATTACCCTCCAGCCGGCGTTTAACAGCAATGGTCTTCTGTTACTTGAGCGCGCGGAAACCGAATCCGCCGCGCCGTTCAACTGGCACAACGCCACCGTCTATTTCGTTCTGACCGATCGCTTTGTTAACGGCAACCCGGCCAACGACAATAGCTATGGCCGCCACAAAGACGGCATGCAGGAAATCGGCACCTTCCACGGCGGCGATCTGCAGGGCCTGACCAGCAAACTTGATTACATCCAGCAGCTCGGCGTTAACGCGCTCTGGATCAGTTCGCCGCTGGAGCAAATCCACGGCTGGGTCGGCGGCGGTACGAAAGGTGATTTCCCGCATTATGCCTATCACGGCTACTACACCCAGGACTGGACTAAGCTGGATGCCAATATGGGGACGGAAGAAGATTTGCGCCGTCTCGTAGACGAGGCCCACAAGCGCGGGATTCGCATTCTGTTCGACGTGGTGATGAACCATACCGGCTACGCGACCCTGGCCGATATGCAGGAGTTTCAGTTTGGCTCGCTGTACATCCAGGGTGACGAACTGAAAAAGACGCTCGGAGAGCGCTGGACCGACTGGAAGCCTCGCGCGGGACAGAGCTGGCACAGTTTTAACGACTACATTAACTTCAGCGATAAAGCCGGATGGGAGAAATGGTGGGGTAAAAAATGGATCCGCACCGATATCGGCGATTACGACAACCCCGGCTTTGACGATCTGACCATGTCGCTGGCCTTCCTGCCGGATCTGAAAACCGAATCCACGGAGCCCTCCGGCTTGCCGAACTTCTATCGTCATAAGCCGGATACTGCCGCTAAAGCGATCCCCGGCTACACGCCGCGCGATTATTTGACCCACTGGCTGAGCCAATGGGTACGCGATTATGGCATCGACGGTTTCCGGGTTGATACCGCCAAACACGTCGAGCAGGCGGCCTGGCTGCAGCTAAAAACCCAGGCCAGTGAAGCGCTGGCGGAATGGAAAAAAGCCAATCCGGATAAAGCGCTGGATAACGCGCCGTTCTGGATGACCGGCGAAGCCTGGGGCCACGGCGTGATGCAGAGCGACTACTATCGTCACGGCTTTGATGCCATGCTGAACTTTGATTATCAGGATCAGGCAGCAAAAGCGACAAGCTGCCTGGCCAATATGGATCTGACCTGGCAACAAATGGCGGAAAAGCTCCAGGGTTTCAACGTCTTAAGCTACCTCTCTTCGCACGATACCAGTCTGTTCCGTGAAGGCGGCAGCACGGCGGCGGAACTGCTGCTGCTTGCGCCTGGCGCAGTGCAGATCTACTACGGCGATGAATCCTCACGACCATTCGGTCCGACCGGCTCCGACCCGCTTCAGGGAACGCGTTCAGATATGAACTGGCAGGACATCAACGGCAAAGCCGCGCGCAGCGTGACCCATTGGGAGAAACTGGGCCAGTTCCGCGCCCGTCATCCGGCCATTGGCATGGGTAAACAAACCACGCTATCGATGGCGACAGGCTACGGCTTTATCCGCGAGAGCGGTGATGACAAAGTCATGGTGGTGTGGGCAGGACAGCAGTAGCTTTTTGATGAGCGGCTCCCCCGGCGATCGCGGGAGCCTTTTCAGGATAAACGACCAAAAATCATCTACCTCAAAGCATAAAAACGAATTATCTTCCTGATACCTCGATTTGCACCCTGTCTGCGCTGGCGTTATGGTTACCCACTTTCCTGGGATACCGACAGACTAATCGCGATGACATTTTCACTTTTTGGCGACAAATTTACCCGTCATTCGGGCATCACCCGCTTGATGGAAGACCTCAATGACGGCCTGCGTACGCCAGGCGCCATCATGCTGGGCGGCGGCAATCCCGCACAGATTCCGGAAATGAATGATTACTTCCACAGCCTGCTGAGCGACATGCTGAATAACGGCAAAGCCCTTGATGCGCTTTGCAATTATGACGGCCCGCAGGGTAAAAGCGAGCTGCTGACCCTGCTGGCGCAAATGCTGCGTGATGAACTGGGTTGGGAGATCGAGCCGCAGAATATTGCACTGACAAACGGCAGTCAGAGCGCGTTTTTCTACTTGTTTAACCTCTTCGCAGGACGTCGCGCGGATGGAACCACGCGTAAAGTGCTGTTTCCATTGACGCCTGAGTATATCGGCTACGCCGACTCCGGCCTCGAAGAAGAGCTGTTTGTCGCCACTCGCCCGAACATTGAACTGCTGCCGGAAGGCCAGTTTAAATACCATGTGGATTTCGAACATTTGCAGGTCACGGACGAAACGGGAATGATCTGCGTTTCCCGTCCCACCAACCCAACCGGTAACGTGATCACCGATGATGAGCTGATCAAGCTCGATGCGCTGGCCAATCAGCACGGCATCCCGTTGGTTATCGATAATGCCTACGGCGTTCCGTTCCCGGGCATTATTTTCAGCGACGCCCGACCGCTGTGGAATCCGAATATCGTCCTGTGCATGAGCCTCTCCAAGCTTGGCCTGCCGGGCAGCCGCTGCGGGATTATCATCGCTAACGAAAAAATCATCACCGCCATCAGCAATATGAACGGCATTATCAGCCTCGCCCCCGGTGGAATGGGGCCGGCCATGATGTGCGAGATGATTAAACGCAACGACCTGCTGCGCCTGTCGGAAACGGTGATTAAGCCGTTTTACTACCAGCGCGTTCAGGAGACTATCGCTATTATTCGCCGCTACCTGCCGGAAGATCGCTGCTTGATTCATAAGCCGGAAGGGGCCATTTTCCTCTGGCTGTGGTTTAAAGATTTGCCGATATCTACCGAGCTGCTGTACCAGCGCCTGAAAAAGCGCGGCGTCCTGATGGTGCCGGGCGACTATTTCTTCCCGGGGCTGGATAAGCCGTGGCCGCACACGCATCAGTGCATGCGCATGAACTACGTGCCGGATCCGGAGAAGATTGAAGCGGGCGTGAAGATTCTCGCCGAAGAAGTTGAACGCGCATGGAGCGAACAGGGCGCGTCATAGGCCCGAATAAGCCAGATCTATCCCGGCTCGCACTGCGTTTAGCCGGGCTACAAGTCCCGTAGCCCGGCAAGGCGCGCCAGCGCCGCCTCCGGGTAACACGTCGCTACATCGCCAGCGCCATCCGCTGGCGACGTTCAGCGGCTATTCTTTCCAGCTCCATGGGCTCTATGCAGCGTAGCGCCTGCGTCGGGCATGCCGCCACGCAGGCCGGGCCCTCTTCACGATGGCTGCACAAATCGCACTTCAGCGCCTGTACGCCCTCCTCCACCCGCATCACCGTCATCGCGCCATAGGGGCACGCCACCATACAGCTTTTGCACCCAATGCAGCGGCGCTGATCCACGCGCCAGACCGAATTTTCTCGGCGGATAGCGCCCTCGGGGCAGACGTTGGCGCAGGGCGCATCTTCACACTGGCGGCACAACGTCGCCGTCGAAAGTTCATCATTCTTTACCACGCGGATCCGCGGTGCAAAGCGCGTAGCGGATACGCCAGAACAATCCTGATTCTGCTGATGGGACACCACGCAGGCGACTTCACAGGTACGGCAGCCGATGCACTTTTGCGCATCCGCGATAATAAACCGGTTCATCCTTGCTCCATTAGGGATAAAAATGCAGAGTGCCAGAAAAAGCCGCTTCCGCGCCTTGATCCTGAATGGAGTCAGCGGCGTTTTCTCTCAGATGCCCGGGACAATTAGGTCATCTGCCTTAGCCTTCCCGCACGGACAAGCCCAGTTCGCGAGAAATCGCCTCTGCCGTCTCGCGCAGCGGCTTGAGTAAACGCTTCGCTCCCGCCATTTCAGGGCGCAGTGCGAATCAGGGTAACAACAGAGAAACGAACTCAGAAGCAGCAATAAGCGGGCTATTTTCAGATTGACCCCCTCGCTCCCAGACCACATACTTTCTCCCGCCCCCCGCTGCTAGCGGGGGTTTGATGGCGCAAGCGACGTCATGTCTCCCGGTGTTTTAGAACAGGATCTTTTGATTTATGGATGAATTCATTACCGTTTCTTTAAAAAAAATGAGCGCGAGCAGTATTTATAAAATCCTGCTTATCGGCCTGACCTGCTCATTAGTGCCGCTCGGCCTTTTAAACGGCATTCTCGCGGCGGTTGGCGTCAATTTACTGACGCTGCGCTGGAACGGAGAAGCTGTCCATGGCTTCAGCGCGATTATTATCAGCCCGATCTTCTGCTTCATCCTGGCGCTGGTGTTGACCGGCATCGTCGGCAGCCTGGCCTGGCTCGGATTATGGATTTACGGCCAGTTTCGCCCGCTGACTCTGCGCATCTCTTCCAACGATCGGGGTTAATGCAACCCGCTGCCCGGGCCATCAGACCAGACCTGATAGCCCGGCCAGGCGTCTCCGGCAACTTCTGTTTATTCTTTTATGAACAATGCTTTATCCCGAAGAATATGGTCGTTACCGCGACGGCGAGTAAAACCGATGCGGTCAAAATACTCGAGGATCTGAATCGCCAGCTTGCGCCCGACGTTCAGCGTATCGCGGAAATCCGCCGCGCAGGTTGAACCCCTTTCCAGATCCAGTTCACGGATCATTTTGGCAAACTCCACGATCCGATCGTTGCGATAGTAGCGATCTTTGACGATCGCGGTAATCATCCCCTGCTGCGCCGCCTGGCGAAGCACCGCACGCATTAACGACTCTTCCACGCAGGCTTCCCGCGCCAGATCGCGAACCCACCAGGGCTCATCGGCAAACAGCCCGGCGACCCGCTGCCAGATGGCCTGCTGCTCGTCGGTAAAGCCCGCTTTATGTTCCGGCAGATGCAGCCAGCCGTGGTGGCTATGAACAATACCGCTTTCTCGCATTTGCTCAATCAGCAGCAGCACCAGCGCTTCATCTTCCATCGGCAGCGCAATACGCCGCAGCCGTTCGCGGCCCGGTCCCGGCTCATCGCGATGCTGATCGTGATAGCGCGCGAGGGCTTCAAGCAGCTTGCGCTGCCAGCGAGCGGCGAGCGGGGCGCTCAACAGGCTCTTTCCCGCCTGTAGATAGTCAGGGCGGTTAATCAGGGCGTTGAGGCCATCGCTACTGAGCTGACGCGCCCAGGCGAAATCATCGAGACGCACCGCATCGCGCTGAAGGTGAATATCCAGCGCCTGGACGTCATCGCTTTGCGCAGCAGCCAGCGCGTGCAGCCACTGTAAATACTCCGGCTTACGCTTGCCCCGGCGCGGCGGATTGAGCGTCACCACTCGCGCACCGGCGAGCGTCAGGCGCGCGGAAATATCGCGGAGCACCAGACGGTCATTATCCGCCAGCCGCAGCGGCGTATCGAGGACCAGCTCCGCCAGCGCGCCTTCAAGCAGCGACACCCGGCCGGTAATATGGCTGGCGGCGTGGTGGATATGCAGCGGCTGCCACTGGCTAAGCGGCGTGTGGCACTGGAGCTCGACAATGACCCGGTCACAGGCTTCCGGGGGCTGTACCGAGAGCAGCCAGTCGCCGCGATTGAGGTCCTCTTTTTGCGCATCGCCGACAATATTCAGGGCAATACGCTGGCCGGCCCGGGCCTGCTCAACCGGCTGATTTTGCGCGTGCAGACCGCGCACGCGCATCGGTTTATCCACACCGGTCAGCCACAGCGTCTCGCCAACGTTGACCTCGCCGGATAGCGCCGTCCCGGTAACCACCAGCCCCGCGCCTTTGACGGTAAATGCCCGGTCGATCGCCAGGCGAAAACGCTGATGCTGCGGATGCGCGCGCGCGGCAAGGCGCAGGAGATGCTCGCGCAGCTCGTCAATGCCCCGCCCTTCCGTCGCCGCGACGGTAAACAGGGTCGCGCCGGTAAAGCCGAACTCCGCCAGCGCCGCATCGATTTCCGCCTTTACCTCCTCGATCCGAGTTGCTTCTACGCGGTCAGCTTTGGTCAGCGCGACGGTTATCGTCGGCTGCCCGGTAAGCTGGAGGATCGCCAGATGTTCGCGCGTCTGCGCCATCACCCCATCATCGCAGGCCACCACCAGCAGCGCGTGATCGATACCGCCGACACCGGCCAGCATGTTGGACAAAAACTTTTCGTGACCGGGTACGTCGATAAACCCCAGTACCCGCCCGTCAGGCTGCGGCCAGTAGGCGTAGCCCAGATCGATTGTCATCCCGCGCGCTTTCTCTTCCGGCAGGCGATCGGCGTTGATGCCGGTTATCGCCTGCAGCAACGTGGTTTTGCCGTGATCAACGTGTCCGGCGGTGGCAATAATCATCTCAGTAACATCTCCATAAACCGGGTTTCATCCTCAAGACAGCGCAGGTCCAGCCACAGGCGGCCATCATAGATCCTGCCAATAACCGGCACGGACAGCAGACGCCAGCGTGCCGCCAGGGCCTCCAGCTGGCTGCCGCGACCATCGCGCGGAGTCAACGTCAACGCCGCGCTGGGCAAGCGGTCCACCGGCAGCGAGCCGCTGCCGATCTGCGACAGGCATGGCTCAACCCGCAGGTCAAAATCAGCATAATGCGCGACCAGAGCCGTTCGTATACGTTCGGCCTGCTGACGAATATCATCCGCCTGACGAGTCAGCAGGCGTAGAGTCGGCAGCTCTGCGGCCAACTTTTCCGGGTGCAGATAGAGGCGCAGCGTGGCTTCCAGGGCCGCGAGGGTCATTTTATCCGCCCGCAGGGCGCGCTTGAGCGGATGGCTCTGCAAACGGGCGATTAGCGATTTTTTGCCGACGATGATTCCCGCCTGCGGGCCCCCCAGCAGTTTATCGCCTGAGAAGCTCACCAGGCTGACGCCTGCGGCAATCATCTCCTGCGGCATCGGCTCTTTCGGCAGGCCGTACTGGCTTAAATCTACCAGCGAACCGCTACCGAGATCGGCCACCACCGGGATATTCAACTCGCGCCCCAGCTCGGCCAGCTCCGCTTCATCGACCGCTTTCGTGAAGCCCTCAATGCTGTAGTTGCTGGTATGCACCTTCATCAGCAGGCCGGTATTGTCGTTCACCGCCTGACGATAATCTTTCGCGTGGGTGCGGTTAGTGGTACCGACTTCATGCAGAACGCAGCCCGCCTGGCGCATCACGTCAGGAATACGAAACGCGCCGCCGATCTCCACCAGCTCACCGCGCGACACCACCACCTCGCTGCCGCCGGCGATCGCCGCCAGCATCAGCAGTACCGCCGCCGCGTTGTTATTGACGATACAGGCGTCTTCCGCACCGGTGATACGGCACAGGAGGTCGGCGAGCGCTCGGTCGCGGTGGCCGCGTCCGGCATCATCAAGATCGTATTCCAGCGTCACCGGCGCGCGCATCGCCCGGGCAACCGCCTCAACCGCCGCTTCCGCCTGAATCGCCCGGCCAAGATTGGTGTGCAACACGGTACCGGTCAGGTTAAAAACCGGACGCAGCGCGCTCTGCTGCGTCAGCGCCAGCCGCCTCGTCGTTTCCTGCAGCCAGTCATCGCACCAGCCCGGCAGCGCCTGGTTCTGACGGATATTTTCCCGCGCCTCGTCCAGCATCTGGCGCAGCAGCGCCACCGTCTGGGAGTGACCATATTGCATCAGCAGCGGCGAGAATGCGGGATCGCGGAGTAAACGGTCGATGGCCGGAAGCCGGGTATAAAGCGCACGAATCTCGGTAGTCATGAATGAGCCTATTTTCCCCCCTCCCGACGGGAGAGGGAGTCAACAAATGAGCAGCAATTGTAATCCCTTCACGAGAAAACTGTTACCTGCCTGGGTCAACTCACCGGCGGTTCGGTGCGCGCAAAGCTGGCGCGCTGAAAGAGGGAATCCACCAGACGGACCAGCTTCGGTCGGGTGGCGCACCAGCCTGGCGCGACGCGGCGGAAATTGAGATAAGCGATGGCGCAGGCTGCGGAGATGGTCGCCAGATTAACCTCATCAGGGCGCAACGTTCCGTCACTCGCATAGCCTTCCAGCGCATCGAGACCGCGCGCGACCTTTTCGCGCTGGCGCAGCAGTTCGCTTTCCGACTGCTGCGCCGCTGGCCACGCTTTCTCCCGTACCAGAGTTTGCGCGGCCTCCATCACCCCATCTGCCAGCGCCTCAATTTGACGCAGTTTCAGCGCGGCTTTCGGTTCCGCAGGCAGCATAGCCGGGGCGATGCCGAGCAGCTCCAGGTATTGAGCAATAATGGGAGAATCGTACCAGCAGTCGCCGTCATCGGTGACCAGCGCGGGCACTTTTCCCAGCGGATTATACTGCGCCACGCCGTTAGTCTCGTGGTAAGGGAATTCGTTGACGAACTCAAAGGGGATCGCTTTTTCCAGCAGTATGACGGAAATTTTGCGCACAAAGGGACTGGTGTAGCTGCCGATCAGTTTCATTGCCTGCTCCTTTCGCCAACAAAGTAATAAGTATGGCGCAGGCGCAGGCAAATAGCAGAGAGAGAAATCACCCCATGCCAGACTGACCCCGCTAATGGTCCAGATAGAGATAGTGCATCCAGCTGGTCATGCGCAGTAGCACTTTACGCATCACCGAAACGTGGGTGAAATGATCGGAGTAAACCGCCACCTGGGCATAGATCCCGTCAGGCAGAGCGTCGACGGCAGCGTTGGGCTCCAGCTCAATGGTCGCCAGCACGCCATCGGTACCCGGCGTCACCGTCAGTGCCTGCAGCGTGCCCTGCGCCTGGTATGTTCCGCCCGGCACGACCGGCAGGATACTCACCAGCTTGCCGCGAAAGACCTGTCCCGGCAGCGCGTTGAACACCGCTTCGGCATCGTCGCCCTGCTCCAGCCTGAGCAGCGAATTTTGCCGGAACTGCGCCACGATGAGGCGTTTCTGTTGCGGAATAAAGACCATCACCGGCCGCAGAGGCAGCGAGGCGGCATAGGTACCGGGACGAATCAGGACCTGGGTAATATAACCGTCGCTGGGCGCGCGCACGGTGGTCTGGTCAAGATTATATTTCGCCTCCGCCAGCTGCGCGCGGAGGCTCACTATCTGAGACTGCTCGCCGTTAACCATGCTGTCGAGCTGACTCTGAATTTGCGCCTGCTCCGCCACCGATCCTTTCACCATCGCATCCTGGGCGAGGTAGTTTTGCCGGGCATTATCGATATCGCTTTCCGAAAACGGATTAACCCGCGCCTGGCTTCCTTTCAGGTAGCGCTGATAATCCTTATACAGACGGTCGCGCTCCGCCGAAACGCGCGTGGTGTTGGCCTGAGCCTCAGAAAGCTGGGCTTTAAGGGTATTGATACTGTGCAGCGCGGTCACAAGATCGGCCTGGAGTCTGTCGACCCGCGCCTGATAACGTGTCGGGTCGATGGTAAACAGCACCTCTCCCTTTTTAACCCGTTGATTGGCTTTATCCGTAACGCTGCTGACCACTCCGGTAACCTGCGGGGTAATCGGAATAGAAATCACCGCCTTCTGCGCAGTGAAGGTATAAGGATGGTTGTAGTTCATTAATAAAATAAGCGCGCTAACAATAAATACGCCGCCCAGCGCCGCGGTGGGAACCGTCCATTTATTTACCGGGATCTTAAATATTTTAAATATCGACCAGGCTATCGCCACGTAGGTTAAAATAATCAGCAGATCCATGAGTTATTTCTCCACCGTAGGGGATTGAGCAGATGTCTGAATACCCGTTATCTGCTTTTCAAGCGCAATAACCCGTTGCCGCAGTTCGCTAAGTTCATCCTCGCTTTCCGTCGCCTCCGGCGACATCTCATCCCGCGGGTGCTGCATCCCCCAGCCGCGTTCAGGCCGATAAAGCGTGGCCCAGATCCATAAAAACGGCCAGATAACGTGCAGAGTAAAAAGACTCACCCAACCCGCAACGTGAATGGCATCGGCATGCGGGTGGTTACGTTTCTTCGCGATCAGATAAGGAATATCATGGAGAATGATGATTCCATAAAAAATCACCAGAAATACAAAGATCAGAACGCCGAGCGCAAAATAATTGAGAAACATAATTTCCTCGGATTTACGCTAATTATTTCCAGGATGTATGCCGGGCCCGACAAAAAAAAGGGCGGACAAATTGAGCATAATTCACCCGTTTCATTTTCGCCATTGACGACTAAAATGTTCTTTAAGCCCTCACGTTGCTGAATGACGCATCAGCAAGCAGAACGCGGTATAACCTGCGCGAGATCACATCAGGGAAAATCCAGGTGAAAATATTTTGTGATATACATCACAAATAAATAACAAAACGTCAAAGTAAATTTGTGATTTTAATCACATAAAAATGCATTATCCCCCCTTAAAACCGGGTCTGTTGTTTTTTTACACACCAATTTTGTGACAAAGATCACTACAAAAGACCCTCGTCGCCCTATATTCATGTGATCCAAGTCACATAAAAATCCATCGACTGGACAGCTTAACGATTCAGTGCCAGATTTCGCACTATCACTCAGGGCCCGGCTACCTCTGCCGCCTTATTAACAACAAGCCTCGGGCTTTCAGCCTGCCGATAGCAAAAACAGAAGAAGGGGTGTTTTATGTCATCCGATATCAAGATCAAAGTGCAAAGCTTTGGTCGTTTCCTCAGCAATATGGTGATGCCAAATATCGGCGCGTTTATCGCGTGGGGTATTATCACCGCACTATTCATTCCGACAGGATGGTTACCGAACGAAACGCTGGCGAAGCTGGTCGGTCCGATGATCACCTATCTGCTGCCGCTGCTGATCGGTTATACCGGCGGTAAGCTGGTTGGCGGCGAGCGCGGCGGCGTAGTCGGCGCGATTACCACCATGGGCGTTATCGTCGGCGCGGATATGCCGATGTTCCTCGGCTCCATGATCGCCGGTCCACTGGGCGGCTGGGCTATTAAAAAATTCGACGTGTGGGTAGACGGTAAGATCAAGTCCGGTTTTGAGATGCTGGTGAATAACTTCTCCGCAGGCATCATCGGTATGATCCTCGCTATCCTGGCGTTCCTCGGCATTGGCCCGGCGGTTGAAGTTCTGTCGAAAATCCTGGCTGCGGGCGTTAACTTCATGGTGGCGCACGACATGCTGCCGCTGGCGTCTATCTTTGTTGAACCGGCAAAAATCCTGTTCCTCAATAACGCCATCAACCACGGTATCTTCTCGCCGCTGGGCATCCAGCAGTCTCACGATCTCGGCAAATCTATTTTCTTCCTGATTGAAGCCAACCCGGGTCCGGGGATGGGCGTCCTGCTGGCATACATGTTCTTTGGTCGCGGTAGCGCGAAACAGTCTGCGGGCGGTGCGGCAATTATCCACTTCCTCGGCGGTATTCACGAAATTTACTTCCCGTACGTACTGATGAACCCGCGCCTGATTCTGGCGGTTATCCTCGGCGGTATGACCGGCGTGTTTACCCTGACCCTTCTCAACGGCGGTCTGGTTTCTCCGGCCTCTCCGGGCTCCATCCTCGCCGTGCTGGCAATGACGCCGAAAGGCGCCTACTTCGCTAACATCGCCGCGATTGTTGCCGCCATGGCCGTCTCCTTCGTGGTTTCAGCCGTGCTGCTGAAAACCAGCAAAGTTAAAGAAGAAGATGATATTGAGGCCGCAACCCGCCGTATGCAGGATATGAAAGCGCAGTCCAAAGGCGGCGCCACTCCGCTGGCCGCGGGAGACGTGGCTAACGACCTGAGCCACGTGCGTAAAATCATCGTTGCCTGCGATGCCGGTATGGGCTCCAGCGCAATGGGCGCAGGCGTGCTGCGTAAAAAAGTGCACGATGCCGGACTGAGTAATATCTCCGTCACCAACTGTGCGATCAACAACCTGCCGCCGGATGTTGACCTGGTCATCACCCACCGCGACCTGACCGAGCGTGCGATGCGCCAGGTGCCGCAGGCGCAGCATATTTCGTTGACTAACTTCCTCGACAGCGGCCTGTACACCAGCCTGACCGAACGTCTGGTTGCGGCGCAGCGCCACACGGATAACGAAGAGAAAGTTCGCGATAGCCTGAAAGACAGCTTCGACGCGTCTGACACCAACCTGTTCAAACTCGGCGCGGAGAACATCTTCCTCGGCCGTAAAGCGGCGACGAAAGAAGAAGCGATTCTGTTTGCCGGCGAACAGTTGGTGAAAGGCGGCTACGTTGAACCGGAATACGTCCAGGCGATGCTGGATCGTGAAAAGCTGACCTCCACCTATCTGGGTGAGTCCATCGCGGTACCGCACGGCACCATTGAAGCCAAAGACCGCGTTCTGAAAACCGGCATCGTCTTCTGCCAGTACCCGGAAGGCGTGCGCTTTGGTGAAGAAGAGGATGAGGTGGCTCGCCTGGTTATCGGTATCGCCGCCCGTAATAACGAGCATATCCAGGTGATTACCAGCCTGACCAACGCGCTGGACGATGAGTCGGTGATTGAGCGTCTGGCGAAAACCACCAGCGTTGAAGAAGTTCTGACGCTGCTGAAAGCGTAACCTGTAGCCCGGCAGTGCGCCGGGCAACGCCCGCCTCTCCTCATTCGTGGGGAGAGGGTTCGGGTGAGGGAAAAGCCTCACCCGAACCCTCTCAGGTAAAAACATTAATTGAAGGTTAATACTATGAAAGCATTACATTTTGGCGCAGGTAATATCGGTCGTGGTTTTATCGGCAAACTGCTGGCGGACGCGGGGATACAGCTGACGTTCGCGGATGTAAATCAGGTCGTGCTTGATGCCCTGAATGCCCGTCATAGCTATCAGGTTCACGTGGTCGGCGAGAATGAGCAGGTCGATACCGTTTCCGGCGTTGACGCCGTCAGCAGCATCGGCGACGAAGTTGTCGAGCTGATTGCCAGCGTGGATCTGGTGACCACCGCCGTCGGCCCGGTCGTGCTGGAACGTATCGCCCCGGCGATTGCCAAAGGCCTGGTCAAACGTAAGGCGCAGGGGGTTACTGCCCCGCTCAACATCATCGCCTGCGAGAACATGGTCCGCGGTACCACCCAGTTGAAGGGACATGTCTTTAACGCCCTGGCCGAAGAAGATAAAGCCTGGGTTGAAGCCAACGTCGGCTTCGTTGATTCCGCCGTTGACCGCATCGTTCCGCCATCGGCTTCCGCTACTCACGATCCGCTGGAAGTCACCGTGGAAACCTTCAGCGAGTGGATTGTCGACAAGACCCAGTTCAAAGGCGAACTGCCGAACATCCCCGGTATGGAATTAACCGATAACCTGATGGCATTTGTCGAACGTAAGCTATTCACCTTAAACACCGGACATGCTATAACCGCCTACCTCGGAAAACTGGCGGGTCATCAGACCATCCGTGACGCGATTCTTGATGAGAAGATTCGCGCTGTGGTTAAAGGGGCCATGGAAGAGAGCGGCGCGGTGCTGATCAAACGCTATGCCTTTGACGCGCAGAAGCACGCTGCTTACATCCAGAAAATTCTCGGTCGCTTTGAGAACCCGTATTTGAAAGATGACGTTGAGCGCGTTGGCCGCCAGCCGCTGCGTAAACTGAGCGCGGGCGACCGTTTAATTAAGCCGCTGCTTGGTACGCTGGAATACGGCCTGCCGCACCGGAATCTGCTGAAAGGGATCGCCGCGGCGATGCACTTCCGCAGCGAAGACGATCCGCAGGCGCAGGAGCTGGCGGCGCTGATTGCCGAGAAAGGCCCACAGGCCGCGCTGGCGCAGATTTCTGGTCTGGACGCGGCAAGCGAAGTGGTGGCGGAAGCCGTTACCGACTACAACGCGACCAAATGAGGCAAGACCTGGCGCGGTCCGAACCGCGCCCATTACTCATGTCAGATATGCAGGCAATAATGGAAGAAACACAGGCATTTGAAAACCGTGTGCTTGAACGTCTGAATGCTGGCAAAACCGTACGAAGCTTCCTGATCGCCGCCGTTGAACTGCTGACGGAAGCGGTCAATATCCTGGTGCTTCAGGTATTCCGTAAAGACGACTACGCGGTGAAATACGCAGTGGAGCCGTTGCTGGACGGCGACGGGCCGCTGGGCGACCTTTCCGTACGCCTGAAGCTGATCTACGGCCTTGGGGTGATTAGCCGCGCCGAATATGAAGATGCCGAACTGCTGATGGCCATGCGCGAAGAGTTGAATCACGATGGTAATGAGTACAGTTTTACCGACGATGAGATCCTCGGACCGTTTGGCGAGCTGCACTGCGTCGCCGCCCTGCCGCCCACGCCGCAATTCGATGATAGCGATGCGGAGCTGCTGGCAATGCAAAAGCTGCGCTACCAGCAGGTCGTACGTTCAACAATGATGCTTTCTCTGACCGAGCTGATTTCTAAAATCAGCTTAAAAAAAGCCTTTCAAAAATCAACGCTCTGATTCTGACTCTTGCTGGTCGCACGTCGGCCGATAAAGCTGACGATAATACTCAAGACGTCGCAGAAACAGCGCTTCTTTATCAGCCGGAATATCCGGCGGTATATGCTGCAAACGCGGAGATTTTTTTAGATATTCCATAAAAGCCTGACTTGAAGCCATAAAATCTACGGCTTTATCAATAATACGCGGTACGCCGTCGCCTATTTTCGCCATCACGCTCTCCTCTGCTGGGGAATGATCCTATTAAGGATTAGCCAAAAATAGCGTTTCAGATGAGGAAAACGTGCTTAACAGCCGACAGGCTTCACAGAAATGAGTATTCGCCAACTCTGCCTTGAAACAGGAATAATTTTCAATAAGTTATATTGTGCCGTTACGCCTGTTAAGGGTAAAAAAATGGCGTCGTTTTGATAAATAACTACCCACAACCCAAACGACAGCACATACTATAGTCTGATAATGCCCCTTTCTTAATAGATTAAACCACCATGAAAGAAGTCGAAAAAAACGAAATTAAGCGCCTGAGCGATCGTCTTGATGCTATCCGCCACCAGCAGGCCGAGCTGTCACTGGTCGAAGCTGCTGACAAGTACGCCGAACTGGAAAAAGAGAAAACCACCATTGAGACGGAGCTCGTCCGCCTGCGTGAGGTTCAGGGCCAGAAGCTGAGCAAAGAAGCGCAAAAGCTGATGAGCATGCCGCATCGCCGCGCCATCACCAAAAAAGAGCAGGCCGATATGGGCAAGCTTAAGAAAAGCGTACGCGGTTTGGTCGTTGTCCACCCGATGACCGCGCTGGGACGCGAAATGGGCCTCAAAGAGATGACCGGCTTCTCAAAAACCGAGTTCTGATATTTTCATCCCGTGAATCTCCCGGCTCACGCTGTGCTTAGCCGGGCTACGGGTTCACTCTCCTCTGCGAGACGGTAGCCCGGACAGATGCGCAGCATCGCCTCCGGGAAATGTGCCGAACCTGGTGTAACGGCGCCGCTGCCTCCCGCTGGCGCTGCGCTGACCGGGCTACGGGTTCACAGCCCTCTGCGAGACGGTAGCCCGGACAGATGCGCTGCATCGCCTCCGGGAAATGTGCCGAACCTGGTGTAACGGCGCCGCTGCCTCCCGGTGGCGCTGCGCTGACCGGACTACGGGTTCACAGCCCTCTGCGAGACGGTAGCCCGGACAGATGCGCAGCATCGCCTCCGGGATCTATTCTGTTTCTATCGTTATTCATCGCCCCAATTGGCCCTACCAATTATTTCTTAAACCCCCTAATGGTTCACATATCCATCATTCTCCGTCACAATCATATTGCCCAGCAATAACATTTGATTAACCATTCCTTGTCGTTAATCCTACAATCGCAATTTGGCTGGGCCAATTTTACAAATGATGTGACCTGCTAAGAGCACAAGACTCAGCACGGCATCATGGCGGCCCGATGGAGACCTGCATGAACCTCTGGCAACAAAATTACGATCCGGCCGGCAACATCTGGCTATCGAGTCTTATCGCATCGCTACCGATTCTTTTTTTCTTTTTTGCCCTGATTAAGCTCAAGCTGAAAGGGTACGTCGCCGCGACCTGGACCGTGGTCATTGCGCTCTCCGTCGCCCTGCTGTTCTACAAGATGCCGGTTGACCACGCGCTGGCCTCCGTCATCTACGGCTTCTTCTACGGCCTGTGGCCAATCGCGTGGATTATTATCGCCGCGGTCTTCGTCTATAAAATTTCGGTGAAAACCGGGCAGTTCGACATTATCCGCTCATCAATCTTATCGATTACTCCGGACCAGCGTCTGCAAATGCTGATCGTCGGTTTCTCCTTCGGCGCCTTCCTTGAAGGGGCCGCCGGTTTTGGCGCGCCGGTCGCCATCACCGCAGCGCTGCTGGTAGGACTCGGCTTTAACCCGCTGTATGCGGCGGGCCTGTGCCTGATCGTTAATACCGCGCCGGTGGCGTTTGGCGCGATGGGCATTCCGATTCTGGTCGCCGGGCAGGTTACGGGACTCGACAGCTTTGAAATTGGCCAGATGGTCGGCCGCCAGCTGCCATTTCTGACCATCATCGTGCTGTTCTGGATCATGGCGATTATGGACGGCTGGCGCGGCATTAAAGAGACCTGGCCTGCGGTCATGGTTGCCGGCGGCTCCTTTGCTATCGCTCAGTACCTCAGCTCAAACTTCCTCGGCCCGGAGCTGCCGGACATTATCTCTTCGCTGGTATCGCTGGTCTGTCTGACGCTGTTCCTCAAACGCTGGCAGCCGGTACGCATCTTTCGCTTCGGCGATATGGGCGCATCGCAGGTCGATATGAACCTGGCGCGCACGCACTACACGCCGGGACAGGTGATTCGCGCCTGGACACCGTTCCTGTTTCTGACCGCCACCGTGACCCTGTGGAGCGTGCCGCCGTTCAAAGCGCTCTTCGTTCCCGGCGGCGCAATGTACGATTTTGTGATTAATATTTCCGTGCCGTTCCTCGACAAGATGGTAGCGCGCATGCCGCCGGTGGTTAGCGAAGCCACGCCATATGCCGCGGTCTATAAATTTGACTGGCTCTCCGCCACCGGCACCGCGATCCTGTTCGCCGCGCTGCTTTCCATCGTCTGGCTGCGCATGAAGCCAAAAGATGCGATTTCCACCTTTGGCAGCACGCTGAGAGAGCTGGCGTTGCCGATTTACTCCATCGGCATGGTGCTGGCGTTCGCCTTTATTTCCAACTATTCCGGTCTATCCTCAACGCTGGCGCTGGCGCTGGCGCACACCGGCCATGCATTTACCTTCTTCTCGCCGTTCCTCGGTTGGCTGGGGGTATTCCTGACCGGTTCAGATACCTCGTCTAACGCGCTTTTTGCCGCGCTGCAGGCCACGGCGGCCCAGCAGATTGGCGTCTCCGATATCCTGCTGGTCGCAGCAAATACCACCGGCGGCGTGACCGGGAAAATGATCTCCCCGCAGTCGATCGCCATCGCCTGTGCGGCGGTCGGCCTGGTGGGTAAGGAGTCCGATCTGTTCCGCTTTACCGTCAAACACAGCCTGATTTTCACCTGTATGGTCGGCGTCATCACCACGCTGCAGGCGTATGTCTTAACCTGGATGATCCCGTGATAGTGATGCCAAAACGCCTTGCCGACGACGTCGCCCGTCGCGTGCGGGCGCTGATTGAAGAACAAAAGCTGGAGGCGGGCATGCGATTGCCCGCCGAGCGCCAGCTGGCAACGCAGCTCGGCGTATCGCGCAATTCTCTGCGCGAAGCGCTGGCGATGTTAGTCAACGAAGGGGTGCTGCTCAGCCGTCGCGGCGGCGGCACCTTCGTGCGCTGGCAGCACGAAGCGTGGTCGGAGCAAAACATCGTTCAACCGCTGAAGACGCTGCTCTCCGACGACCCCGATTACAGCTTTGATATCCTCGAAGCCCGTCATGCTATTGAAGCCAGCACCGCCTGGCATGCGGCAATGCGGGCAACCGATGCCGAAAAAGAGAAAATCCGCCTCTGCTTTGAAGCCACCCAAAGTGAAGACCCGGACCTGGCCTCGCAGGCCGATGTCCGCTTCCACCTGGCGATCGCCGAAGCCTCGCACAACGTGGTGCTCCTGCAAACCATGCGCGGTTTTTTTGACCTATTACAATCCTCAGTCAAGGAGAGCCGCCAGCGGATGTATCTCGTCCCGCCGGTATTCGCTCGCCTCACCGAACAGCACCTGGCGGTCATGGAGGCGATTGTCGCCGGTGACCCGGAAGGTGCCAGACAGGCGATGATGGCCCATCTGGGCTTCGTTCACGCCACCATCAAACGTTTTGATGAAGACCAGGCCCGCCAGGCGCGAATTACCCGCCTGCCCGGTGACCATAACGACAATTCCAGGGAGAACTTGTGATGATTATTTCCGCCGCCAGCGACTACCGCGCCGCCGCACAGCGTATCCTGCCACCGTTCCTGTTCCACTACATCGACGGCGGCGCTTACGCCGAGCACACCCTGCGCCGCAACGTTGAGGATCTCTCCGACGTGGCCCTGCGCCAGCGCATTCTGCGCAATATGTCGGACCTGAGCCTGGAAACCACCTTATTCAATGAGAAGCTGGCGATGCCAACGGCGCTGGCGCCGGTCGGGCTGTGCGGGATGTACGCGCGCCGTGGTGAAGTGCAGGCCGCCGGCGCAGCGGATGAGAAAGGCATCCCCTTCACCCTCTCTACCGTTTCCGTCTGCCCGATAGAAGAAGTTGCCCCGACCATTAAACGTCCGATGTGGTTCCAGCTGTACGTTCTGCGCGACCGAGGCTTTATGCGCAACGCGCTGGAGCGCGCGAAGGCGGCGGGTTGTTCAACGCTGGTCTTTACCGTCGATATGCCGACCCCCGGCGCACGCTATCGCGATGCTCACTCCGGGATGAGCGGCCCGAACGCGGCGATGCGCCGCTACTGGCAGGCAGTGACCCATCCGCAGTGGGCATGGGACGTCGGATTAAACGGCCGCCCACATGATTTAGGCAACATCTCCGCCTACCTCGGCAAGCCGACCGGCCTGGAGGATTACATCGGCTGGCTGGCGAATAACTTCGATCCCTCGATTTCCTGGAAAGACCTTGAGTGGATCCGTGAATTTTGGGATGGCCCGATGGTGATCAAGGGGATCCTCGATCCGGAGGACGCCCGCGACGCGGTGCGCTTCGGCGCTGATGGCATCGTGGTGTCTAACCACGGCGGCCGCCAGCTTGATGGGGTGCTCTCTTCCGCCCGCGCCCTGCCCGCGATTGCCGATGCAGTTAAAGGCGACATTACGATTCTCGCCGATAGCGGCATCCGCAACGGCCTCGATGTCGTGCGCATGATTGCCCTCGGCGCCGATAGCGTGCTGCTGGGCCGCGCTTATCTGTATGCGCTGGCCACGCACGGCAAGCAGGGTGTCGCCAATCTGCTGAACCTGATCGAAAAAGAGATGAAGGTGGCGATGACGCTGACCGGGACGAAAACCATCGGCGAAATCAGTCGTGAATCCCTGGTGCAAAACGCCGATGTGCTGCGGACTTTTGATGTTATTAAGGCGGGGAATGCGGCGGTTACCTCTAACCCTGAAGGAACCGTCCGGCAGGCGGGTTAACGTCCTCGTCGGGCCATCCGGCTCACAGGCTGGCGCCGGTTTGCTCCCGCTCCCTTTCCGCGAGAGGGTCGGGGTGAGGGTTAGCCAAATATCTGCTATTCTGCCCCCCGCAATTAAGGGGGCAGCATGCTTAACATCGTCTTATTTGAACCAGAAATCCCGCCAAATACCGGGAATATCATCCGCCTGTGCGCTAACACCGGCTTCAATCTGCATATTATCGAGCCTATGGGGTTTGCCTGGGATGATAAGCGCCTGCGCCGCGCCGGTCTGGATTACCACGAGTTCGCCGCCGTCCAGCGCCATCGCGATTACGCCGCGTTTGTTGAAAGCGCAAAGCCGCAGCGCCTGTTCGCCCTGACCACCAAAGGCACGCCGGCGCACAGCGCGGTGAGCTATCAGGACGGCGATTATCTGATGTTTGGCCCGGAAACTCGCGGACTGCCGGGCAGTATTCTTGATGCTCTGCCGCCAGAACAAAAAATCCGTATTCCGATGATGCCGGACAGCCGCAGCATGAACCTGTCAAATGCGGTGTCGGTGGTGGTCTATGAAGCCTGGCGCCAGCTGGGATATCCCGGCGCGGTACTGCGCAGCTGAGCTGGCTTTCTCCCGGAGGCGGCGCGTAGCGCCTGTCCGGGCTACCAGACTGCGCTCGGCTTTGTAGCCCGGATAGATGCGTAGCATCGCCTCCGGGAAATCAATCAAATACCGTCACCGTACTCGAAGGTATGGTGTATGCCATTAAAGTGCTGATCCATATCCATTGCGGGCTTATCGCTCTCTGGCTTGCCCACAATACGGGCCGGTACGCCTGCGGCGGTGGTATGCGGCGGCACCGGCTGCAGCACCACCGAACCCGCGCCGATTTTTGCTCCGCGCCCGACTTCGATGTTGCCAAGGATCTTCGCCCCGGCGCCAATCATCACCCCTTCACGAATTTTCGGATGACGATCGCCGCTAGTTTTACCGGTACCGCCGAGGGTCACGGATTGCAGAATCGACACATCGTCTTCAATCACCGCCGTTTCGCCGACAACAATACCGGTGGCGTGGTCAAGCATGATCCCGCGGCCAATCTTCGCCGCCGGGTGGATATCCACCTGGAACGATACGGAAACCTGATTTTGCAGGAAGATCGCCAGCGCCCGACGCCCCTGATTCCATAGCCAGTGGCCGATACGATAGGCCTGCAGCGCGTGGAACCCTTTCAGATAAAGCAGGGGGGTCGAGTATTTATCCACCGCCGGGTCGCGCGTTCGCACCGCCTGAATATCGCAGGCGGCGGAGGCGATCATTTCCGGGTCAGCGGCGTAGGCCTCTTCCACCACTTCTCGGATCGCGATGGCGGGCATAATCGGAGAAGCCAGCTTGTTCGCCAGCATATAGCTCAGGGCGCTGCCGAGATTTTCGTGCTTGAGTAGCGTGGCGTGGTAAAAACTGGCGAGCATCGGCTCACAGTCAGCTAAAGCCCGGGCTTCGGCTTTAATATTATTCCAGACGATATCCAGTTCTTCACACGGCATTGCTGACTCCAGACGGTATAATCATGACCGGCCAGTTCTTCGCTGGCCGGGTCATTCAGGTGATCCAGGTTCCATTACGGTTAATTGCTGCGCTCGTCCTTGCGTGCACGGCCTAATAAGGTCAATGCTGCCTCGCGCGCAATTTTTCCGCAATACAATACCTGATAAATTTCCTCGGTTATTGGCATTTCGACGCCTAAACGCTGCGCCAGAACGCGAACCTCTTTGGTATTGCGATAGCCTTCAACCACCTGGCCAATCTTCTCCTGAGCGCTTTGCACATCCATACCCTGGCCGAGCATCATGCCGAAGCGGCGGTTACGCGACTGGTTATCGGTGCAGGTGAGCACCAGATCGCCTAAGCCCGCCATACCCATAAAGGTTTCCGGATCGGCGCCAAGGGCCTCCCCGAGGCGAGACATTTCGACCAGCCCGCGGGTAATCAGCGCGGTACGCGCATTGGCGCCAAAGCCGATGCCGTCAGACATGCCGGCGCCGATAGCGATAACGTTTTTCACCGCTCCGCCGAGCTGCACGCCGATAAAATCCGGGTTGATATAGACGCGGAAGCTCTTGCCGCAGTGCAGCAAGCGTTGCAAATCATCAGCAAACTGCGGATCCGTTGACGCCAGCGATATCGCCGTCGGCAGGCCTGCCGCCAGCTCTTTCGCAAAGGTCGGACCGGAAATTACCGCCAGCGGAATATCATCGCCCAGGGCTTCACGGGCCACGTCCTGCAGCAGGCGTCCGGTTTCCGCTTCCAGACCTTTTGTCGCCCAGACCAGACGAGCGTCAGAGCGCATCAGCGGTTTAATCTGCCGCAGCACTTCGCCGAAAACGTGGCTCGGCACGACTACCAGAATATCGCGGCTGGCAGCCAGCGCGGTCTCCAGATCGCTTTCCAGATGCAGCGTGTCGGGGAAAGGAACGTCAGGAAGAAATGCGGCGTTGCAGCGATCGTGCTGCAGCGTCGCAATATGTTTCGGGTCATGGCCCCACAGCACAACGTGGTGGCCATTTCTTGCCAGGGTGATGGCAAGAGCGGTGCCGTAAGAGCCGGCACCGATTACAGTCATTGCAGCGTTAAGCGCGTTCATCAGGCATCCTGATGTTGTTCAGCACCTTCGCCAGCCTGCTGCTGCAGATAGTTCATAAACAGCGCATCGAAGTTCACTGGCGCAAGGTTCAGTTGCGGGAAGGTACCGCGAGAAACCAGGCTGGTGATGCACTCACGCGCGTACGGGAACAGAATGTTCGGGCAGTATGCGCCGAGGCAGTGCGCCATCTGGGTACCGTCGATGCCTTCGATGGAGAAAATACCGCCCTGCTGAACTTCACACAGGAATGCAGTTTCTTCGCCCAGCGAGGCGGTTACGGTGACACGCAGCACCACTTCATACACGCCTTCAGCCAGCTGGCTGGAAGCTGTATCCAGATCAAGTTTAACTTCCGGCTGCCAATCTTTCTGGAAAACTTGCGGCGCGTTCGGCGCTTCAAAAGAAATATCTTTGGTATAGATGCGCTGAATCTGGAAAGTCATTTCGGTGCTGTTTTGTTCTGACATAGTAAAACCCTTTCGTGTTGTCCTTAAGTACGCCCGTCCAATGGAGATGAGCGCAAAAAATTAGCGCAAGAGGGGATCGAGTCCACCACGTGAATCAAGCGCATACAAGTCGTCACAGCCGCCAATGTGCTGCGCATCAATAAAAATCTGCGGAACCGTCGTCCTACCGCTGCGCTGAATCATCTCTTCACGCTTTGCAGCATCGCCATCGATAGGCAACTCGTTGAACGTGACGCCCTTGCTGTTCAGCAGGGCTTTCGCACGCACGCAAAACGGACATGTCGCTTTGGTATAGATATCAATATTGGCCATGACTTCACTCCTGTTTTTACCCCCGAGGGTTTTACACCGCAGGCAATGTTCCCCCGCTGGCGAATCGCCGGCACAGGGGAAACCGCACTACGCCATAAAGACGCGGGTAAATTATTTACCGCGTACCAGCGGAAGGTTCTCGCCGCTCCAGCCTGCGATGCCTTCCTTCAGTACGAAGACCTTTTCAAAACCGGCTTTGTTCAGCGCGCTGGCGGGTTCTTGCGCCTGCATACCTGAGCCGTCTACTACTATAATGGGTTGTGCTTTGTGCTTTTCCAACTCGCCGACGTTATTTGCTTTGATATCGCTCGGCAGCAGGTTAATAGAACCCGCAATATGACCTTTGCGGAAATCGTCACGCTGACGCAGGTCGACAACCACGGCATCTTCTTTGTTGATCAGGCGCGTCGCTTCACCGCGGGTGATGACTTTAACTTTCGACATCAGCCCTTTAAAGGTGGTGAACAGCACCGCCGCCAGCAGCGCGACCCACGCGATGCTCAGGACGGGGTGACGGCTGATGAATTGCATAATTTCTTGCATGGGGGGTTACAACTCCCGACTAAGTGAGAAAAAAACCAGGGAAGGAGTATACCTGTGCATTGCGGCAAATACAGCCAGTGAGCGCGATGTAATGTATTTTCTGCGGCCCGTCACGAAAAAAAACCGCTCTCGCCGCGGCGATGCGCTCTGGCCGCCCTCTTTCTTTGATCTTTTACGGTGATTTGATCGATTCAGCTGTAGTAAAATTACGCAAATTTTCTGTCTTTGAGCATGAGGTTGTCGCAATGTCGGTTTCTAAAAAACCTATGGTACTGGTGATTCTGGATGGCTATGGCTACCGTGAAGACCAGCAGGATAACGCTATTTACAGCGCCAAAACCCCTGTTATGGACGCACTGTGGGCAAAACGTCCGCATACTCTGATTGATGCGTCAGGCCTGGAAGTCGGTCTGCCGGATCGTCAAATGGGTAACTCCGAAGTGGGCCACGTCAACCTCGGCGCGGGCCGCATCGTGTATCAGGACCTGACCCGCCTGGACGTTGAAATCAAAGAACGCACCTTCTTCGCCAACCCGGTACTGACCGGCGCGGTGGATAAAGCCGTTGCCGCTGGCAAAGCCGTGCATATCATGGGCCTGATGTCTCCGGGCGGCGTCCACAGCCACGAAGACCACATCATGGCGATGGTGGAGCTGGCGGCCGAACGCGGCGCGGATAAAATCTATTTGCACGCTTTCCTCGACGGCCGCGATACCCCGCCGCGCAGCGCTGAAAAGACGCTGGCGAAATTCGAAGACAAATTTGCCGCACTCGGCAAGGGCCGCGTCGCCTCAATCATTGGCCGCTACTACGCCATGGATCGCGACAACCGTTGGGATCGCGTTGAGCAGGCTTACGATCTGATGACTCTGGCGAAAGGCGAGTTCCAGGCCGATACCGCCGTTGCGGGCCTGCAGGCCGCTTATGCGCGCGATGAAAACGATGAATTCGTAAAAGCAACCGTTATTCGCGCTGAAGGCCAGGCCGATGCGGCCATGGAAGACGGCGATGCGCTGATTTTCATGAACTTCCGTGCCGATCGCGCTCGCGAAATCACCCGCGCCTTCGTTAACGCCGATTTCGACGGATTTGCCCGTAAGAAAGTGGTTAACCTCGATTTCGTCATGCTGACCGAGTACGCCGCAGACATTAAAGTCGCCTGTGCTTATCCGCCGGCATCTCTGGTGAACACCTTCGGCGAATGGATGGCGAAAAATGACAAAACCCAGCTGCGCATCTCCGAAACTGAAAAATACGCTCACGTCACCTTCTTCTTCAACGGCGGCGTTGAAGAGCCGTTCAAAGGCGAAGAGCACATTCTGATCAATTCACCGAAGGTCGCAACCTACGATCTGCAGCCGGAAATGAGCTCCGCTGAGCTGACCGAAAAACTGGTTGCCGCCATCAAGGGCGGTCAGTTCGACACCATCATCTGTAACTACCCGAACGGCGATATGGTTGGCCACACCGGGGTGATGGAAGCCGCCGTTAAAGCGGTCGAAGCGCTGGATGACTGCATCGACCAGGTGAGCAAAGCCGTTGAATCCGTAGGCGGACAGCTGCTGATCACCGCAGACCACGGCAACGCCGAGCAGATGCGCGATCCGGCCACTGGCCAGGCGCACACCGCGCACACCAACCTGCCGGTTCCGCTGATTTACGTTGGCGATAAAAACGTCAAAGCGGTCAACGGCGGCAAACTTTCCGACATCGCGCCGACCATGTTGACGCTGATGGGAATGGAAATCCCGCAAGAGATGACTGGCAAGCCGCTGTTCATCGTGGAATAATCCTTCCCCATGAGGGGAAAGGCGACTTATTCAACTACATGGATCGCAACGGCAGTTCGATCCGTCCTTTACGCCAGCGCGCTTAGCGCTGGCGTATTGCTGTGCGCCGCATCTGCTCACGCCGACGATCGCGACCAGCTTAAATCCATTCAGGCCGACATTGCCGCTAAACAGCGGGCGATTAAACAGCAGCAGCAGCAGCGTGCTTCCCTGGTTGCCCAGCTTAAAGCGCAGGAGGAGGCCATCTCCGCCGCCGCGCGCAAGCTGCGCGAAACCCAGGAAACGCTGAACCAGCTAAATAAGCAGATCGACGAAATGAACGCCGCGCTCGCGAAGCTGGAGCGTCAGCGCGCCTCGCAGGAGCGCAACCTTTCCGCCCAGCTCGATGCCGCGTTTCGTCAGGGGCCGCACACCGGCATCCAGATGATCCTCAGCGGCGAAGAGGGGCAGCGTAATCAGCGTCTGCAGGCCTACTTTGGCTATCTGAATCAGGCGCGTCAGGAAACCATCGCCCAGCTCAAGCAAACTCGCGAAGACGTGGCGGTGCAAAAATCCATGCTGGAAGAGAAACAGAGCCAGCAGCAAACCCTGGTGTACGAGCAGCGCGCCCAGCAGAGCAAGCTGGAGCAGGCGCGCAACGAGCGTAAAAAAACCCTCGCCAGCCTTGAATCCTCTATTCAGCAAGGCCAGCAGCAGCTCAGCGAAATGCGGGCTAACGAATCACGCCTGCGCGGTCGTATCGCCCAGGCGGCGGCGGCGGCCAAAGCGCGAGCGGATCGCGAAGCCCGCGAAGCGCAGGACGTACGCAATCGCCAGCAGGAAGCCTCACGTAAAGGCACCACCTACAAACCTACCGAAAGCGAACGCTCGCTGATGTCTCGCACCGGCGGGCTTGGTTCACCGCGAGGCCAGGCATTCTGGCCGGTTCGCGGCTCAATTCTCCATCGCTATGGCGAACAGCTGCAAGGTGAACTACGTTGGAAGGGGATGGTTATCGCTGCGTCTGAAGGCACCGAGGTCAAAGCCGTTGCCGATGGTCGGGTTATTCTTGCCGACTGGCTGCAGGGCTATGGCCTGGTGGTGGTCGTTGAACACGGCAAAGGCGACATGAGTCTTTACGGCTATAACCAAAGCGCGCTGGTCAGCGTCGGCACTCAGGTCCGGGCGGGCCAGCCGATCGCTCTCGTAGGCAGCAGCGGCGGTCAGGGCCGCCCGTCGCTCTATTTCGAAATTCGCCGCCAGGGTCAGGCGGTCAATCCACAGCCGTGGTTGGGAAGATAAGTTTTGCTTCAATTTCGCAGAATTGCACTCGCGGTAACCAGTACGCTGGTTATGGCGTCGCCGGTTTTTGCCGGCAAACTCTCCATTGTTATCGACGACTTTGGCTATCGCCCACAAACGGAAAATCAGGTGCTGGCGCTGCCAGCGACGATCTCCGTTGCCGTACTTCCTAATGCGCCCCACGCCCGCGAAATGGCGACGAAAGCGCATAATCTCGGCCACGAGGTGCTAATTCACCTGCCGATGGCGCCGATCAGTAAACAGCCGCTGGAAAAAGATACCCTCCGCCCGGAGATGAACAGCAGCGAGATAGAACGCATTATCCGAGAAGCCTACGGTAAGGTTCCGTACGCCGTGGGGCTGAATAACCATATGGGCAGCGCCATGACGTCGAATCTCTTCGGTATGCAGAAAGTGATGCAGGCGCTTGAGCGCTACAATCTCTACTTTCTGGATAGCGTCACCATCGGCAATACCCAGGCCATGCGGGCGGCGCAGGGCACCGGCGTTAAGGTGATTAAGCGTAAGGTTTTCCTCGACGATACCCAAAACGAAGCGGATATTCGCTATCAGTTCAACCGCGCCATCGCTTTGGCGCGACGCAACGGATCCGCAATTGCTATCGGCCACCCGCACCCGACGACGGTGCGCGTGCTGCAGCAGATGGTGTATAACCTGCCGCCGGATATCACCCTGGTTCACCCGAGCAGCCTGCTCAACGAGCCGCAGGTGGACACCTCAACGCCGAACGCTGCCCCGCCGCCGAAACAGCCGCCGCGCAACCCGTTCCGTGGCGTGAAGCAGTGCAAATCTAAGCGCCCTCCGGAGCCGATCAACGCCAGCCGCTTCTTTACCATTCTGAGCGAAAGCATCAGCAAGAGTACGCTGGTGCAGTATTACCAGCTGAAGTGGCAGGGCTGGGATACCCCCACCAACTAAACCGTCCTGGAGTCCCGGCGTTTATCCGCCGCGGATTCCGGCTTATCCTGATGGGCATACCAGGCTTTAAAGTATTTCAGAAAGCTATAAAAGGTCGCATAGAGCCCGGTGACCACGCCCACCTTACCCTTTCGCCAGGCCCCGCTGAACAGATACCATTTAAAGAAAGCGCCAATCGCGCTGATCGCTCCGCGTGCGAGAGATGGCCTGATCTTCTGGTATTTAACCAGCCGCGTAGTGTAGCTATTGAGCTTATTAAACACCTCATGCAGGGAGTAAAAGGTGTCGTGACGCACGAAGCCCGGTAGCTTGCTGGAGTGCTGAAAGCCCACGACCTGATCGTCTACCGGCCGATCGTTGAACCTGGCGACGGAGCGATTAAACAAGCGAACCGGGAAATCCGGCGATGATACCGGATAAATGGTGCGAACCTCCTCGCCCAGTACGAACCAGTAACGCGGCAGTCGCCAGGCGCGGGCCGGGTCGGGATCGTCCCCCGTCTTCAGCGCCAGAATAGCCGCCACCACTTCGTCGTCAAGAATCTCATCGCTATCCATACACAGCACCCAATCGTGGCAGGCCAGAGAGGTCGCGTAGTTCATCTGCGCGCCGTGAGAAGTATAGGGATGATGGTGAACGGTGAGCCCGAACTGTTGGCAAATCTGCAGCGTGGCATCCGTGCTGCCTGAGTCGATGACGATAAATTCATCGGCCACCTTAAGCAAAGGTGGTAAAACCTCCCGTAATAAGCGGGATGAATTACAGGTCAATAAGCATACAGAGAGTTTAAGCATAGTATTTGTGTGGTTAAACTGCGATTAAACTGACTGTATAAACGAATAGGTGAGAAAGCGATTTAGAAAAAGTGCGGAGTGGATTAAAAATCAGAAAAGTGGAAGTCAGCTCTCTAAATAAAGCGCCCGCAGGCGCTTTTTTAAGCTCAAATTCGGAGCAGGTTAATCCCAGCTGAGAATAACTTTGCCAGACTGGCCGGAGCGCATCGCGTCAAAGCCCTGCTGGAAATCATCAATGCCAAAGCGGTGGGTGATGATCGGCGACAGATCGAGGCCGGACTGGATGAGCGCGGCCATCTTGTACCAGGTTTCGAACATTTCGCGACCATAAATCCCTTTGATAAACAGCCCCTTGAAGATCACCTTGGTCCAATCGATGGACATATCCGACGGCGGAATACCCAGCATGGCGATGCGCCCGCCATGGTTCATGGTATCGAGCATGGTGCGGAACGCCGGCGGCGCACCGGACATCTCGAGGCCCACATCGAAGCCTTCCGTCATGCCCAGCTCGGCCATCACATCGTTAAGGTTCTCTTTCGCCACGTTCACCGCCCGGGTGACGCCCATTTTGCGCGCCAGTTCCAGGCGATATTCGTTAACGTCGGTAATCACGACGTTGCGCGCACCAACGTGTTTCGCCACCGCGGCCGCCATCACGCCGATGGGGCCTGCGCCGGAAACCAGTACGTCTTCACCCACGAGGTCGAATGAAAGCGCGGTATGTACAGCGTTGCCAAACGGGTCAAAAATCGATGCCAGATCGTCGGAGATATTGTCCGGAATTTTAAAAGCGTTAAACGCCGGGATCACCAGATATTCGGCAAAACAGCCCGGACGGTTCACGCCGACGCCCGTCGTATTGCGGCACAGATGCGTACGGCCGGCGCGGCAGTTACGGCAGTGGCCGCAGGTGATATGCCCCTCGCCGGAAACGCGGTCGCCCAGCTTAAAGCCGCGAACTTCCTGACCGATACCCACCACTTCGCCAACGTATTCATGGCCCACAACCATCGGTACCGGAATGGTCTTTTGCGACCATTCGTCCCAGTTATAGATATGCACGTCGGTACCGCAAATCGCGGTCTTGCGAATTTTAATCAGCAGATCGTTGTGGCCGACTTCCGGTTCCGGTACGTCGGTCATCCAGATGCCTTCTTCCGCCTTCAGTTTGGATAACGCTTTCATCTCACACCCTCAGGCAATGACGCCCAGTTGTTTACCGATGCGGGTAAAGGCTTCCACCGCACGTTCAATTTGTTCAGGGGTATGCGCCGCAGACATCTGGGTACGTATACGCGCCTGGCCTTTTGGAACCACCGGATAGAAGAATCCGGTGACGTAGATACCTTCTTTTTGCAGCTCGCGCGCGAACTGCTGCGCCACGGTGGCTTCACCGAGCATTACCGGGATAATGGCGTGGTCGGCGCCCGCGAGGGTAAACCCTGCCGCAGTCATTTTTTCGCGGAACAGGCGCGCGTTCGACCACAGGCGGTCGCGCAGTTCGCTGCCGGCTTCCACCATCTCCAGCACTTTGATCGAAGCGGCGACAATCGCCGGAGCCAGCGAGTTGGAGAACAAATACGGACGCGAGCGCTGGCGCAGCCACTCGACGACTTCTTTGCGCGCGGCAGTATAGCCGCCGGACGCGCCGCCCAGCGCTTTACCCAGCGTACCGGTGATAATGTCAACGCGGCCCATCACGTCGCAGTACTCATGGGAACCGCGGCCGTTTTCCCCTACGAAACCCACAGCATGAGAATCATCGACCATCACCAGCGCATCATATTTATCCGCGAGGTCGCAAACGCCTTTCAGGTTGGCTATCACGCCGTCCATCGAAAACACGCCGTCGGTGGCGATCAGCACATGACGCGCGCCGGCTTCACGCGCCTCTTTCAGACGGGCTTCCAGCTCCTGCATGTCGTTGTTGGCATAGCGGAAGCGCTTCGCTTTACACAGGCGCACGCCGTCGATGATCGACGCGTGGTTCAGGGCATCGGAGATAATCGCATCCTCTGCGCCGAGCAGAGTTTCAAACAGTCCGCCGTTGGCGTCGAAGCAGGAGGAGTACAGAATCGCATCTTCCATGCCTAAAAAATCCGCCAGCTTCTTCTCAAGCGCTTTGTGGCTATCCTGAGTGCCGCAGATAAAGCGCACGGAGGCCATGCCAAAACCGTGGCTATCCATACCGCTTTTCGCGGCGGCAATGAGATCCGGGTGGTTCGCGAGACCCAGATAGTTATTGGCGCAGAAGTTAATGACCTGGCTACCGCCGACGGTGATATCCGCCTGCTGCGCCGAAGTAATAATACGCTCTTCTTTAAACAACCCTTCCGCGCGCGCGGTATCGAGGTCATTGGTTAACTGTTTGTAGAAATCACCACGCATTGCAACTCTCCAGATTCGGCAAAATTTGGCACATATTACCTAAAGCTATACGCTGATACGAGATGATGCATTACTGCATGAATTATTTGCAGCATAAATCACGAGACCCTCTTCACCTTATCGGCGAATGGCTGAAGCCTTTCCGATGTGGTGATATGATAGGAGTATTCATGTCCGGATTGTCTCTGGACTACCCACTTCAAAGGTTACAGTTATGATCATCGTTACCGGCGGCGCAGGCTTTATCGGCAGCAATATCGTTAAGGCGCTGAATGACAAAGGCATTACCGACATTCTGGTCGTAGATAATCTGAAAGACGGTACTAAATTCATCAACCTGGTGGATTTGAACATTGCCGATTACATGGATAAAGAAGACTTCCTGATCCAAATTATGGCGGGCGAGGAGTTCGGCGATATCGACGCCATTTTCCATGAAGGCGCCTGCTCGTCCACTACAGAGTGGGACGGCAAGTACATGATGGATAACAACTATCAGTATTCCAAAGAGGTGCTGCACTACTGCCTGGAGCGTGAAATCCCGTTCCTGTACGCCTCTTCCGCCGCGACCTACGGCGGCCGCACCAGCGACTTTATTGAATCCCGCGAATACGAACAGCCGCTCAACGTTTACGGCTACTCCAAGTTTCTGTTTGATGAATACGTCCGTCAGATCCTGCCGGAAGCAAATTCGCAGATCGTCGGCTTCCGCTATTTCAACGTCTACGGGCCGCGCGAAGGTCATAAAGGCAGCATGGCCAGCGTCGCGTTCCACCTGAACACTCAGTTGAATAATGGCGAAAGTCCGAAACTGTTCGAAGGCAGCGATGGCTTCAAGCGCGACTTCGTCTACGTCGGCGACGTCGCGGCAGTAAACCTGTGGTTCTGGGAAAACGGCGTTTCCGGCATCTTTAACCTTGGCACCGGCCGCGCGGAGTCTTTCCAGGCCGTTGCAGACGCAACGCTGGCTTATCATAAGAAAGGCAGCATCGAATACATTCC
Organism: Klebsiella sp. S69; assembly: GCF_016516145.1. Taxonomy (NCBI): domain Bacteria; kingdom Pseudomonadati; phylum Pseudomonadota; class Gammaproteobacteria; order Enterobacterales; family Enterobacteriaceae; genus Klebsiella; species Klebsiella sp. S69. Next base: position 14,222 of record NZ_JACVUU010000014.1, on the reverse strand, counting down.
GTTCCCGGACAAGCTGAAAGGCCGCTATCAGGCGTTTACCCAGGCGGATCTCACTAACCTGCGCGCAGCGGGCTATGATAAACCGTTCAAGACCGTCGCCGAAGGCGTAACGGAATATATGGCCTGGCTCAATCGCGACAATCATGCGAATTCATAAAATCATTCGGGCGGTATTAAGGCAGCAACTGAGCGAATCTTCAGGAACATAGGATATCGATGTGACTGAAGTGAACGAAGGCAGCCAACGCAGAGACAGCTTGAAGGATGAAATGAATGAAGATACTGGTGGTGGGCCCGTCATGGGTGGGCGACATGATGATGTCGCAAAGTCTCTATCGTACGCTCAGGGCGCGCTATCCCCAGGCGATAATCGACGTGATGGCGCCAGCATGGTGCCGTCCGCTGCTATCGCGCATGCCGGAAGTCAACGAAGCGATCCCGATGCCGCTCGGCCACGGCGCGCTGGAAATCGGCGAACGGCGCAAGCTTGGGCACAGCCTGCGCGAGCGTCGCTACGATCGCGCTTACGTGCTGCCGAACTCGTTTAAATCGGCGCTGGTGCCGTTTTTCGCCGGTATCCCGCATCGCACCGGCTGGCTCGGCGAGATGCGCTACGGCCTGCTGAACGATGCCCGTAAGCTGGATAAAGCGGCCTGGCCGCTGATGGTCGAACGCTACGTCGGTCTCGCATACGATAAAGGCGTGATGCGCTGCGCGAAAGATCTGCCGCAGCCGCTGCTCTGGCCGCAGCTGCAGGTGCATGAAGGCGAAAAATCGCAGGCCTGTAGCGCATTTAATATTTCAGCCGAGCGCCCGATAATCGGCTTCTGCCCAGGCGCAGAGTTCGGCCCGGCAAAACGCTGGCCGCACTATCACTACGCCGAGCTGGCGAAACAGCTGATCGATGAAGGCTTTCAAATCGTGCTGTTTGGTTCCGCAAAAGATCATGAAGCGGGTAATGAAATCCTTGCCGCGCTCACGACTGAGCAGCAGGCATGGTGCCGCAACCTGGCCGGGGAAACTCAGCTTGAGCAGGCCGTCATTCTGATCGCCGCCTGTAAAGCGGTGGTTAGCAACGATTCCGGCCTGATGCACGTTGCCGCGGCGCTGGATCGTCCGCTGGTGGCGCTCTATGGGCCAAGTAGCCCGGACTTCACCCCTCCGCTGTCGCACAAAGCGCGCGTTATCCGCCTGATCAGCGGCTACCACAAAGTGCGTAAAGGCGACGCCGCCGAAGGCTATCATCAGAGTTTGATCGACATTACGCCGCAGCGCGTACTGGAAGAATTAAACGACCTGCTGCTGGAAAAAACGGAACAAGAGGAAGCCTGACGGATGCGGGTATTGATCGTAAAAACCTCGTCCATGGGCGACGTGCTGCATACGCTGCCCGCGCTGAGCGACGCCGCGCTGGCCTTTCCCGGCATTCGTTTCGATTGGGTGGTTGAAGAGGGCTTCGCACAGATCCCCTCCTGGCATGAGACCGTCGACAGGGTCATTCCGGTGGCGATTCGTCGCTGGCGCAAAGCGTGGTTTTCCGCGCCCGTTAAAGCCGAACGCAAGGCATTTCGCGACGCCGTACAGGCGGAAAAGTACCACGCCATCATTGATGCCCAGGGGCTGGTGAAGAGCGCCGCGCTGGTCACCCGACTGGCCCGCGGCGTTAAGCACGGTATGGACTGGCAGACCGCTCGCGAACCGCTGGCGAGCCTGTTCTATAACCGTCGCCACCATATCGCCAAACAGCAGCACGCCGTTGAGCGCACCCGCGAGCTGTTTGCTAAAAGCCTTGGCTACGCGAAGCCGGAAACCCAGGGCGACTACGCTATCGCTCGCCATTTTTTGCGCCAGGCCGACGCCTCCGCTGTGCCCTATCTGGTATTTCTCCACGCCACAACGCGGGATGATAAACACTGGCCGGAAGAGAACTGGCGAGCGCTAATCGCTCTGCTTGCCGACAGCGGCGTGCGTATCAAACTGCCGTGGGGCGCCCCCCATGAAGAAGCGCGGGCCAGACGCCTGGCGGATGGGCACGATTTTGTCGACGTCCTGCCGCGTATGAGCCTGGAGCAGGTGGCCCAGGTGCTGGCAGGCGCGCGCGGAGTGGTTTCCGTCGATACCGGACTGAGCCATCTCACCGCCGCGCTCGATAAACCGAACTTCACGCTGTACGGCCCGACCGATCCGGGGCTGATTGGCGGCTACGGTAAAAACCAGTATGTCGTGCGCCCGGAAAGCGGCAACAGCACGGGGGATATTGCCGCCTCCCGGATTCTGCAACTGTTGAAATCTCAGGAACTGGCTTAATGGGTTCATTATTTAAGCAGATCTATCGCTACACGCATCGACGAGCCTTTCGCCATAACGAAAATCTTTGGCCGTTTACCCATATCACCCGCGCGGCAAGCGGTGAAATCCGCACCCTGAAATACAAAGGAAAAGCGGTCCCGCTGGTCAACCTCAGCGAACTAAAAGATAGCGCTCAGGGCGAAGTGCTGCTGACGGCAACCGGTCCCTCTACGCGTAGCATCGATTTTACGCGGCTGCCGAAAAGCATCCCGGTGATGGGGGTGAATGGCGCGTGGCATCTCTCTGATAAAATTAAATTTTCGCTCTATACCATTGTGGACATGGAGTTTTACGATAAAAAACCGGACATTATTCGTGCGGTGATTAGCCAACCGGACATCGTACTCTTCACCACCATGCATGGCATTGCCAAAATCCTCGACCGCCACGGCTCAGCGCTTCGCTGTCGTTTGGCATTAATTGAAGACGCCTGTTATAAAATTTACCAGCCTAAAGTCCCGAGAAGCGCGATACAGCAGGTCTGGCGCGGCGTCACCGCGCTACGCTTTCATCCGCAAAGGCAGGATATTTGCTTTAGCACCGACATCCGCCATGGCATTTTTGATGCCGGTACCGTGGTCTACTGGGCTCTGCAAATTCTGATGTGGCTGGGATTTAAAACTATTCTGATAAGCGGGCTGGATATGAGCAATTTCAACCAGCCGCGATTCTACGAAACGGAACAGGATAAACTCCCCTCCTGGCTGGCAAATAAGGTGGATGACCTGGTCATGCCGTCCTTTTCGCACGCTGCCAACGTGCTGCAACAAAACCATATTCGGGTCGTTAACTTCTCCTTAGAAAGCGCGGTTCCGGAAACGATTTTCGAAAAGGTTTCATTTGATGAGTACTTTAAAAATCAGTAGTTACGCCAGACAGGGTTACACCATTTTCTTTCCTTTGTTTCTGTTTTTTAGCGCTATTTTTTGCGTATCAACTCGCGCAAATAACCTTCTTCATTTATCCATTTTGCTGTTTTTGCTTTCACAGCTGAACACAGACAACCGCCGGGCATTAGCGGAGAACCTGCGCCAGCAGTGGCCGGTCTATGGTCTGCTGGTCGTATTCTGCGTGTACTATGCGCTAAGCAATATTTGGGGCCAGACGCCGCAGCATATCGATTCCCCTCTGACCCACGGCACCTATACCATTTTCTATCTTCTGCTGCTGACAACGCTACTTGGCCATCCTCGCACCCGGCATCTGACGCTGCTGAGCATCGTGGCCGGGATCGCGGTGCTGTCTATCTGGACGATGGTTATCGACTTCACCCTGGTCCTCAAGGAGCGCCTGGTGTCGCCGGATAATCCCGGCCCGACCAACGTTATCGACCTGGCGGGTTATTGCGGTATTGGGGTTCTTATTTGCGCCATGCTGCTGAAAGAAAAAGGCAGCCACCTTCTGTATGTGCCGATGGCTATCATGCTGGTGATGCTATTTCTGACCCAAAGCCGCGGCCCGATTATCGCCCTACTGGTGGCGTTTGTTTGCACCCTGCATCTGCACGTCTTTACCCGCCGTAATATCTTGATTGTCGCCGCGTTAGCGATGATTCTGGGACTGCTTTTCTTCTTCACCCCCACCGGAGACCTGCTGCTGGCGCGCTTTGAGGAGCTGGGGACGCAAAGCGGTTTGCGCATCAGCATCTGGCATCATACGATCGAGGAAGTGGCCAGCCAGCCGTGGCTGGGGCGAGGTTTTGACTACGAGCTGAACTTTACCAACTACAGCGGCGAACATATCACCACCACCCACAGCGTCTATCTTGGCGCCCTGCTGAAAGGCGGCATCATTGGTCTGGCGCTGCTGTTGGCGGTGATTGCCGGAGGGCTATGGCAGGCATGGCGCAAACAGCAGGATGGCCGCTACGGACTGGCGATTTTTATCTATGCGCTGATTTTTATGGCTTCGCAGGGCATGTTTATCATCAGCAATCCTCGCGAAACCTGGCCGCTGTTTTGGCTACCGCTGGGTATTGCGCTGAGCGGCAGCCTGAAGGCGAAACGCTAAGCAAAGGGCCCGTTACGGGCCTTTTTTATGTCTGCTCGCGAGAGGCAACCAGGTCGTCCGCCTGCGCTTTAATCACCGGCCAGACGGCGTCAATCGTCATGTCGGCGACGTGGGTCTCTTCACAGACAATCTGTCTGGCCTTGTCATAACCCGGCGCCCAAATAGTATAGCCCGGCAAACCGGTATCTTTGAGCTTACGTTTGTTGTAAACCGCCACCATGGGCTTGTCGAACGCGCGGGCAATATGCACGATGGCGGTATCCGCCGTAATCACCAGATCGCACTGGCGAACGATCTCTACCGCTGAATTAATATTGCTATCAGGCAGATATAGCGCTTTATCCAGATTTAGCTGGCGAATTTTTTCGCTATGCCCAACCATGACGACGCTCACGGCATACGGAAGCGTATGCAGGCGGTCAATCAGAGTCGCCACCTGGTGATGACAAAAGTCTTTATCCGTTGAAGCGGTAAACGGGTTGATCGCAATACAGAGCGCGCGCGCTTTTTCCTGATTAAGTAAAAGCTTAACTCTTTCCCGTTCGTGAAGATCGCCGGGCAGATGATAGTGGTAACGATCGTGTTCTATACCAAATAGCCTGGCCACTTCTTTGTAGCGGGCGGAAATATGCCTGGCGCTGTCAAAAAAAGGGATGGAGTGATCGTAAAGCTTATATTCTTGTTTATTAAAACCAATAACGCAGCCAGGCCGCAAATCAGAGAGCAGTTTAAAACGTTCGTAGGTTTTAACATCATCAAAATCAACGACCGCGTCAAATCCCACCGCACGCAGCGCATTTAAGGGCATCCGCGGCTGATATAAATAGACCTGCTCAAGAAAATCCGCACCGGCAAGCATCTGTTTACAGACAGGCCCGGTAAGAACAGACACCTTATAGCCCTGGTCGGCCAAAAGCTTTGCGCAGCCGGTCGTCACGACCATATCCCCGACTTTGTCATCCAGGCGCAATAATAAAACATGCTGAATCTTCGCGGGATTAAAAGGCTGGCGTGCGCTTTTATTTCTGTAACGATAGTTAATTAAATTAAATTTAATTTCGCGGAAGAAGGCATTTTTCTTCCGCGTGAACTGCTTCACGATACGCATACGGTACCTGGTTGTGATCTTTTATCGCTGTGCGCGTTTCTGTTGGTAATATTCCGCCAACGTCATTCCCTTCACCTGCGGTGCCAGCCAGCTGAAAAAAGCGTCCAGATCGGCATATAAGCGCTCAATATCCTGCTCGTTTTTAAACGTCGGGCTGCCGCCAGGCATATACTCAGAAGAGTGGAGCATATATTCGACGTAGTCATTACCCTGAGTCAACGTTTGTTCAACCACTTTTTTCATCGTCTCCACGTTGCCGCCCATCGGACGCAGCCAGTGTACCGACGGCGAGCGGACTTTGCCGCGCAGGCGATCGTAACCCTGCTTCAGGCTATTCATCCACGCAGAATGCTTGTACTGAATGCTCATTGGCACTTCCAGCAGCGACGACTGGCCTTCACGACGAATATCGTTCTCGTCGAGAAAGTAGGCGTACTGCGGGAAGTGACGATAATCGGTACCGCCGTCACCCTGCGGCGCGCCTTTCGCCGTTTTCCAGTTCACCCTGGGAGTAACCGAGCAATCGACCAGATAGCCATACTCCACCAGCAGACGCGCGTAGCGCTCGTCAAACGCCCAGCGTCCGGCGCGATGGCTGACCATTTTAGTCTGGAAGGTATCCTCCAGCAGACGGGTCATATAGTCGACTTTGGCACGCATCGCCGTATCGCTGTACTCGATCAGATACGGTTTATGCCGCCAGTCGTCATCGGTAAGCGGGTCGGTCGGTGGGCTATTCCAGGCATGCAGATGCATGCCGATTTCCGCCGTCCCCCGGGCAATCACATCTTTGGCGAATTCGATATAAACCGGGTCGATGGCCATTTCATAGTTGGTCAAATAAACCGGTTTGAAGCCATACTTTTCGCAAAGCTGCTGAAAACGCGGTAAATAGCGCGCATTCTCGGTGGTGATGCTGTCATGTTTTTGCCAGAGGTTATCGCCCTCTGTATCAATCGTGATGAGAAATGCGGGTTTGTGCACGAAAACGTCCTCAGGCCATACGTATCGGGTCATGGTAGAGCAAGACAAGGCTTCTCTCAATCTATCTGATCCCCTAGAATCGGAGCCCTGACCCTGAATGAAGAACAGAGAATGACGCCTGAAACCCGCACTTCCGGCCGCGTGAACCCGGCGCGAATCCTGGTTATTAAGCTTCGCCATCATGGCGATATGTTATTGATAACGCCGCTTATTCACGCGCTAAAACAGCAATACCCCGCCGCCTGCGTGGATGTGCTGCTTTATGAAGAAACCCGGGATATGCTCGCAGCGAATACTGAGATCCGCCATATTTATGGTATCGATCGGCGCTGGAAAAAACAGGGCACCGGCCATCAGCTCAAGATGGAATGGCAGCTGATCCGCACGCTCCGCCAGCAGCGCTACGATATGGTGCTCAATCTTGCCGATCAGTGGCCCAGCGCGATTATCACTAAACTGACCGGGGCGACCACCCGCATCGGCTTTGACTTTCCGAAGCGTCGTCATCCGGCCTGGCGTTTTTGCCATACCGCCCTCGCCTCAACCGAGCTGCACAACCAGCTGCATACCGTACAGCAGAATCTGTCGATTCTGGCGCCGCTTGGGCTGGATATTGATGATGCGCCGGCAACGATGGGCTACAGCGAACAGGACTGGCTCGCCAGCCGCGCGCTGCTACCGGAAGGATTTCAGGACAACTATATCGTCATTCAGCCGACCTCCCGCTGGTTCTTTAAATGCTGGCGCGAAGCGCGGATGAGCGCCCTGATAAACGCGCTTTCTGAGGCAGGCTATCCGGTCGTGCTGACCTCCGGCCCCGACGCCAAAGAGAAACAGATGATCGACGCGATTATGACGGGCTGTCCCAATGCTCGCCTGTACTCCCTCGCCGGGCAGCTCACCCTGCGCCAGCTGGCGTCTCTCATCGACCATGCCCGCCTGTTTATCGGCGTCGACTCCGTGCCGATGCATATGGCCGCCGCGCTGGGCACACCGCTGGTGGCGCTATTCGGCCCCTCCAAGCTCACTTTCTGGCGTCCATGGCAGGCGCAGGGTGAGGTAATTTGGGCGGGTGATTTCGGCTCGATTCCCGATCCTGACGACATAGATACCAACACCGAGGAACGCTATCTCGATTTAATCCCCACCGACGCGGTTATCGCGGCGGCGAAAAAGGTACTGGCATGAGTAAATTCAGGCTGGCTCTGGTACGCCAGAAGTATCGCCCGGACGGCGGCGCGGAACGATTTGTCTCCCGCGCGCTGGAGGCCCTCGACGACAGCGACCTTGAGCTGAACGTCATCACCCGCGAGTGGCAGGGGCCGGTGAAGCCCGAGTGGAACATCCACATCTGCAATCCGCGCAAGTGGGGGCGGATCAGCCGCGAGCGTGGGTTTGCCGACGCCGCCCGCCAGCTGTGGCAGCGCGAAGCCTTCGATCTGGTACAAAGCCATGAGCGTATCCCCGGCTGCGACCTGTACCGCGCCGGAGACGGCGTACACCGCCGCTGGCTGCAGCAGCGCTCGCGCATTTTGCCCGGCTGGAAAAGCCGCCTGCTGTTTGCCGATCGCTACCATCGCTATGTAATGCAGGCCGAGCGCGAAATGTACCAGGACTCGCACCTGCGCGGCGTTATCTGCAACGCGGAGATGATTAAACGCGAGATTATTGCAGACTTCGGCCTGCCGGCGGAAAAAATCCACGTTATCTATAACGCCATCGATAACCAGCGTTTTCTGCCGCCGACGGAAGCGGCCTTTGTCGCGCTGCGTACCAAATGGAATCTGCCGCTCCAGGCGACCTGCCTGATTTACGTCGGCTCCGGCTTTGAGCGCAAGGGGCTGGATGCGGCGATCCGCGCCATCGCGCCGACCAACCGCTACCTGCTGGTAGTGGGCAAAGATAAAGAGCAAAGTCGTTATCAGCAGCTGGCGAAAACGCTGAACTGCGAGGAGCGGGTGCGCTTTTTCGGCATGCAGTCGGAAACCCTGCCGTTCTATCAGATGGCCGACGGCCTGCTGCTGCCGACGCTGTACGACCCGTTCCCCAACGTTATTCTCGAAGCGATGGCCTGCGGCCTGCCGGTCATTACCACTACCGGCTGCGGCGGCGCGGAGTTTATTGTTCAGGGCAGCAATGGCTACGTTTGCGATGCGCTGGATATCCCGGCCCTGCAGGAGTCGGTTAGCGCCCTTCCCGCCCGGGCGTTAGGCTCCGCGGAAGGCGAACGCGCCCGCGAGCGCATCATGGCCTGCACCAGCGAACGCCTCTCGGCGCAGCTGCTCTCCCTTTATCAGGATTTGGTGAAATAACGATGCGCATATTGTTTGTTATCGACGGCCTGCCCGGCGGCGGCGCGGAAAAAGTCGTGCTGACGCTGGCGGCGCACTTTCTCAGCCAGGGGGAACAGGTATCGCTTTTTTCCCTGCGCGACGTCTGCGATTATCCGCTGCCGGAAGGACTGGATTATCAGGTCATCGCCGACCGCTGCCGCAAACCGTGGCGCAAACTGACGGAACTCTCCCGGCGCGCGCGCCAGCTTGATGCGGCCATCGATAGCGCAGAACGGCAGGGCCGCTTCGATCTGGTGCTCTCGAATCTGCATAAAACTGATCGCATTGTCTCCCGCAGCCGCCTGCTGAACGGGCGAAACGTCTGGTATTGCCTGCACGGCGTATTCTCTACTTCCTATCTCGGCCATCGCACCGGTTTTGACCGCTGGCTGAAGCAGCAGAAGATCGGACGCGTTTACCAGGGACGCAACGTCGTCACCGTCTCCGATGCCGTAGGTCAAGATCTGGTCGAGCAGTTCGCCATTCGCCCGGCCCAGCTGAAAACCATCTATAACCCGTTTGATATCGCCGCGCTGCGCGCAGCGGCTGAAGAGCCCAGCCAGCGACCCGACGGCGACTATATTATTCACGTGGGCCGCTTTCATCCCGGTAAACGCCACGACCGCCTGATTGAGGCGTATGCGCAAAGCGGTATCGATGCGCCGCTGGTGCTGCTGGGACAGGGAAAACCGGAACAAGAGCAGCGCCTGCGCCAGCTGGCGCAGCAGCTACAGGTTGCCGATCGCGTCCTGTTTAAAGGCTTCCAGAAAAATCCGCTGCCGTGGATCAAAGGCGCGCGGATGCTGGTCCTGAGCTCCGATAGCGAAGGTTTTGGCAACGTGGTGGTTGAAGCGCTGCTGCTGGATACGCCGGTCGCCAGCACCCGCTGCCCGGGCGGCGTGACCGAGATCCTCACCGGCGAGCTGTCGCGCGGCCTGGCGGATCTCAACAGCCCGGCGCTGGCTCAGACGATGCAAAGCATTTACCATAGCCCCCCTGCCATCGACGCCTCGGCGCTGGAGAAATTCAGCGTAGCATCGATTTGTCAGCAGTATCGTCAGCTGCGCAGCGCCTGACGCCGTTATTCAACCAGGATCGAATGATTTATGAGTCAAACGCCTTTACTAAGCATCGTAGCCGCCGTCTATAACGGCGAAAAATTCCTTGCGCAATTCTTTGAGTGCCTTGAGCAACAGCAGCTGGAAAGCTATGAACTGATCCTGGTGAACGACGGGTCGACGGACGGTAGCCTTGCGGTTATCGACCAGTGGAAAGAGCGCCTGCAAAACGTGCTCGTACTGGAACAGGAAAACCAGGGCGTGTCGGTGGCGCGCAATACCGGGCTCGCCGCGGCGACCGGTAAATACCTGACCTTTCCGGATATCGACGATAAGCTTTACCCGGGCATGTACCGTACGCTTCTGGAAATGGCGGAAAAGGGCAATCTTGACGTCGCCACCTGCAACGGCCGCTACGTCTACGAGACAAAAAAAGATATCCATCCTATTTTCCCGCTGGACCGGCTACAGTCGACCGGCGTTTTGCCCGGCCACGTCTGGTTAAAACAGGCGCTGGATTCTCGTAAGTTCCTGCATGTCACCTGGCTCAATATTTACCGCCGCGAGTTTATCGCGGATCACCGCTTCCATTTTGAGCCGGGCCTGCGTCATCAGGATATTCCCTGGACCACGGAAGTGCTGCTGGCGGCAGAACGCGTGCAGTACACCAGCGAGCAGTTCTACGATTACTACATCCATTCGGAATCGGTGTCGCATAAGCCGGACAATGACGATACGCTGATGCGCTCAGCGCGCCACTATATGAAGATTCTTGAGATGCTGGACGCCATCAACCAGCGCTATCCGGACAAGGTTCGCAATATTTCCGCCTGCCGCTGGCAGATCGCTAAAGAGGGGCTGGGAATTATTCATACCTTCGATAGCATGAAAGATGAGTCAAAAAAGCATATTATCATTAAAGAGTTCTTTGACCGCGGTATCTGGAGCCTGATCTGGAAAAATGCCCATACGTTCCGTCTACGCTGGCGTCTTGGACGCCGCTATCTGCGCATCAAGCGCTATCGCGACGCGGCTTAATACTGAATCCCTTAGTTTCCGCCAAAGAGATAGCTTTACGCGGGTTAAATGCTTAGAATTTGCCCGCAAAAACATAAATACGGATAAATCGCTTGGAATTGCTTTATACCGCCCTACTTTACCTCATTCAGCCGCTGGTGTGGCTGCGACTGCTGTTACGCAGCCGTAAGGCCCCTGCCTATCGTAAACGCTGGAAGGAACGTTATGGCTTCTGCCAGAACAAGGTAGAACCGGGTGGCATCCTGCTGCATTCCGTTTCCGTGGGTGAAACGCTGGCGGCTATCCCGCTGGTGCGCGCGCTACGCCACCGCTACCCCTATCTGCCGATCACCGTCACGACCATGACGCCAACCGGCTCCGAACGCGCGATGTCCGCTTTCGGTAAAGACGTCCATCACGTCTATCTGCCTTACGATCTTCCCGGCGCAATGAACCGCTTCTTCAATACCGTTCAGCCAAAGCTGGTTATCGTCATGGAAACCGAACTGTGGCCGAACATGGTCGCCACGCTGCATAAACGCAAAATTCCGCTGGTTATCGCCAACGCCCGGCTGTCCGAACGCTCGGCGAAAGGCTATGCCAAACTGGGCAAATTTATGCGTCGGCTGCTGAGCCGCATTACCCTTATCGCCGCACAGAATGAAGAAGACGCCAGCCGCTTTATCGCCCTTGGCCTGAAACGCAATCAACTGGCGGTCACCGGCAGCCTGAAGTTTGATATTTCAGTCACGCCGGAGCTGGCCGCTCGCGCTATCACCCTGCGTCGCCAGTGGGCGCCGCACCGCCAGGTATGGATTGCCACCAGCACCCACGACGGCGAAGAACAAATTATTCTTCAGGCGCATAAGCAGCTGCTGGAGCGTTTCCCCAACCTGCTGCTGATCCTTGTCCCGCGCCACCCGGAGCGCTTCGGCGACGCCCGCGAGATGGTGCAGAAAGCGGGAATGAGCTACACCCTGCGCAGTACCGGCGAAATCCCGTCGAACAGTACCCAGGTGGTGATTGGCGATACCATGGGCGAGCTGATGCTGCTGTACGGTATTGCCGACCTCGCGTTTGTCGGCGGTAGCCTGGTGGAGCGCGGCGGCCATAACCCGCTGGAGCCCGCTGCTCATGCGATACCGGTACTGATGGGCCCGCACACCTTTAACTTCAAAGATATCTGCGCCAAGCTGCAGCAGGACGATGGACTGATTACCGTCACCGACGCCGACTCGCTGGTGACGGAGGTGTCAAACCTGCTGACCGATGAAGATTACCGTCTGTGGTATGGTCGTCACGCGGTGGAAGTCCTGCATCAAAACCAGGGCGCCCTCTCCCGCCTGCTACAGTTACTCCAACCCTATCTGCCGCAGCGGAGCCACTAATGTCGCCTCGACTCTCGGTCGTGATGATCGCCAAAAACGCGGCGGATCTGCTGCCTGATTGTCTGGCGTCGGTAAGCTGGGCCGATGAGATAGTGCTGCTGGATTCCGGCAGCAGCGACAACACCGTCGAATTAGCCCGCAGTATGGGCGTTCAGGTGCATGTCAATCGCGACTGGCAGGGCTACGGTATTCAACGCCAGCGCGCCCAGGACTACGCCACCGGCGATTACGTGCTGATGATCGATACCGACGAGCGCGTCACTCCGGAGCTTGCGCAGTCTATCCGCAGCGTGCTGGCCGCGCCGCAAACCGGCGCAATATACAGCATTGCCCGGCGCAACTATTTTCTTGGCCGCTTTATGCGCCACAGCGGCTGGTATCCCGATCGCGTGATGCGCTTGTACGAACGCGGCCGTTACCGCTATAACGATAATCTGGTCCACGAATCTCTCGATGCCCGAGGCGCGCCGGTTATCGAGCTCGCGGGCGATCTGCTGCATCTGACCTGCCGTGATTTCTCCGGCTTTCAGCAAAAGCAGCTGGCCTACGCCGCCGCCTGGGCGCAGGAGCGCCATCAGAGAGGCAAAAAGACCTCGCTGGCCGCTATCTTCGGCCATACGCTGGGCGCCTTTGTGAAAACGCTGCTGCTGCGCGGCGGCATTCTGGATGGGAAACAAGGCTGGCTACTGGCGGTGGTCAACGCGCAATACACGTTTAATAAATACACCGAGCTGTGGGCCCTGAGCCGCGGCTACTCGGAGAAAGTGTCATTATGAGCACAAAAGCGATCTATCCGGGAACCTTCGACCCTATCACCAACGGCCATATCGATATCGTCACTCGCGCGGCCAGCATGTTCGATAAGGTGCTGTTGGCTATCGCCGCCAGCCCGAGCAAAAAGCCGATGTTCACTCTCGACGAGCGCATCGCGCTGGCCACCCAGGCAACGGCGCATCTGGTCAACGTTGAGGTTATTGGCTTCAGCGATTTAATGGCCAATTTTGCCCGCGCGCAGCAGGCGAACATTTTAATTCGCGGCCTGCGGGCGGTGGCGGATTTTGAATATGAGATGCAGCTGGCCCATATGAACCGTCATTTAATGCCGACGCTGGAGAGCGTGTTTCTGATGCCGTGCAAAGAGTGGTCGTTTATCTCCTCTTCGCTGGTAAAAGAAGTGGCGCGCCACCAGGGCGACGTCTCCCACTTTCTGCCGGCAAACGTTCACCAGGCGCTGCTGAAGAAACTGTAATCCTGCGCCATCGGGTCTCTTCCCGCAGGCGATGCTGCGCATCTGTCCGGGCTACCCAATCAAATCGCACGGACGCGTAGCCCGGCTAAGCGCAGCGCGAGCCGGGTTCACCGCAACCACCGCATATTATTTCTGGCACTGGCGACAATAAAACGTCGCCCGCTGGGCGTGTTTACTGCCGATAACCGGCGTCCCGCAAATGCGGCACGGCTCGCCCTTGCGGCCATACACCTGCAGCTCCTGGGCAAAATAACCCGGTTTACCGTCGCTTTGCAGGAAATCTTTCAGCGTCGTCCCACCCTGTTCAATGGAGCGCAGCAGGACCAGCTTAATCACTTTCACCAGCTGTTCGCACTCCTCGCGCGACAGCGAAGAGGCCAGCCTGTCGGGGTGAATACCCGCCGAAAATAGCGATTCGCTGGCGTAGATATTACCCACGCCGACCACCAGCTTGTTATCCATTAGCCAGGGCTTGATCGCAGTTTTCTTCTTCGCGCATTTCTGCTGGAGATAATCGGCGTTGAACTCATCGCTCAGCGGCTCCGGCCCCAGATGCGCCAGCACCGGATGCCCTTCCAGCTCTTTAGTCCACAGCCAGGCGCCAAAGCGTCGCGGATCGGTATAGCGCAGGACCTTGCCGTTACTCATCACCAGGTCCACATGGTCGTGTTTTTCCGCCGGCAGATCTCCGCTGAGGATACGCAGGCTTCCCGACATGCCGAGATG
>NZ_JACVUU010000013.1:0-174227 GCF_016516145.1 Klebsiella sp. S69 | reverse complement strand
ACGACCTTCGGGTTATGAGCCCGACGAGCTACCAGGCTGCTCCACCCCGCGTCCGTGGAAGCGCACTATACTCCGCTAACGTTTTGATGCAACCCTTTTTGGCAGAAATCATCAATTTTGTAAAAAATGGTGCATATAGAATCACTTCCAGCCTATTTTTTGCGCAAAATTGCCTTTGCGGTACCTAAGCGCATTTCATTAGCCCTGGGGGTTTGTTATCTTCATCACGCACCCGGGCTTAGCAGCATAAAGAAGAGATACCATGAAAGGACGTTGGGCAAAATATGCAGTAACAGGCGCAATGCTGGCAATGCTGGCCGCCTGTTCCTCAAAACCGACCGATCGCGGTCAGCAGTATAATGAAGGTAAACTCACCCAGCCGTTTTCATTGGTTAACCAACCTGATGCGGTAGGTTCGCCGATCAACGCCGGCGATTTCTCCGAGCAGGTGAGACAGATTCGTAGCGCCTCTCCGCGCCTCTATACCAGCCAGAGCAACGTCTACAATGCGGTTCAGGAGTGGCTGCGTTCCGGCGGCGATACCCGTACGCTGAGCCAGTTTGGTATCGACGCCTGGCAGATGCAGGGAACGGATAACTACGGTAACGTCCAGTTTACCGGCTACTACACGCCCGTGGTTCAGGCGCGCCATACTCGCCAGGGCGAGTTCCAGTATCCGATTTACCGGATGCCGCCGAAGCGCGGCAAGCTGCCGTCTCGCGCCAGCATCTACGCCGGGGCTCTGAGCGACAACTACATCCTGGCCTACAGCAACTCGCTGATGGATAACTTCATCATGGACGTGCAGGGCAGCGGCTACATTGATTTTGGCGACGGCTCGCCGCTGAACTTCTTTAGCTATGCCGGGAAAAACGGCTGGCCCTATTACAGCATCGGTAAAGTGCTGATCGACCGCGGGGAAGTAAAGCGCGAAGATATGTCGATGCAGGCAATCCGCGAATGGGGCGAAAAGCACAGCGAGGCGGAAGTCCGCGAGCTGCTGGAGCAGAACCCGTCGTTCGTCTTCTTTAAACCGCAGTCCTTCGCGCCGGTGAAAGGCGCCAGCGCGGTGCCGCTGATCGGTCGCGCGTCGGTGGCCTCCGACCGTTCCATTGTTCCTGCAGGCACCACGCTGCTGGCGGAGGTGCCGCTGCTGGATAATAACGGTAAGTTTAACGGCCAGTACGAGCTGCGTTTAATGGTGGCACTTGATGTTGGCGGGGCGATTAAAGGCCAGCACTTCGATATTTACCAGGGCATTGGCCCGGATGCCGGGCACCGTGCCGGCTGGTATAACCACTATGGCCGCGTATGGGTGCTGAAAAACGCCCCGGGCGCAGGCAACGTCTTTAGCGGCTAGTGCTCACATTTTCCCCGGTCGCGCTGCGCTTACCGGGGCTACGGTCGCCTGAATAAGCCATTGACGACGTAATCCGGGAATATTTCCCGGAACGATGGCTGATTTTGTTGCCCGGGTAAGGCCCTTGCCTCGCGACCCGGGAATGTCCACTTATTTTGAGGTTATATGTCTGTTGTAATTAGCGATGCCTGGCGCCAGCGCTTTGGCGGCACGGCGCGTTTATATGGTGAAAAGGCGCTGCAATGTTTTGCCGACGCGCACGTCTGCGTGGTCGGCATCGGCGGCGTAGGCTCATGGGCGGCGGAAGCGCTGGCGAGAACCGGAATTGGCGCGATTACCCTCATCGATATGGATGATGTCTGCGTGACCAACACCAATCGCCAGATCCACGCCCTTGGCGGCAACGTAGGTCTGGCGAAAGCCGAGGTGATGGCGGAACGCATTCGCCTGATTAACCCCGAGTGCCGGGTGACGGTGGTGGACGATTTTATCACGCCGGAAAACGTCGCCGAGTATCTGGGCGTTGGCTTTAGCTATGTGATCGATGCCATCGACAGCGTGCGCCCGAAAGCGGCGTTAATCGCTTACTGTCGTCGCCATAAGGTGCCGCTGGTCACCACCGGCGGCGCGGGCGGACAAATCGATCCGACGCAAATCCAGGTCGCCGATCTGGCGAAAACCATCCAGGATCCGCTGGCGGCAAAGCTGCGTGAGCGTTTGAAGAGCCAGTTTGGGGTGGTGAAGAACAGCAAAGGTAAGCTCGGCGTGGATTGCGTGTTTTCCACCGAAGCGCTGGTTTATCCGCAGGCGGACGGCAGCGTTTGTGCGATGAAAAGCACCGCTGAGGGGCCGAAGCGAATGGATTGCGCATCCGGGTTTGGCGCCGCGACGATGGTAACCGCAACCTTTGGCTTTGTCGCCGTCTCCCATGCGCTGAAGAAAATGCTGGCGAAGGCGGAGCGGCAGACGGCGTAAATTCCCGGGTCGCGGCGCAGGCGCCTTACCCGGGCTACAAGACAATTCCCCGGAGGCGGTGCTGCGCACCTGTCCGGGCGACAAAACCGCACGAACCCGTAGCCCGGACAAGGCGCGTCAAGCGCCGCCCCCGGGATGAGCTTAAACCTCAACCTCGCGGGCGGCGGCGAGCACCGCCTCACTCAGGGCGTTGAGCCCCTGGCTGCGCGAGGCGCTCAGCTGGCCGCGCAGCCCCAGCGCATCAAATAGCGCCAGCGGATCCTGCGCCAGCAGATCAGCGGCGCTTTTGCCTTCAATGGCGGTCAACAGCACCGCCAGCATGCCGCGTACGATACGGCCTTCGCTATCGCCGAAGAAATGCAGCTTGCCGTCGACGTCAATGAAGTGTCCCAGCCAGACGCGGTTTTCACAACCGGCAATCTCTTTGGCCCGCGCTTTGAGGTCGTCCGGCAGCGCAGGGAGCTGCTTACCCAGTAAAATTAGCTGGCGGTATTTATCCTCCCACTGGCTGAGCGGGGTAAACGTCTGGAGAAGGGTCGCTTCGGTGACGCGGGTACCAAAAGGGTGAGAAGTCGTCATTAATCCACCAGTATTTCCAGAGCGCGGTCCACGGCGTGCACCAGCGCGTAAACATCGTCCTGCGTGTTATAAGGCGCGAATGAGGCCCGCAGGGTACCGCTGACGCCAAGCGCCGCCAGCAGCGGCTGAGCGCAGTGCTGACCGGCGCGCAGCGCAATCCCCGATTCCGCCAGCAGCGTCACCATATCGCTATGGTGAACGCCGTCAAAATCAAACGCCAGCAGGCTGGCGTCCTGGCAGCGGAATGAACGGAATCCCGGACGTTTCGCCAGTTCCTCTTCCGCCAGCGTCGCCAGCCCACGGCTCCAGTTTTCCGCCTGTGCGATATCCGTCTCGTCCAGCCACTCCAGCGCTGCGCTCAGGCCAATCACCCCGGCGATATTGGGCGTTCCCGCTTCGAAGCGCCAGGGCGCGGGCTGGGTTTTAAAGCCGTCGAAAGTGACTTCGGCGATCATTTTACCGCCGCCGAGCCACGGCAACATCTCCGCCAGCCGTTCGCTTTTGCCATACAGCGCGCCGATGCCGGTCGGCCCGTAGAGCTTATGGCCCGAAAAAGCATAAAAGTCGATATCCAGCGTCTGAACGTCCGCCGGGAAATGCACCGCCCCCTGCGCGCCGTCGACCATTACCACCATCCCGGCATCGTGGGCCAGGCGAATCGCCTGCGCCAAATCCGGACAACCGCCGGTGACGTTGGACATCTGGCCAATCGCCAGCACCCGGCTGCGCGGCGTGATGAGGGCGCCAAGCGCGGCCACGTCCGGCAGGCGATCGGGAGCGATCGGTAGCTTCACTATCCTCGCGCCGGTTTGCTCTGCAACCATTAACCACGGCACCAGATTGGCATGATGTTCCGCTTCGCTGACGATAATCTCATCGCCGGGCTTCAGGCGCGGGCGCACGTAGCATTGCGCCACCATGTTAATGGCTTCAGTGGTGCCGCGCGTCCAGACGATATCCTGGCCGGAAGGGGCGTTGAGCAGCGCCGCCACGCGTTCGCGCGCGTTTTCATAGCGGTCGGTTAGCTGCCGGGCGGCAGCAAACTGGCTACGGTGGACGTTACCGCCGCTGAGGCGATAGAACTGGTCGCTGGCCTCAATGACCGCCAGCGGCTTGAGCGCCGTCGCTGCGCTATCAAGATAGACGCCAGCGTCGGCCAGCGCCGGAAACTGAGCGCGAAATTGGGCGGGGTTGAATGCGTTCATGAGACTCCTCGTATCGATACCAGGATCGTCGCGCAAATCAGCGGGTGATACAAGTTTTCTGCTAACTACTGGAATTTTCTGAATATGAATTCGCCGGCGTGAAAGATGGTTATGCTAAATAGTGTTGGGTTTGTGTTTTAACCTGGTACAGAACGAATCATAAACAGTATAAATAGTCGTAAGGAGAGAAAGATGAAAATGAATAAGACTGCCGCCATTATTTCTGCCTGTGTGCTGACCTTTGGCCTGAGCGCCTGTTCCTCTAACTACGTGATGCACACTAACGATGGGCGCACCATCGTCACCGACGGTAAACCGCAAACGGACAATGATACTGGCATGATTTCGTACAAAGATGCCTGGGGTAACAAGCAGCAGATTAACCGTTCTGACGTCAAACAGCTGGGCGAGCTGGATAACTGATTCAGGTATAGCAGGCAAAAAAAAGCACCGCGCAGTGCGGTGCTACATTAAATCACTATGGACAGACAGGGTAAATGTACAGGAAGTGAAAAGGGGTAGCTTCGCTACCATGGTCCGCAAACCCGGACCAATTGCAAACACAACAACACAACATCACAACCGTAAGCCAAAAGCTTGTTGGAACACGCATTCCAAAAAAAGCTCTTCGTTCCGGCTCAGGAAGTGCCGCCACTATAGGTATTTGCTGGTAGAAGCTCAACGGACAAATTATAATAGCTCAGATAAAAAAAACTAATAGGTTAACTGTTGTTTCCTATTTGTTAAATTGCCTTAACATCTAAGCCAGAATAACTATGTCCAAGCGTTTGCCACCTCTGAATGCATTACGTGTTTTTGATGCAGCCGCCCGCCACCTTAGCTTCACTCGCGCCGCCGATGAGCTTTTTGTGACGCAGGCCGCAGTCAGCCACCAAATCAAGTCCCTGGAGGATTTCCTCGGCCTCAAGCTGTTCCGTCGACGCAATCGTTCTCTTCTTTTAACGGAGGAGGGGCAGAGCTATTTTCAGGATATCAAAGAGATTTTTTCGCAGCTCACCGAAGCGACCCGCAAGCTTCAGGCCCGAAGTGCAAAAGGGGCCTTAACCGTCAGTATGCTCCCCAGTTTTGCCATCCAGTGGCTGGTGCCGAGGCTGACAAGCTTTAATTCAGCTTATCCGGGAATTGATGTCAGAATCCAGGCGGTGGACCGCCAGGAAGATAAGCTGGCCGACGATGTCGACGTGGCGATTTTTTATGGCCGCGGCAACTGGCCGGGGCTGCGCGTGGAAAAACTGTACGCCGAATATCTGCTTCCGGTATGTTCCCCGCTCTTACTTACCGGCGATAAAGCGTTGAAAACGCCTGCCGATCTGGCGCAACATACCCTGCTGCACGACGCTTCCCGCCGCGACTGGCAAACTTATACCCGTCAGCTGGGTCTAAACCATATCAATGTTCAACAGGGACCTATTTTTAGCCACAGCGCAATGGTGCTGCAGGCGGCAATCCATGGACAGGGGGTCGCGCTGGCCAACAATGTGATGGCGCAGTCCGAGATTGAGGCAGGCCGACTGGTCTGCCCGTTTAATGATGTTCTGGTCAGTAAGAATGCGTTTTATCTCGTTTGTCATGACAGTCAGGCAGAACTGG
This sequence comes from Klebsiella sp. S69, assembly GCF_016516145.1. Lineage (NCBI taxonomy): Bacteria > Pseudomonadati > Pseudomonadota > Gammaproteobacteria > Enterobacterales > Enterobacteriaceae > Klebsiella > Klebsiella sp. S69. The sequence continues at coordinate 168,497 of NZ_JACVUU010000013.1, read as the reverse complement.
GTAAAATAGCCGCCTTCCGCCAGTGGATTCTGGCAAAAGCGGCTAATGAACAAGAAAAATTTCGCTTTCGTTATGAACAATAAATCATCGTAGGGTAAACACATGACCAGCCGTTTTATGCTGATATTCGCCGCGATAAGCGGTTTTATCTTTGTGGCTTTGGGCGCGTTTGGCGCGCACGTTTTAAGTAAAACGATGGGCGTTGCGGAAATGGGCTGGATCCACACCGGCCTGCAGTATCAGGCTTTCCATACGCTGGCTATTTTTGGCCTGGCGGTGGCGATGCAGCGCCGCATCAGCATCTGGTTTTACTGGAGCAGCGTCTTTATGGCGCTTGGTACCGTTCTTTTTAGCGGCAGCCTCTACTGCCTGGCGCTATCGCATTTACGCCTGTGGGCGTTCGTTACGCCGGTAGGGGGCGTCTGCTTCCTCGCCGGTTGGGTATTAATGTTAATTGGTGCAATTCGTCTGAAACGTAAGGGCGTTGTTCATGAATAAAGTTGTCCTCTATTGTCGCCCTGGGTTTGAGAAAGAGTGCGCAGCAGAAATTACCGATAAGGCCTCGCGCCTTGAAGTATTTGGTTTTGCCCGGGTCAAAGATGACTCCGGCTATGTGATTTTTGAGTGCTATCAGGCTGAAGATGGCGAAAAGCTGGTGCGCGAACTGCCGTTCAGCTCGCTGGTATTTGCCCGCCAGATGTTTGTGGTCGGCGAACTGCTGCGCGATCTGCCGCCGGAGGACAGGATTTCCCCAATCGTCGGTATGCTGCAGGGCGTTGTGGAAAAGGGCGGCGAGCTGCGCGTAGAGGTCGCCGATACCAACGAAAGCAAAGAGCTGATGAAGTTCTGCCGCAAGTTTACGGTACCGCTGCGCGCTGCGCTGCGCGAAGCGGGCGTGCTGACCAGCTATGAAACGACAAAACGTCCGGTGGTGCACGTTTTCTTTATCGCGCCGGGCTGCTGCTACACCGGCTATTCGTTGTCTAACAACAACTCACCGTTCTATATGGGCATTCCGCGCCTCAAGTTTCCGGCCGATGCGCCGAGCCGCTCGACTCTCAAGCTGGAAGAGGCGTTTCACGTCTTTATTCCGGCGGATGAGTGGGACGAGCGCCTGGCGAACGGTATGTACGCCGTGGATCTCGGTGCCTGCCCCGGCGGCTGGACCTATCAGCTGGTGAAACGCAATATGTGGGTCTCCTCGGTGGATAACGGCCCGATGGCGCAAAGCCTGATGGATACCGGCCAGGTGACCTGGCTGCGCGAAGATGGCTTCAAGTACCGCCCAACGCGCAACAACATCTCGTGGATGGTGTGCGATATGGTGGAGAAGCCGGCGAAAGTGGCTGCGCTGATGGCGCAGTGGCTGGTGAACGGCTGGTGCCGTGAAACCATCTTTAACCTTAAGCTGCCGATGAAAAAGCGCTATGAAGAGCTGTCGCGCAACCTGGCCTATATCCAGGAGCAGCTGGATGAGCACGGCATCAACGCGCAAATCCAGGCGCGCCAGCTGTATCACGATCGCGAAGAGGTGACGGTTCACGTTCGTCGCCTGTGGGCTGCCGTCGGCGGTCGCCGCGACGAACGCTAGTTTAGCCGCTTTTGTAGGCCGGATAAGGCACTAAGAGCCTATCCCATTAGGGCTATTTTGTTTGCCATTTTGAACCTGGGCAGTGCTCAGAATCCTCACGTACTACGTGTACGCTCCGGTTCTTCCGCGCTGTCCGTGTTCAAACTGACTGCACCAATAACGCCTATTGGGATAGGCTCTAAGCCGCTATCCGGCGCTGCAATAGCCGTTACGACTGCGACACGTCCGAAACAATATGCGTCACATCATCCAGATGGCCAATTCGGGCCTCCCCTGAACGATTAAACTTGCTCTTATCAATCAGCAAAAGCGATTGCGAGGCGCGCTTAAGCAGCAGCGATTTGAACTCGGCGTTGACCGTATTTGAATCCCAGAGCGCGCCGCCGCTGTCGATACCTTCACAGGAAAAAATGAACAGATCGATCTCCAGCGATTTGAGCTGGGAGATAAGCGATGAACTCACGTAACAGCCGTATTTACGCTGAAGCGTCCCCCCGGAGCAGGTGAGCTGAATGTTCTCTCGCTTGCTCAGCTCCTGGCATATCGGCTGACTGTTGGTAAAAACGTGAAGGTTGAGATCAGGTAGCTGGCGAGCCAGGTACCAGCAGGTGGAACTGGCATCGAGGGCGATAACCATCCCTTCGTCTATCCAGGCCAGCGCCTCGCGGGCGATATCCGCTTTGTGCGCATAGTGGCTTTTTAAACGAATATGAAAAGGGTCGCCGCTGTCCTGGCTTTGCCGGTGAATGACTTTTGCCCGACCGTGGTTACGCAGTACTTTTCCCTGGGACTGAAGCTCGCTGAGATCGCGGCGGATGGTTTCTCTGCTGACGTTAAGCTGTAGCGATAAGGCTTCGGTGGTCAGACTATTATGGTTTATGAGCAGGTCTAGTATCGCTTGCTGTCGTGCCGCTTTCATTTTTCTCACCCTGGCGTTCGCTGAGCGCCCGCACCAGACGGGCGCTGCGGCATGAGATTACGGCGTTACTCCTTTTTTTAAAAGAATATTCCCGTACTTAGCGCGCTCACCTGTGATAACGATCGCAAAGGCTTTTTGCGCCCGCTCGTAGAAAGCAAAGCGGTCAATGCGGGCGATCTCAGGGCAGGGTGCGGCGGCGGAAAGCGCCTCGCGATAGCGCGTTTCGACCTGCGGGTCGAGGGTGTCGCCTTCCACGGCGGCCATCATCACCAACGGCGGAGCGTAGCTGTCTAACTCAAACAGCGGAATAATCGCCTGCAGCAGGTCGCTTACCCGCAGACCGTCGGCGCGAATGACCTGTGGACCTATGCTGTGCGCCGGGAAGTGGGCATCGGAAAAGACGATCTCATCTCCGTGCCCCATTTCCGCCAGGACTTTCAGTAGCTCCGGCGATATTAACGGGGAAATCGTTTTTAGCATCTCATACTCCCTCAATCAGTTCGGGTTCGGTTTGCGGGTAAAAATAGCGATACTGATAGCTCACCTGCGCTCTGGCCTGTTCAGGGCTGTGGAATTCACCGACGCCGTACCAGCCAAACATGGCGGCGCCAGCCACGGTGGTTTCGGCGTCATCCAGTACTTTGACAGGCATATCGAGCGTATTGGCTTTGATCTGATTCCACAGCGCGTTGCGGCTGCCGCCGCCGACCAGCAGCAGTTCGCTGGCGTTAAAATGGCCGATTTTTTGTAGCGTTTGCAGGTTACGCGCCAGCTGTTCGGCTAATCCTTCCAGCGCGGCGCGATAGAAATGGCCGCGAGTGGTATTCAGCGTGACGCCCTGCCAGCCCGCATTCCGGCAGGAGAGCAGATCGCACTGCATCCTTACCCCCTCAGAACCGGCGGGAATGACGCGCGCTTCTTCAATCAGCGTGCGCCACGGCGTTTCTGGCGTCCACAGCAGCTGGCGTACCCACTCCAGCACGCCTGAAGCCAGCCACTGCATACCGGGGTTATAGCATCCCGGCTGGCTATCCAGTTCGCAGGTCGATCCCGCATAGTGGCTGAGCAGCGGCGTATTCACCTGAACGCTACGCACCATCAAAATTTCCCACGTACCGGAAGAGAGCACTGGTTCATCCTGCTCCGCGCCGGCGCCAAACAGCGCGAACTGGGTATCGTGCCCGGCGGAGATAACCGGGATCCCGGCGGGTAATCCCAGCATCTTCGCGGCATCGTTTTGCAGGGTACCAATCTGCTGGCCCGCCTCCACCAGCCGGGGAAACAGGCGGCGCGGCAATCCCGTTGCCTGCAGAATCTGCGCGCTGAAATCTCGCTGGTGGATATCCAGCATCTGGCTGGTACCCGCCATGGTGATATCGGTCGTGAATTCCCCGGTCAGGCGCTGGTTGATCAGCGAGGAGATGAATAGCCAGGCATGGGCCTGCTCCAGCAGCTGCGGGTGGTTTTCTTGCAGCCATATCAGCTTATAGAGGGTGTTAAAACCAAATGCGCCGACGCCGGCGATCTGCTGGAGCTGCTGCGCGGGCATAAAGCGGCCGATATTGTCCATCACCGCTGCGGTTCGCGGGCATTTCCAGCTGATGACCGGATAGAGCAGCTTGCCCTGTTCATCCACCAGCGCGCCGTCCACGCCGAAGGTGGTGACCGTGATGCCGCGAACCGTGCAGGATGAGAGCGCATCGCCAATCTGCCGACAGCACTCGGCGAAGCGTTGCAGGATGGCCTCCAGCGACCACTGGTGCCATGCGCTGTTCTCTGCGGCGATATCGCTGGCGTTAGCCGTTGCGGCGCGGGCGATAATATTCCCCTGGCGATCAACGGCAATCGCCCTGACGTTGGTGGCGCCGCAGTCGAGAACCAGGATGACTTCATTCTTCATAATCTCTCCCGAGACGTTGCCGGATGGCGGCGTAAACGCCTCATCCAGCCTACGGAGACGTTATCATCCGTAGGCCGGATAAGCGCAGCGCCATCAGGCATTTTTAACGTTTATACAGCGGGCCGTAGTTCTGGCAGGCGCGGTAATCCTGGCCTTCGCTATCCATCCCGTGCGCAGCCCAGCTGGACGGGCGGTAAATTTTCGCCTCTTCTACGTTATGCATGCATACCGGGATCCGCAGCATAGACGCCAGAGTGATAAAGTCGGCGCCAACGTGGCCGATGGTCAGCACGCCGTGGTTAGCGCCCCAGTTCGCCATCACCGAGTAGACGTCGGAGAACGGGCCCTTACCGGTCAGGCGCGGCGCAAACCAGGTGGTGGGCCAGGTGGAGTTGGTGCGGGCATCCAGCCGATCGTGCATCTCTTTCGGTAGTTCCACGCTCCAGCCTTCGGCGATTTGCAGAACCGGGCCAAGGCCTTTAATGATATTCACGCGAGTCATGGTAAAGGGCACGCCGCCTTCGGTCAGAAAGCGGGAGGAGAAGCCGCCGCCGCGGAAATATTCATGAATCGCCGGGCACCATTCGGTGGCGGCGAGGCAGGCGTCGGCCTCCTGCTGGCTGATTTCCCAGTGCGGCTTCATGGTTGGCTTGCCATCCGCATCGCGCTGTTTGCAGGCGCCGTCCAGCGCCGCCGATCCGGAGTTGATCAGATGGATAATGCCGTGTTCCGCCAGCCCGGTGAGCGGTTGGCCGGTGACGCGTTCTACCGCTTCCGGCGACCAGTAGGTACGCACGTCGGCAAACACCTGGGCGGTACCGGTCAGCTGATGGCCCATTAGCATCGCCACGCCGTTGAGGCTGTCGTTTTCCGTGGCGACAACGAAGGGTTCGCGTACGCCATTCCAGTCGAACGAGCTGTTAAGCAGCGCTTCGGCGGTGTCGCCGTTAGGGTATTGATCGGTCCAGTGACGCTGGCCCTGGAAGCCTGCGGCAATGGCGTTGTAGCCAAGCGACTCTTCGACCAGTCCTTTTTCCGCCAGCTTCTTGTTGCCCTGCATCATGTCGCGAATGCACATCGCCATCAGCAGGCTCTCTTTGAGTACCGCGCGGCTCTGCTCGGCATTACGTTTATACTGCTGCGCGTTCTGGTCTTCGCCGTAGCGGAAGGTTTTATCCGCCCACGCCAGCGCCATTTCCAGCTCGCTTTCATCATAGATTTTCTGATCGATACGGCGGCGCAGTTCGGTCATATCCACCGCCTGTACCTTCATACCGAGCCAGGACTCGAAGAAGTTGTGATCGACGATAGAACCGGCGATTCCCATCGATACGCCGCCGACGGAAAGATAGCTTTTGCCCTTCATGCTGGCGACCGCTAAACCGGCGCGGGCAAAGCGCAGCAGTTTTTCTTCAACATCAGACGGAATGGAGGTGTCGTCGGCGTCCTGTACGTCGTGGCCGTATATGGAGAACGCCGGGATGCCCTTCTGGCTGTGGGCTGCCAGCGCTGCCGCAAGGTAAACCGCGCCTGGTCGCTCGGTGCCGTTAAAGCCCCAGATAGCTTTTGGCCGCATCGGGTCCATATCGATAGTTTCGCTGCCGTAGCACCAGCAGGGGGTGACGGTGATGGTGACGCCGACGTTCTGGCTGCTGAATTTCTCTTCGCAGGCGGCGGATTCTGCCATCCCCGCAATGCAGCTATCGGCGATGACGCACTCGATCTGCGCGCCGCAGGCGTGGCGCAGCTTTTCCGTAATCAGCGCAGCGGTAGCCTTCGCCATATTCATGGTTTGCTCTTCCAGCGACTCGCGTACCCCCATGCGGCGTCCATCGATCACCGGGCGAATGCCAATTTTCGGTAAACTGATTTTTTTCATTCCAGATCCCTCACGTTATGCGGATAAATGTTTAGTTAGCTGCCGTTTGCGAACGGAAACGGGCAAAGATGAAGATGACGGCAAAGCACAGCGCCGGTACCAGCTCGGCGGTAGGGATGTTGCCGGCGGCGTCGCTGACAAAGCCCATAACCGGAGTGACGATGCCGCCACCAATAATGGTCATGACGATAAACGAGGAGCCGTATTTGGTGTCCTGCCCCAGATTCTTGATGCCCAGCGAGAAGATGGTCGGATACTGAATCGACATAAAGGCACTGCACAGCGTCAAGGCCAGCAGGCCCACATGGCCGCCGCTGAAAGCTGAGATCAGGCACAGGAGCATGGCGAGCAGGGCATAGGCCGCCAGCACTTTATGCGGCGCGAAGCGGCTGATGAGCCAGGTGCCGGAGAAACGGCCGATAAAGAAGCACACCATAGTGCCGGTCAAATAGTTGGCGGCGAAACCGGGCGTCATGCCGGGGATCTCTTCGATGGCGTAGCGAATCAGATAGCTCCAGCAGGCGGTTTGTGCGCCGACGTAGCAAAACTGCGCCAGCACCGCCCAGCGCCAGTGGCGAACGCGCACCAGGCGGGCAAGAGAAGCGGAGAAGGAACTCTGGTTGGCATCACTGTGGTCGTCGCTCTGCAGGGCCGGAAATTTGGTCAACATAATCAACAGAGCGACCAGTAAGACAACCGCGACGATGATCATATAGGGGGTTTGCACCGAGAGCACCAGGCTGTGCTTATAAGCGCTAAGCTGCTCCGGAGCCATTTTATCGAGTACATCCTGCGATTGATGCGGCACGTTAGACAAAATAAGGCTTTGCCCAAAGACCACCGCAATAATGGCGCCAAAAGAGTTAAAGGTCTGCGCCAGATTAAGCCGGAAGTGGCCGCCGCTTTCTGGCCCTAACACGGTAACAAAAGGGTTTGCTGCAGTTTCTAAACAGCCTAACCCCGCCGCAATAATAAACAGGCCGATCAGGAATAAGGTATAATTCATGACCTCGGCGGCGGGCCAGAATAGCGCGGCGCCAAAAGCGTATAAGAATAGCCCGGTAATAATGCCGGCTTTGTAACTGAGTTTTTTCATCAAGATCCCGGCCGGGATCGGAATAACAAAATAGCCAAAATAAAAAGCGGATTGAATCAAACCAGCCTGGAAGTTAGTTAAGGTAAAGGCTTGTTGAAATTGTGGTAATAAAATATCGTTAAGATTATTAGCGACCGCCCAAAGAAAAAATAGCGAGCACAGCAGGGCAAAGGGAATAATGTAGCGCTTGCTTTGCCCTGTCTCGACCGCATGAAAACTCTGCGTTTGTATCGTTGTGTTTCCCATAGCATCCTCATTGGTTCAGAAGCGTATTCAGCAGCCGGCTTTGCCCACCAGACCGCAAAAATCAGGTGAGTTCCTGTGACGAGAACGATGATGAAATAAACATCGCGGGATGAACTCATGAATTCATTTTCAAATAAAAAATGCCTTTTAATATGATGGCGGTCACACTAAGCATGCGGTGAGTGATTTTATGTGATTATCATCACTTTAATAATCAGGAAAACATGACCGTTTGAGAAAGATAATTCTAAAACCCACAGAACGAATGCCCGATTTAATTTATAATGTGGAAAACGGTCAGTTGTTAACATTATCGGTAAAATGACCGTTTTTAAATCTATTGATGATAACGGGCATTTTTTCACAACGTAAAAATGAGCAAACGGTTTTTTTAAGCTGAAATAAGTGAGGGGTATCACAGAACCAGTGGATGTAAATTCCTTTCTGATTATTCGGGATGATGATGGTGAGCAATTATTTGAGTTATTCAACAGCGTCGGCGCGCCATGCCCGGCGAGCGGTCTGTTGTCGTATTGCGCATTATTAAGAGAGGTAAAGAATGGAACGTAATAGACTGGCCCGGCAGATTATTGATACCTGCCTGGAGATGACCCGCCTGGGGTTAAATCAGGGGACGGCAGGCAACGTAAGCGTGCGGTACCAGGGGGGGATGCTGATCACACCAACCGGTATACCTTATGAAAAGCTGACGGAAGCGCACATTGTTTATATCGATGCTGAAGGTCAGCATGAACAGGGCAAACTGCCGTCAAGCGAGTGGCGTTTTCATATGGCGGCTTATCAGACGCGTCCTGATGCTCATGCGGTGGTGCATAATCATGCGGTTCACTGCACGGCGGTATCGATCCTCAATCGTCCCATTCCCGCCATTCACTATATGATTGCGGCGGCCGGCGGTAACTCCATTCCTTGCGCACCCTATGCCACTTTTGGTACTCGTGAGCTGTCTGAACACGTGGCCGTGGCGTTGAAAAATCGCAAAGCGACCCTGCTGCAGCACCATGGCCTGATCGCTTGTGAAGAGAATCTGGAAAAGGCCCTGTGGCTGGCGCATGAAGTTGAGGTACTGGCGCAGCTCTATCTCAGCACCCTGGCCATCATCGATCCGGTTCCGGTGCTTGATGATGAGGCTATCGCCATCGTGCTGGAGAAATTCAAAACCTACGGATTGCGTATCGAAGAGTGATCTCGTACGCGAACGTTTCTGCCGGCTGCGGTGTACAGATTCACCGCCGTCTGCGACTGGGTAACCCGGACAGATGCGCAGCATCGCCTCCGGGAAATTCAGCCACGGTGCACTTTGGTCCCGGGGGCGGCGCTTGACGCGCCTTGCCCGGGCTACAGGTACTCCGCCGTCTGCGGGCCGGTAGTCCCCACGGTTCACCGCCGTCTGCGGTTGGGTAGCCCGGACAGATGCGCAGCATCGCCTCCGGGAAGCTGGACGCTCCGTAGCCTGATGCTATCGTGCCAGCCGCAGCTGCTGCAGGTTGCCATCCAGCTGTAAATCGGTTTGCAGGCGCGCGATTTCCCGGCAGGTGAAGGCCATCTCTTTGTGTTCTTCCAGCTTTTTACGCCACTTATCCGGCACGTCCGCCAGCCGGGCGTAGATCCCTTCCAGATCCTGAAAATCGGTTAATAACTGGGCTGCGCTTTTGGGCCCAATGCCCGCCACGCCGGGAACCCTGGAGCTGCTGATGCCCGCCAGCCCCCAGTAGTCGGGTAGCTGCTCCGGCGTCACGCCGAACTCTTTGGCGATAAACGGCGCGTCGAGCCAGCGCTTCTGGAAATAGTCGCGGATGCGGATCGTCGGCGACAGTAGCTGGCAATAGCCTTTGTCGGTTGAAACGATGGTCGCCTGGTGCCCGGCCTGCGCCACCTTAACCGCCAGAGTCGCGGCAAGATCGTCGGCTTCGCTGCCGCTGAGCGCCCAGCAACGAAACCCGCGCTGCTCAAATGCCGCCCGCAGCGCCGGCATTTCCGCCTCGAGGGTTTCCGGCATCGGCGCGCGCCCGGCTTTATAATCGGGCAGGCGCTGGTGCCGCCAGCCGTGGCCGCGATCTTCGTCATCAAATACCGCCACCACGTGGGTCGGCTGGCTGTGGAGCACCAGCTGCTCGAGGGCATGTAAGCAGGTATCGACGCAGGGTGAACCCTGCACCGCGTGGATGCGGCGAATCAGATTAAGTGCGTCGACGATGAGTAAATGAACGGCCACGATTCTCCCCTTAAAACCTGGCCCATCAGGCTATTTTATTTGCTGGTTTGACGCCGGGCAGTGCGCAAAAGCCTCACGTACTACCTCTACGCTCCGGCTTCTGCACGCTCTTCGGGCCAAACTGTCTGCAACGATGATGCCTGGTGGGTTAGGCTCCTGTTCTCAATGCTTTTTAGGGTAACATCGCCGCGCCGATGAGGCTATTGGCGCCTGGAAAATCAGGAAGATGACTCGCAGTTTCCGGCTAATCGACGTGCATCAGCAGGCCGAGATCGCTATTGGTGGCTTCGCCGTACCACACGGCTTCGCGCACTGAAACCGGTTTGTTGATAAGCCCCAGCGCGTAAAACCGATCGGCGATACTTTGCTGGGCGCGAATCACCTTGAGGTCCATTGTGCGCGGGCGATGGCTGCGGCGCGCCAGGGCTCGGGTCAGAGAAGCGGCGTTAAGACCCAGCTCGGCGGAGAGCAGCTCCGCGGCTTCTTCCCGATGCTGGTCGATAAACTGCCCGGTCTGCGCCAGCTCGGCGAATAGCCGCTGCATAATATCGCTATTGCGGCTGGCGTAGCCGCGGCGCGACAGATAGAACTGATGGTTGTTGACGCGCCCCTCGCCGCTGGCTACTACCCGTAATTCGCCGCTATCTTCCGCGTCGCTAAGCAGTGGATCCCACATCATCCAGGCGTCCACCGCCAGGTAGTCGCTGGCGGTCAGCGGATATTTTGGCGGAATATAGACCGCTTTAACGTCGTTTAATCCCAGCCCGGCCTCTTCCAGAATATGCAGCAGCAGCCAGTGCACGTTCGAACCTTTATTCAGCGCGATACGCTTGCCGCGCAGGTCGGCAATGGTGCGAATGTCGCTGTGCTGTGGGACGACCATGGCCACGCTTTGCGGCGCGGGCGGTTCCCAGGCGACGTAGACCAGCTCGCTATTATTGGCCTGAGCGAAAACCGGCGGCGCTTCGCCGGTGGTGCCAAAGTCGATTTCATCGCAGGCCAGCGCGTGCAGGAGCTGCGGCCCGGCGGGAAACTCGCTCCACAGCACGCTGACGCCGCGGCTGGCAAAGGCTTTCTCCAGACTTTGCCGCGCCTTCAGAATGCCAAGATTGCCAAAACGCTGAAAGCCGATGCGCAGTTCCCGATCGCGAGAAACGTTATTGACCGCCGCTCCGAAGAGGGGTTCCTGGCGGCGGCGGCTTTTAATGATGCCAAAATTGGCCAGCTGCGTGCGCAGCGTGTGGCGGCTAATGCCGAGCAGCGCTGCGGCCTGGCTTTGGTTATCGTCGCATTGCGCCATCGCGCCGCGAATCAACGCCCCGGTGACCCTTTCCCACAGCGGCTCGCCCGGCAGGGAGAGTTGATGACGAATAAAGTCGTCCAGTTCGTTATCGCTTACCGCCGGTGAGGCGTCGCTTAGGGTGGTTAACCGGAGCTGAGCGGGGGCGATCTCCTCTTCTTTACTCAGCAATACCGCATTATGCAGAGTGTTCTCAAGTTCGCGAATATTGCCCGGCCAGGGGTACTCCATCAGCCTTGCCAGCGTCTCCGGGGCCAGACGACGAACCGACCGACCCAGGCGGCGGGCGTAGAGCGTAAGGAAATGGTCCGCCAGAACGGGAATATCCTGGCGGCGCTGGCGCAGCGGCGGCAGCGGGACGATGGCGATATTCAGGCGATAGTAGAGGTCTTCGCGGAAACGACGCTCGCGGATAGCCTGCATCAGGTCTACGTGGGTGGCGGCGATCACCCGGACATCGACCTTAATCGCTTTACGCGAGCCGACGCGGGTAATTTCGCGTTCCTGCAGGACGCGCAGGAGCTTCACCTGGAGCGCCAGGCTAAGTTCGCCGATTTCATCCAGCAGCAGCGTGCCGCCGTCTGCCGCTTCGAACCAGCCGGGATGGCTTTGTACCGCGCCGGTAAACGCGCCTTTTTCATGGCCGAACAGCTCCGCTTCCGCCAGGCTTTCGCTGAGCGCGCCGCAGTTAACGGCGAGAAACGGCCGCTGACGACGCGGACTGTGGTGATGCAGGTAACGGGCGACAACCTCTTTACCAGTACCGGTTTCGCCGACGATCAGCACGGTCGCTTCGGTGGGGGCCAGTTTATCCAGCAGGCTCTGAAAGGCTTTTGACGCCGGATCGATGAGCGCGGGCGTGGCGGCTGGGGTTTGCGGATTCAGCATGGGTGACCTCCGGTATGTGATGTCCTGAACTTATCCTTTGCCGGAGACGGAAACCAGAGGGCAAACCCGTCGTGCTGCTGCAAAGGCGGCAGCCTGAACTCATTGGCTGCTGCATTTGCAACAGCGTTATAAAACTAACTTTTATTTAACTCAATGATTTAAATATGTAAATTTTTTATTCACCATTGGCATGATTATCGCTAACACTCATATAACCAAATTAAAACATCTCTTCGATAAATATCGGATATGGTTATATAGGAAGTGGATAATGACGCAAAAAACCGACGATAAAATCAATGTGTTCTGGTTTCTGCCTACCCACGGCGATGGCCGCTATCTGGGTACCGCAGAAGGTGGCCGCCCGGTTGACCTGCCTTACCTGCAGCAGGTGGCGCTGGCGGCCGACAGTCTCTGCTACTACGGGGTGCTGATCCCGACGGGGAAAAGCTGTGAAGACTCATGGCTGGTGGCATCGGCCCTGGCGCCGCTGACCCGCCGCCTGCGCTATCTGGTGGCCGTTCGTCCTGGCCTGCAGCCGCCAACGCTGGCGGCGAGAATGGCGGCGACGCTCGATCGCCTGTCGGGCGGCCGGCTGCTGATTAACGTCGTTACCGGTGGCGATCCGGTGGAGAACAAAGGCGACGGCATTTTCCTCAGCCACGGCGAACGCTATCAGGTGACCCGCGAATTTCTCGACGTCTACTCGCGCCTGCTGCAAGGTGAAAAGGTGGACTATCGCGGTGAGCATATCCACGTGGAAGGCGCTGAAGTGCTGTTTCCACCGGTGCAGGAAAACGGCCCGCCGCTCTACTTTGGCGGATCGTCCGAGGAAGCCATCGACGTCGCCGCCGATCAAATTGATACCTACCTGACCTGGGGCGAGCCGCCTGCGCTGGTGGCCGAAAAGCTGGCTGTGGTGCGCGAGCGCGCCGCCGCCCGGGGCCGTACGCTGCAGTACGGGATTCGTTTGCACGTGATTGTTCGCGAAACCGAAGAAGAGGCGTGGGCCGCCGCCGATCGGCTGATTTCTCATCTTGACGACGAGACTATCGCCCAGGCGCAGAAAATTTTTGCCCGTATGGACTCTACCGGCCAGGCGCGAATGAGTTCGCTGCATAAAGGATCGCGCGACAATCTGCGTATTGCCCCGAATCTGTGGGCGGGCGTGGGGCTGGTGCGCGGCGGGGCCGGAACGGCGCTGGTTGGCAATCCGCAGCAGGTAGCAGAACGCATCCGTGAATATCAGGCACTCGGTATCACCAACTTTATCTTCTCCGGCTATCCGCATCTGGAAGAGGCCCATCGCTTTGCCGACCTGGTCATGCCGTTATTGCCGCTGGCAGGCCATGAGCAGCCGAAGGCGCGTAGCGTCAATACCGGCCCGTTCGGTGAAACTATCGGCGGCGATAAACGTCCGGTGAAACAGGTGAGCGCAAGCTGAGGGGGACCGTATGTTGCACAGGTTTCTGAAGGCGGTGGGCTATGCAAACTGAACCGCACGTAGTGATTGTCGGCGGCGGATTTAGCGGCGCGGCGGTGGCGATTCATCTCCTGCGCCTGGCGCCGGTTGGCGTGCGGGTCACGCTACTGGAGCCGCGCGAGGTGCCCGGCGCGGGCGTGGCCTACTCCACGACCGAACCGAGCCACAGAATCAACGTTCCCGCCGCGCGAATGCAGCTTGCCGGTGAAGAGGAGGGCGCGTTCGATCGCTGGTACCGCAGCCAGCCTGCTTTTGCAGAAGATCCGCAGGCGCTGCTGGAGGATGGCGCGGTTTATCCGCAGCGCGGTCAGTTTGGCCGCTACGTCGCCCAGCGTTTCGCTGAGGAGGCGCGCGCCAGCGCAGGGCGGCTGACGCATCTGCGCGAGCAGGCGCTGAGCATTCATCATGGCGAGGTCGTTACCGACAGCGGTCGGCGGCTATCGGCCGATCTACTGGTGCTGGCCATTAGCCATCCGCCCCCCTCTCTGCCGACGCTGACGATGCCGTTTGCGACTCATCCGGCGCTCATTGCTAATCCCTGGCGAGCGGGCGTGCTGGAAGCTATCGCACCGGAAGCGAGCGTCGCGATCGTGGGCACCGGCCTGACGATGGCGGATACCGTTGCCACCCTGACGCGGTTGGGCCATCGGGGGCCGATAACCGCATTTTCACGCCGCGGGCTGCTGTCCCGCAGCAACCTGAGCGGCAGCGGTGACCCCTGGCCAGGCGAATACGATCGCGGATCGCTGCGCCAGCGGCTGCGGCAGATCCGCGAGGATATCGCTCGCGCGGAGCAGCAGGGGCTGGCCTGGCAGGTGGTGATGGACGCGGTACGTAATCAGGGACAACGCATCTGGCAGGGGCTGACGGGCGCCGATCGCCAGCGCTTCTTGCGTCATTTGCGCAGCTACTGGGACGTTCACCGCTACCGTATCGCTCCGCAGGTCGCCGGGGTTATTGAGCAGCGCCAGCGCGACGGCAGCCTGCGGGTGCTGGCGGCCCGGCTGACGGCGCTGGAAGGCGACGCGCAAAGGCTGACGTTAACCCTGGCGCTCCGGTACGGTGAAGCACTGCGGGTGAGCGCTGACCACGTTATTTTAACCACCGGCCCGGCGCACGGGGCGCTGACCGATAGCCAGCCGCTGCTGCGCCAGCTAAGCCAGGATGGGCTGATTCGCGCCGACGCGTTCGGCCTCGGCCTGGACGTCGATCTTCGCTCGCGAGCCATTGGCCGGGAAGGGCAAGCTAATCCCAAACTACTGGTTTCCGGCCCTGCCGCGCGGGCCCGCTTCGGAGAGCTGATGGGGCTACCGCAGGTGGCTGACCATGCCGCTGACGTGGCCGCCGAAGCGCTGCAGACTCTGGGCGTCAAACAATCCGTCCGATGTCCGGCGTTCTGAACGCCTTTTATCCCCTGATTCCCTTAACTGATTATGCGCGCGGCCCGACTGTGGGGCGCGCCGTGGAGAAGCGCTATGTCATCACAACGTGAAATTCGTCTGAATGCTTTTGATATGAACTGCGTCGGCCACCAGTCGCCGGGGCTGTGGGCCCATCCGCGCGACCGCTCCTGGCAGTATAAAGACCTCGAATATTGGGTCGACCTGGCGCGTCTGCTGGAGCGCGGCAAGTTTGACGGGCTATTTATCGCCGATGTGCTGGGCGTCTATGATGTGCTGAACGGCAACGGCGATGCGGCGATCCGCCAGGCGGCGCAGGTGCCGGTCAACGATCCGCTGGCGCTGATTACGCCGATGGCGCTGGTGACGGAGCATCTGGGATTCGGCCTGACCGCTTCGCTCTCCTTTGAGCATCCCTATCCGTTCGCCCGCCGTCTTTCGACCCTCGACCATCTGACGAAGGGGCGGGTGGGCTGGAATATCGTGACCTCCTATCTGGAGAGCGGGGCGCGGAACATTGGGCAAAAAGCGCAGACCGACCATGACGCCCGCTACGACTACGCCGATGAATACCTGGAGGTGGTCTATAAACTGCTGGAAGGCAGCTGGGAAGACGGCGCGGTGCTGCGCGACAGGGAGCGCAGGATCTTCAGCGATCCGCGAAAAATTCATCCGATCAACCATCAGGGGAACTTCTTCTCGGTACCGGGGATCCACCTTTGTGAGCCGTCGCCGCAGCGTACGCCGGTGCTCTATCAGGCGGGCGCCTCCAGCCGCGGCAAGCAGTTCGCCGCCGGCCACGCGGAGTGCGTATTTGTCGGCGCGCCGTCGAAGGTACTGCTGAAAAAGACGGTGGCGGATATTCGCCGTCGCGCCGAGGAAGCCGGGCGCGATCCGCGCAGCATCCTGATCTTCAATATGCAGACGGTCATCGTCGGCGAAACCGACCGTGAAGCCCAGGCTAAATGGCAGGAGTATAAACCGTACGTCAGCTACGAAGGGGCGCTGGCGCTGCTCTCCGGCTGGACCGGTATCGACCTTGGCCAGTATCAGCCGGACCAGGTGCTGGAGTATCTGCATACCAATGCGATTCAGTCGATGGTGGAGGCGTTTTCCACTGCCGATCCGAACAGCCAGTGGACCGTGCAGAAGCTGGCGGACTGGGCGGGAATTGGCGGCTTCGGGCCGCTGGTGGTCGGCAGTCCACAGACGGTCGCCGATGAGCTGCAGTCCTGGGTCGAAGAGACCGACGTCGATGGGTTTAATCTCGCCTATGCGGTGACCCACGAAACCTTCCGCGACGTGGTGGATTTACTGGTCCCGGAGCTGCAAAAGCGCGGCGTGTTTAAGCAGGAGTATCGCGAAGGAACCCTGCGCGAGAAGCTGTTCGGCGCCGGCCCGCGGCTGGCTGCGCCGCATCCGGGTGCAGGTTATCGCCACGGCGCGCGGGTGACGGTCGGGAGCGAAGAGAAGGTGAGTTAATTTTGCTGGTCCCCCTCTCCCCGAAGGGCGGGGGACTGAACTGTGGGGCGGTAGGTTTTTCCCGGAGGCGGCGCTTGACGCGCCTGTCCGGGCTACGGGTCCATCGATGTCTGCGGGGCGATAGCCCGGGTAAGGCGCTGGCGCCGGACCCGGGAAGGGAAAGCTTACTGCTTATCCAGCGACCAGGTCGCGCTGCGGACGTCCACCTTCACCGGTAGCAGACCGATGCGGGTGAAAGTGTCCGCCAGCGCCTGCTGCTCGTTATAGACTGCAGGCGTCATCCGTTCGGCGCCATAGGGCAGGCGCGCCAGCGTCTTCAGCCAGATAGCCTTATCCAGCCCGGTAGAAGCCGAGAGGATCCCGGCGGCATCGTCCTGATGGCTGTTGGCCCATTCGCTCAGTTTACCCAGTTCATCGACCACCTGCTTCGCGGTTTCAGGATAAGCGTCGGCAAATTTGCGGCTGGCCAGGTAGAAGGTATAGTGCGGTACCAGCCCTTCGGCATTGCGGATCTGTCGGGCTTTGGCGTTTGTTTCCACCTCGGCGAGGAACGGATCCCAGATAACCCATGCGTCAATCGCGCCGCGCTGGAAGGCGGCGCGGGCGTCGGCAGGCGGCAAATAGACCGGAGTGATATCTTTATAGCTTAATCCGGCTTTCTCCAGCGCAGCCACCAGCAGGTAGTTTACGTCGGAGCCTTTGTTGAGCCCCACGCGCTTGCCCTTAAGGTCGGCCACGCTCTTAATCGCCGAGTTTTCCGCCACTACGATGGCCTCGGTTTTTGGATTCGCCGGCGAGTGGGCTAAGTAGACCAGATCTGCCTTCGCCGCCTGGGCAAAGGCCGGCGGCGCATCGCCGGTTGCGGCGAGGTCGATGCTGCCGACGTTCAGCCCTTCCAGCATTTGCGGCCCGGCGGGGAATTCAATCCAGCGCACGGCGATGCCCTGCTTTTTAAACGTTTCATCGAGGGTGCCGCGATATTTCAGCAGCGCGAAGATATTGGCTTTCTGATAGCCGATATTGACGGTTTCCGGCGTTTTCGCCAGCGCGGAAGCGGATACGCCAGCCAGCATGAGCAGCAGCGCCGGACGAGACAGTCTGAGCATGATTTGTTCTCCTTGAGCGGTTTACCGTAAGGTAACAAATCGTCTTTATAACTAATAAATAACTAAATTATCATTTATATAACATAAATGAAGGGGGAGAGCAGGGGAAGGAAACCCGGCATGCCGCAGCATACCGGGAGGGGGCGTTAATCGCAGGCGACAATCTTCATGGCCAGGCCGCCGCGTGAGGTTTCACGATATTTGGCGTTCATATCTTTGCCCGTTTCGTACATGGTCTCGATGACTTTATCGAGGCACACCCGCGGCTCGCTGGTGCGGCGCAGCGCCATGCGCGCGGCGTTGACCGCTTTAACCGCAGCGATAGCGTTACGCTCGATGCACGGCACCTGCACCTGACCGGCGACCGGGTCGCAGGTCAGACCGAGGTTATGCTCCATACCGATTTCGGCGGCGATGCACACCTGGCCCGGGCTGCCGCCCAGCAGTTCCGCCAGTCCGGCCGCCGCCATCGAACAGGCAACGCCGACTTCGCCCTGGCAGCCCACTTCGGCGCCGGAAATCGAGGCGTTCATCTTATAAAGTGAGCCAATGGCACTGGCGACCAGCATATAGCGCGCCAGCGAGTTGGCGTTCACTTTGCGGATAAATTTGTCGTAGTAGGCCAGTACCGCGGGCACGATGCCGCAGGCGCCGTTGGTTGGTGCGGTCACGACGCGTCCGCCGGCGGCGTTCTCTTCGTTAACCGCCAGGGCGAACATATTAATCCAGTCAACAACCGCCATCGGGTCGCTGCTGGTGTTGTCCTGGCTTACCAGCATCCGGCGCAGCGCGGCGGCGCGGCGGGGAACCCGCAGCTTGCCCGGCAGAACGCCCTCGGTGGTGATGCCGCGCTCAATGCCGCTGCTCATCACTTCCCAGACGGCGGCAAAGTGCTGTTCCAGCGCTTCTTTACTGTGCAGTGCCAGCTCGTTTTGCATCATCAGACCGGAAAGCGACAGCCCGCTTTCACGGCAGTGGCGCTGGAGGTCGGCGGCGTTTTTATATGGAAAAGGTACGGCGACCGGCGCTTCGCGGGTGACGCCGAAATGCGCTTCGTCGACGATAAACCCGCCGCCGATGGAGTAGTACGTCTGGCTGTAGAGAACCTGGTCGCCGGCGAGGGCGGTAATTCGCATGCCGTTCTCATGCAGCGACAGATTGTCGGCATGGAAATTCATGCACTGATCGACCGGGAACGCCACTTCCTGCTGGCCGTTTGCCATCATCAGGCGGCCATGGGTGTTGACGTCCTGGATAAAACTGGGGATAGCGTCAATGTCGACGGTATCCGGCAGGTTGCCCGCCAGGCCCATAATAATCGCGATGTCGGTATGGTGGCCTTTACCGGTCAGGGAAAGGGAGCCGTAGACATCGACGATGACTTTGGTCACCTCGGAGAGCAGCCCGCGCTCAATAAGATCGTCCGTGAATTGTTTGCCCGCTTTCATCGGTCCAACGGTGTGGGAGCTGGAAGGGCCAATGCCGATTTTAAAAATATCGAATACGCTGATCATGATGCATCCAGTGCTGTCGGGAGCGCCGCCGTCAGGCGGCGCGGGGATATTAGCTAAACAGAGAGTAGAAAATCGCGGAGATAGCAATCAGGCCCATAATCACCACGAAAACGTTGCTGACGTGGCCGCTGTATTTGCGCATAGCCGGGACTTTCTGAATGGCGTACATCGGCATCAGGAACAGAATCATCGCAATGATCGGGCCGCCCAGGGTCTCGATCATCCCGAGGATGCTTGGGTTCAGCGTTGCCACAATCCAGGTGGTGACCAGCATGAACAGGGCAGTGATTTTGTTCAGTTTATTGATTTCGATGGACTTGCCTTTACCGCGCAGGGATTTAATCACCATGCCGTTAAAGCCTTCGCGAGCGCCCAGATAGTGGCCGAGGAAGGATTTAGTGATGGCGATCATCGCGATGATCGGCGCCATCCAGGCGATGATTGGCGCGTTAAAGTGGTTCGCCAGGTAAGACAGAATCGAGATGTTCTGCTCTTTTGCCGCCGCCAGATCCGCCGGGGAGAGGCTCAGTACGCAGCTGAAGACGAAGAACATAACGGTCAGCACCATCATAATGTGCGCGCGGGCCAGAATGCTGGAGCATTTTTTCTCAGCGCCTTCGCCGTACTCTTCGCGTTTAGCAACGGCGAAGGAGGAGATGATCGGCGAGTGGTTAAAAGAGAATACCATCACCGGTATTGCCAGCCACAGGGTCATCCACAGGCCGTTGCCGGTTGCGGTAGCGCTACTCAGGGAGAGGGTTTCCAGCGCCGCGCCGTTCCACTGCGGGATCAGGTACAGAGCCAGAATCATCAGCGCGACCACGAACGGGAATACCAGCACGCTCATCGCTTTGACGATCATCTGCTCGCCGAAGCGCACGATAGTCATCATGCCGACAATCAGTATCAGGGAAAGAATGGCGCGCGGCGGCGGCGTTATGTGCAACTGGTGCGCCATAAAGCTTTCGACGGTATTGGTGATCGCCACGCTGTATACCAGCAGAATCGGGTAGATGGCGAAAAAGTAAAGCAGGGTAATCAGTTTACCTGCGCCGACGCCGAAGTGCTCCTCGACGACTTCGGTGATGTCTTCGCCCGGGTTCTTACCGGACAGCACGAAACGGGTCATTCCGCGGTGGGCGAAGAAGGTCATCGGAAAGGCCAGAATCGCCATGATGATCAGCGGGATCATACCGCCGACGCCGGCGTTGATCGGCAGGAACAGTACGCCCGCGCCGATAGCCGTGCCGTACAGGCCCAGCATCCACATGGTGTCCGTCTTACGCCAACCGCTACGGGTAGCATCCGTAACGATGGTGCTGGTTTGAGTGGTTTCCATCTGTATCTCCTGGAGGAAGCAACAAAATCTAATGAAAAAAAACGACTAAATAATATGAAATTCGTTTGTGTACGGTTTTTTAGGCATTTTCTCCGTAACAATTGGTGCGGGAAGATACATTTATATGGTGAATGCATCAGTGATCGCGATCCCAAATGCAATAATCCACTTTTAATGTGCGTATTTTTAGTCCAACAGCCTGTTTCTGGTGATCAGCCAGAGAATTGTGGCGCGGAGGCTATCATTTTCAGCATATGAGATAATAGTGGTGTGACGTAATAACGAGGTTTTTACTGTAAAAATGCGATGTTATCGACGTTTTTGCGTTAAAAGGCGTTTTTCCTGGTGATATTTATTGCTGTATCTGGAAACGCAAACGATTGGCTTTGTAAAAATGCATCTGGAAAATTCACAAAGTAAATGAATCATTTGGAAATAATACGCGCTGAGTGATGAACGAGGGAGCGGGGCAGCAGTACTGTGGCCTGGCGAGGAAGCGTTGCCCGGGCAGAGCGCGAACCGCTGCCCGGAAGAAGAACAGAAGAGAACTCAGGAACAGATTTCGTAGCAGGGGATATAGGCGGTGCCGCCCGGCAGCTTCATACGATGCTGAGCGACGAAGCCCTGCAGCAGATCGTCCATGCGGCGCATCATTGCCGGGTCGCCGTGAATTTTATACGGACCGAATTTCTCGATAGCCTGGATGCCCACCTCTTTGACGTTACCAGCGACGATACCGGAGAAGGCGCGGCGGAGATCCGCTGCCAGCACTTCTACCGGCTGGTCCGGATAGAGTTTGAGATTGGCCATATTCTCATGGGTAGGATCGAACGGCATCTGCAGATCCGGAGCAATGCGCATCGACCAGTTGAAGCTGTAAGCATCGCCGGTCTCGCGACGATTCTCTTTCACCATCGGCATTGCTTTTTTCATCTGGCGGGCTACTTCAGCGGCGTCGTCAACGATAATGCGATAGTGGCGACGGGCGGATTCGCCCAGCGTATGGACGATAAACTCATCCAGCACGCGGAAATAATCGGCGCTCTCTTTTGGCCCGGTAAGAATCAGCGGCAGAACCTGCGACTTGTTCGACGGATGCATCAAAATGCCCAGCAGATAGAGCAGCTCTTCCGCTGTACCTACGCCGCCCGGGAAGATGATAATGCCGTGAGCGATGCGCACGAAGGCTTCCAGACGTTTCTCGATATCCGGCATGATGATCAGCTCGTTGACCAGCGGGTTAGGCGGCTCGGCGGCGATAATGGACGGCTCGGTCATGCCGATAAAGCGGCTGTCTCTGTAGCGCTGCTGCGCGTGGCCGACGGCTGCGCCTTTCATCGGCGCTTCCATGGCGCCCGGACCGCAGCCGGTACAGATATTCAGCTCACGCAGGCCCAGCTGAGTGCCGACGCGGCGAGCGTAGAGATACTCGTTTTCATTAATCGAGTGGCCGCCCCAGCAGACAATCATATTTGGCGCTTCGCCGACGTGCAGGGCGCGGGCGTTGCGCAAAATAGAGAACACCAGGTTGGTGATATGTACCGAGCTTTCAAGATCGAGATTCGGGAAGCGGACGGTGTTATGGATCTGGCCGTAGACAAACAGGATATCGCGCAGTACGGCAAACAGGTTGGCCTGCAGGGAACGGATAATACGCCCGTCAACGAAAGCATCTTCCGGCGGGTTAATCAGTTCCAGCTTCACGCCGCGTTCGCGACGCAGCACGTTAATATCGAAGTTTTCAAAACGAGACAGGAGCTCCTTGCTGTTATCGGTCAGGCTCCCCGAGTTGAGCACAGCAAGCGAGCAGTTGCGAAAGAGTTGATACAGGTCACTGCTGGCGGTGCGTTTAAGCATATCCACTTCCAGCTGCGACAGCATATCCATTGAACCAAGCGGGCTAACATGTGTAATCAAGTGAACTCCTTACAGGACGATTATCGTCTTCCTGTGATTACAATAGCCCTGCTGATGGCGTTTTCACAACCTTGCGCACGGGTTAACGCACGCAAATTGTGAAAATGTTTACTATTGGCGAGCGAGGCGGCCGATGGCCGGAACAAAATCGGTGTTGCTGCGCCACGGGTTGATGTCCAGGCCGCCGCGTCGCGTATAGCGCGCATAAACGGAAAGGGCTTCCGGCTGGCAGAAACGCTGAATATCGCTGAAGATGCGCTCTACGCACTGTTCGTGGAATTCGTTGTGATGGCGGAACGAAACCAGATAGCGCAGCAGCTTTTCGCGATCGATTTTTGCCCCGCGATAGCGGATCTGTACCGAACCCCAGTCGGGCTGGTGGGTAATCAGGCAGTTGGATTTCAGTAAATGGCTGACCAGCGTCTCTTCTACCACTTTGCCGCCAGCGGCATCCTGCAGGTAATCAGCGCTGAACTGATAGTTATCAATTTCAATATCCTGATCGTCAATACAGGTGCCGTGCAGATGCGCCACCGGCTGGCCTTCGAGTTCATCGAGGCGATACAGCGACACCTTGACTTCCCCTTGCGCACAGGCGCTGAGATCGCGCGCCAGCGTCGCCTCGACCTCCTGCCAGTCGGCAAAACGCGTCTGGTTAAAGCTATTGAGATAGAGCTTAAAGCTTTTTGATTCCACCAGATTCACGGTCGTGTCGCTGAGCTCAACGTGGCCCACGGCAACCTGCGGCAGGCCTTTCGCATTCAGCCAGGAGAGTTCATACAGCGTCCAGATATCGGCGCCGTGAAACGGCAGGCTATCGGCGTGCAGGCCCAGCGGATCGCGGTTCAGGCTGCGCGGTACGCCCTGAAGCAGGCTGGCGTCGTAAGTATCGCGGTAATCGGTTGATTTACCGAGCGTCAGGCCGGCGAGCGCCTGGTGGTTATCGTAAGAAGACATGTTTCACCATAGTTAAAGCGGTTACACTATATGCCAAGTGTATCCTGTCTAACGTGAAGAGAGAAACCGGTGGATCAGCAAACCGCAGAAGCGCTACAAGCATTTACCCAACGTTATTGTGAGGCGTGGCAGCAGCAGCGCTCCAGCCTGCCGCGTAGCGAAGAGCTTTATGGCATTCCGTCGCCGTGCATCAGCGCCACGGATGATGATGGCGTTTTCTGGCAGCCGCAGCCGTTTTCTTTAGAACAAAACATTAACGCGGTTGAACGGGCGCTGGAGATTGTGGTACAACAACCGCTTCATGCTTATTATACCACTCAGTTTGCCGGCGATATGCAGGCACGTTTTGCCGATGAGAGCATGACGCTGCTGCAAACCTGGAGTCCGGACGACTTCCAGCGGGTGCAGGAAAATCTGATTGGCCATCTGCTGGTGCAAAAGCGTTTGAAGCTGTCTCCCACGCTGTTTATCGCCACGCTGGACAGCGAACTGGACGTCATTTCGGTCTGTAATATGAGCGGCGAAGTGATCAAAGAAACGCTCGGGACCCGTAAACGTACGACCCTTTCTCCCTCGCTTGCGAGTTTCCTTAATTCCCTTAAGCCCGTTCTGTAATCTAAAGTTCCTGAGCTTTTGTGAGAGATCTCTTACAAGACCTGTAAGAGATCGTCATCATTTGAGGCGATCCCCTGCAAATACTATTTCAATAAAATACATTAATTTCAAATGGTTAATGGTTTTATGATTCATCATGAAGACGATAAATCTTAAGATATTGTCTTAACAAGGGTTGTAAGACGGGGCGGAATCAGGGATTCTATACACGTCGACAGGGAGTCGATAAATGAAGTGAACATCAGGATGATGACGCTTCGAGAGGACCCGCCAGGACGGCGTCGCAAGGACAGGCTTCAGGATGAAGCACAGGATAGCGCAGGATTGCGTAAAGGACACCTCCAGGAAGGAGAAAGAGAGCCGGTCAGGATGCCCGGTGGATCAGGAAGATCGGGATAGACTTACGGATGAGTTATTTCACATCGGGGTGGTGTGAAAGCAGGATGCAACAGTTTACGGATGAACATGGTCAGGAGGCCTCAGGAAAAGTTTTCAAGGACGAGCAGGGAGCACCAATGTAGCTGGATTGCTGCAAAACGAACCGGGAGCACTGTTTATACAGTGCTCCCTTTTTTTATTTCTCTTCTGAATTTGCTATTCTGCGCCGGTTTTCAACTCATCGAGGTTTCCCATGACTCTTGACCATCGCGTGCGCGAGCGCCTGCTCGCCATTGAAGCGCTGCTGCGCGAAACGGAACACTGGCAGGATAACGCTCCCGACAGCCGCGCGTTTGCCAGCGAACAGCCGTTTTGCCTCGACACCATGGAGCCGCTTGAATGGCTGCAGTGGGTATTAATACCGCGCATGCATCAGCTTCTGGAAAGCGGCATGCCGCTGCCGCAAAATTTCGCCGTTGCTCCCTACTATGAGATGGCCCTGGATAATGCTCATCCCGTGCGCGAGCGGGTGCTTGCCGAGCTGCTTCTGCTGGATGCGCTGTTTGCCGGCGGCGACGCCTGATGCTGGAGATTTTATATCAGGACCCGTGGCTGGTAGCGGTGAACAAGCCTTCGGGCTGGCTGGTGCATCGTAGCTGGCTGGATCGTGATGAAAAAGTGGTGGTGATGCAGACCGTGCGCGACCAGATAGGCCAGCACGTGTTCACCGCTCACCGCCTCGACAGGCCGACTTCCGGCGTGCTGCTAATGGGACTGTCGAGCGAAGCAGGAAGACTGTTGTCGCAGCAGTTCGAGCAGCATCAAATGCAGAAACGCTATCATGCGATAGCCCGCGGCTGGTTGAGCGAAGAAGCGGAGCTTGATTATCCTCTGGTTGAGGAGCTGGATAAAATTGCCGATAAGTTCGCCCGCGAAAATAAAGATCCGCAGCCGGCGGTCACCCATTATCGCGGCCTGGCGACGATAGAAATGCCGGTGGCGACCGGACGTTATCCTACCACCCGCTATAGCCTGGTGGAGCTGGAACCGAAAACCGGACGTAAGCACCAGCTGCGCCGTCATCTTGCCCATCTTCGCCATCCGATTATCGGCGACAGTAAACACGGCGATCTGCGGCAGAATCGCAGCGCGGCCGAACACTTTGGCTGCGATCGGCTAATGCTTCATGCCAGCCAGCTATCGTTAACGCATCCTTTTACCGGTGAACCGCTGGTTATTCGCGCTGGCCTTGACGACGTCTGGATGCGCGCGCTGTCGCAGTTTGGCTGGCGCGGCCTTCTCCCGTTAAATGAAAGGGTTGAGTTTGCCGACGACTGCGGTCAGGATGAAGAGATACAGGTCACTTCAGGGAGATAGTCATGGCAGAAGTCGGAATTTTTGTCGGTACGATGTATGGAAATTCGCTCCTGGTCGCCGAAGAGGCGCAGGCTATTTTGAGCGGACTGGGGCATCAGGCGAAAGTCTTTGAAGATCCCGAAGTCAAAGACTGGGAGTCGTATACCGGAAAATATGCGCTGGTGGTGACATCGACCACCGGGCAGGGCGATTTACCGGACAGCATAGTGCCTTTATACGAAGGCATCAAAGATATGTATCAGCCGCATTTGCGCTATGGAATTATTGCCCTGGGCGATAGCACCTACGCTAACTTCTGCGGCGGCGGTTTGAAGTTTGATGCATTATTGCAGGAACAGGGCGGCACGCGCGTTGGCGATATGCTGACGATCGATGCCAGCGAAGATCCGGAACCTGAAAGCGTTGCTAACCCATGGGTAGCGCAGTGGGCGTCGCTGCTTGATTAACAACTTTATCCCACCAGGGCTATTTTGTTTGCCATTTTGCCCCCGGGCGGTGCTCAGACTGTTTGGCTAATATCCTGTCGGCACAGCTCCTAAAAGTTTCGCCCTCTCCCTACACTAGAGGCGCCCCTTTCTTTACTGATGTTAAATGCCAGTGGCCAGATAAACGGCCAAAATCATCGTAGCAATTCTTCAGGCGCACGGCTTCGGGCATTTGCCTTAAAACCTGTGTAATGCCATGGTCTTTACCGGGCTATTTCACGGGGTCAAGAGAGTTGATTCACACTCCTGTCTTTTGCACCGCGCTTTGCGTCTATGAACGGGCGCGGCTTTTCATTTCCGTGAACCATCCCCCATCTCATTAGGCATAAGCCATAAATCAGATTTACTCAGGCGGCGAAAGCTGTGTATTTGCACGGTGAGCCCGTCAGCCCCTCTTTTTATACTTTTCCTGCCAGTTAAAAATGCAGTGCCAGATATAACGAAAATTATGAAAAACACTAACACGTCATTCTGAGTACCCTACAGGTTGTGCTGTTCAGAATGAACGTAGCTAACGCTATGATTCAGGAGTGCAACAATGAGTTCATTAAGTCAGGCGGCAGGCGGCGCTGAAAAGCGCACCAATGCTCGCTACTGGATAGTGGTGATGTTGTTTATCGTCACATCCTTCAACTACGGCGACCGCGCCACCTTATCCATTGCCGGTTCGGAGATGGCCAAAGATATTGGTCTTGATGCCGTTGGCATGGGCTACGTCTTTTCCGCGTTCTCCTGGGCCTACGTGATCGGCCAGATCCCGGGCGGCTGGCTGCTTGACCGCTTCGGTTCTAAACGCGTCTACTTCTGGTCCATTTTTATCTGGTCCATGTTTACTCTGCTGCAGGGTTTCGTCGATATCTTTAGCGGCTTCGGCATTATCGTCGCGCTGTTCACCCTGCGTTTTCTTGTCGGCCTGGCCGAAGCGCCTTCCTTCCCCGGCAACAGCCGGATCGTCGCGGCGTGGTTCCCGGCGCAGGAGAGGGGCACGGCGGTGGCTATCTTTAACTCCGCGCAATATTTTGCCACCGTTATTTTTGCGCCGATCATGGGTTGGCTGACGCATGAGGTGGGCTGGTCGCACGTGTTCTTCTTTATGGGCGGTCTCGGCATTATCATCAGCTTTGTCTGGCTGAAGGTGATTCATGAACCTAACCAGCATCCGGGTGTAAACCAAAAAGAGCTCGATTACATCGCCGCAGGCGGCGCGCTGATCAATATGGATCAGGCGGCGGCCAAAGCTAAGGTGCCGTTTAGCGTAAAATGGGGGCAAATCAAGCAGCTGCTGGGTTCTCGCATGATGATTGGCGTCTATATCGGCCAGTACTGCATTAACGCTTTGACCTATTTCTTTATCACCTGGTTCCCGGTTTATCTGGTGCAGGCGCGCGGCATGTCGATCCTGAAGGCCGGTTTTGTCGCGTCGGTTCCGGCGATCTGCGGTTTCGCGGGCGGGGTTCTCGGCGGGATTATTTCCGACTGGCTGATGCGTCGTACCGGCTCGCTGAACATCGCACGTAAAACGCCTATCGTCATGGGGATGCTGCTGTCGATGGTGATGGTGTTCTGTAACTACGTCAACGTGGAGTGGATGATTATCGGCTTCATGGCGCTGGCCTTCTTCGGTAAAGGCATCGGTGCGCTGGGCTGGGCGGTCATGGCGGATACGGCGCCGAAAGAGATCAGCGGCCTGAGCGGCGGTCTGTTCAACATGTTCGGCAATATCTCCGGTATCGTGACGCCCATTGCTATCGGCTACATCGTTGGCACCACCGGTTCGTTTAACGGCGCGCTGATTTATGTGGGCGTTCATGCGCTGGTGGCGGTGCTGAGCTATCTGGTACTGGTGGGCGATATTAAACGTATCGAACTGAAACCTGTCGCAGGAAAATCATCATGACAACGCAATCGAGCCCTATTATCACCGATATGAAGGTTATCCCGGTGGCCGGGCAGGACAGTATGCTGCTTAACATCGGCGGCGCGCACAATGCGTACTTTACCCGCAATATTGTGGTGCTGACCGATAACGCCGGCAATACCGGGGTCGGCGAAGCACCGGGCGGCGAAGTGATTTATCAGACGCTGGTGGATGCCATCCCGACGGTATTAGGCCAGGAAGTCGCCCGCCTGAACAAAGTGGTTCAGCAGGTGCATAAAGGCAACCAGGCCGCGGACTTTGATACTTTTGGTAAAGGCGCCTGGACATTCGAACTGCGGGTGAACGCGGTGGCGGCGCTGGAGGCTGCGCTGCTGGATCTGCTGGGCAAGGCGCTCAACGTGCCGGTTTGCGAGCTGCTGGGGCCGGGCAAGCAGCGCGATGAGGTGACCGTGCTGGGCTATCTGTTCTACGTGGGCGATCGCACCAAAACCGATCTGCCCTATCTGGAAAGCACGCCGGGCAACCATGAGTGGTATCGTCTACGCCATCAGGAAGCGCTGAACAGCGAGGCGGTGGTGCGCCTGGCGGAGGCCTCACAGGACCGCTACGGCTTTAAAGATTTTAAACTGAAAGGTGGCGTGCTGCCCGGCGAGCAGGAGATCGAAACCGCCCGCGCGTTGAAAAAGCGTTTTCCCGATGCGCGCATTACGGTTGATCCCAACGGCGCCTGGCTGCTGGATGAAGCCATCGCCCTGTGTAAAGGGCTGAACGAGGTGCTGACCTACGCGGAAGACCCCTGCGGCGCCGAACAGGGCTTCTCTGGCCGTGAAGTGATGGCGGAGTTTCGCCGCGCCACCGGTCTGCCGGTGGCAACCAATATGATCGCCACTAACTGGCGCGAAATGGGCCACGCGGTGATGCTGAATGCCGTGGATATTCCGCTGGCCGATCCGCACTTCTGGACCCTTTCCGGCGCGGTGCGCGTGGCGCAGCTGTGCGATGACTGGGGTCTGACCTGGGGCTGCCATTCCAATAACCACTTTGATATTTCACTGGCCATGTTCACCCACGTCGGCGCAGCGGCGCCGGGTAACCCCACGGCCATCGATACCCACTGGATTTGGCAGGAGGGAGATTGCCGCCTGACCAAAAATCCGCTGGAGATTAAGCACGGAAAAATTGCTGTTCCGGACGCGCCTGGACTCGGCGTCGAGCTGGACTGGGAGCAGGTGCAGAAAGCGCATGAGGCGTATAAAAAGCTGCCCGGCGGCGCGCGTAATGACGCAGGCCCAATGCAGTATCTGATCCCCGGATGGACTTTTGACCGTAAACGCCCCGTTTTCGGCCGTCACTGATTTGAATAAGGACTAAATTATGAGCGCACAATTTTCGACCCCCGTTGTTTCTTCTATGCAGGTCATTCCGGTCGCGGGTCACGACAGCATGCTGATGAACCTGAGCGGCGCGCACGCCCCGTTCTTCACGCGTAATATCGTGGTAATCAAAGATAATTCCGGCCATACCGGCGTCGGCGAAATTCCCGGCGGAGAGAAAATCCGCAAGACCCTTGAGGACGCGATCCCGCTGGTGGTCGGTAAAACGCTGGGTGAATATAAAAACGTGCTGACCGCCGTACGCAATACTTTCGCCGATCGGGATGCCGGCGGACGCGGTTTGCAGACCTTCGATCTGCGTACCACAATTCACGTAGTGACCGGGATCGAAGCGGCGATGCTTGACCTGCTGGGCCAGCATCTGGGCGTGAACGTGGCGTCTCTGCTGGGCGATGGACAGCAGCGCAGCGAAGTGGAAATGCTGGGCTATCTGTTCTTCGTCGGCAATCGTAAAGCTACACCGCTGCCTTATCAGAGCCAGCCGGATGACCCGTGCGACTGGTATCGCCTGCGTCATGATGAGGCGATGACCCCGGATGCGGTGGTGCGTCTGGCGGAAGCCGCATATGAGAAATATGGTTTTAACGATTTTAAACTGAAAGGCGGCGTACTGGCCGGGGAAGAGGAAGCGGAGTCTATCGTCGCGCTGGCTAAGCGCTTCCCGCAGGCGCGCGTGACCCTCGATCCGAACGGCGCGTGGTCGCTGGATGAAGCGATCAAAATTGGTAAATACCTGAAAGGATCTCTGGCCTATGCGGAAGATCCGTGCGGCGCCGAGCAGGGCTTCTCCGGGCGTGAAGTGATGGCGGAGTTCCGCCGCGCCACCGGTCTGCCGACGGCGACCAATATGATCGCGACCGACTGGCGTCAGATGGGCCACACGCTGTCGCTGCAGTCCGTGGATATTCCGCTGGCGGATCCGCACTTCTGGACCATGCAGGGCTCCGTCCGCGTGGCGCAGATGTGCCACGAGTTCGGCCTGACCTGGGGCTCGCACTCTAACAACCACTTTGATATCTCGCTGGCGATGTTTACCCACGTGGCGGCAGCCGCGCCGGGTAAAATTACCGCTATTGATACGCACTGGATCTGGCAGGAAGGCAACCAGCGCCTGACCAAAGAACCGTTTGAAATTAAAGGTGGGATGGTACAGGTACCGACGAAACCGGGGCTGGGCGTGGAGCTCGATATGGATCAGGTGATGAAAGCCCATGAGCTGTATCAGAAACACGGTCTGGGCGCGCGCGATGATGCGATGGGAATGCAGTATTTGATCCCGAACTGGACGTTTGATAACAAGCGTCCGTGCATGGTGCGCTAAGGAGATTCCGGTCCCTTCGGGGGCCGGTTTCCTGCACGGCGTCGGGTAATCGTTCATTTTAAGGACAGCATATGAAGATAGTGATCGCACCGGATTCATACAAGGAGAGCCTGAGTGCGCTGGATGTTGCAACCGCGATAGAGCAAGGTTTTCGGGAAGTTTATTCCGATGCGGAATACGTCAAACTGCCGGTCGCCGACGGTGGCGAAGGAACCGTTGAAGCCATGGTTGCCGCGACCCAGGGATGCCGGATAGCGGTCACCGTCACCGGTCCGCTCGGCGAGCCCGTAGAGGCTTTTTTTGGTCTTTCGGGCGATAAGCAGTGCGCGTTTATTGAAATGGCGGCGGCAAGCGGTCTGGAGAGCGTGCCGCCGGCGCGACGTAACCCTCTTCTGACGACTTCATGGGGTACCGGCGAGCTGATTCGCCATGCGCTGGACGCGGGCGTCAGGCAAATTATTATCGGTATCGGCGGCAGCGCGACCAACGATGGCGGCGCCGGGATGGTGCAGGCGCTGGGGGCGAAACTACTGACCCGGGATAACCAGCAGATTGGCGCCGGCGGACAAGCGCTGGAGAGCCTCGCGCGCATCGACGTGAGCGAGTTAGATAAGCGCCTCGCCGGATGCCGCATTGACGTCGCTTGCGATGTCACCAATCCGCTGACGGGCCCGCAGGGCGCGACGGCAGTATTTGGCCCGCAGAAAGGGGCGACGGCGGAGATGATCGCCAGCCTCGATAAGGCGCTGGCCCATTTTGCTGAGATTATCCATCGCGACTTAGAGCTTGATGTGTTGCATCTTGAAGGCGGCGGCGCGGCGGGCGGCATGGGCGCAGGCCTGTATGCCTTTTGCGGGGCTAAGCTGCGGCCGGGCATTGAGATCGTGACCGACGCTTTGCATCTTGCCGATATCGTGGCGGATGCGGATCTGGTGATCACCGGCGAAGGGCGCATCGACAGCCAGACGATTCACGGCAAAGTGCCGGTTGGCGTGGCGCGGGTGGCAAAACGCTATAATCTGCCGGTTATCGCGATTGCCGGGAGCCTGACGGCGGACGTCGGCGTAGTCCATGAGCACGGGCTGGATGCGGTATTCAGCGTTATTTATTCCATTTGCACCCTGGATGAGGCGCTGGAAAATGCCGCCGAAAATGTGCGCATGACGGCGAGAAACGTCGCCGCTGTGCTGAAAATGGGCCTGGTATTATAGATTCTCCCCCGGTCGCAGTGCGCGAGCCGGGGCAGGCGTTTTAGATTCCCTGAAGCTTACAGGCTTCCCGCGCGACGTTGTCCATTTCATCCAGCAGTTCCAGAAGCTCCGGCTCCAGCTCCTCGGCGGCGGTGCCCGCGCGCAGCTGGCTCTCGAGAGTGTGGCAGAGTTTCTTCAGGCGCGGCACGCCGCTGTAGCTACAGCTGCCGTGCAGCTTATGAATGAGATCCAGCAGGCCTTCCGGCTGCTCTCCCACCAGCTGTTCTTCCACCTTGTTACGCACTTCCGGCATAAAAGCGAGCAGCATCTGCAGCATTTCCCGCGCCAGATCCGGTTTCATCGCCGCCTGGCGTAGCGCCAGCTGCCAGTCGAGGGTGATGTCATGGTTAACCGGTAGGTCAACCGGCTCCGCCGCGGCCTGCGGCGCAGCGGCCTGTCCCGGCTGGTAGCGCAGCAGCAGATTGTAGAGCTTATCTTCCTCAATGGGCTTCGCCAGATAATCGTTCATCCCCGCGCTGAGCAATTTCTCTCGCTGCCCTTCCAGAGCATGGGCCGTCACGGCGATCACCGGCGTTTGCTGTTGATGAGGGAGCTGATGGATCAATTCGCAGGCGCGGATGCCGTCCATTTCCGGCATTTGAATATCCATCAGAATCAGATCCTGCTGCATTTCTCTGGCTCGTTCAACGGCGTTCTGGCCGCTGTCGCAGAGGATGACATGCTGGACTAAATCTTCAAGCAGAGCGCCGATGAGCTTAAGATTCGCCGGATTGTCATCGACGGCCATTACCGTCATGGGCAGCTTTGTACTACCGGAGCGCGGCAGCAGGAGCGTCGGCTGGGTCTGGCAGGTGGCCGTCAGCGCCGGAAGCAAGCGCGTTGAGGTCAGGGGCTTAAGCAGACAGGCTGCGATACCGTCGTGTTTAAGCGTTTCGGCGCTCACCTGGGCGTGGCACGGTAGCGCCAGCAGCAGATGATCGGCAAGCTTACGGGCTCTGGCCAGCTTATCGCGATGCTGGTTCAGATCGCGTATCGACACCGGAATGCCCGCCAGCAGGATATCGTAATGGGCATCCGGTAGGGCAGTCATCGTCGGACTGTAGACCACCTCCAGCGGCGTTGTCGCCAGCAGCTCCATGGTGCACTGCGCCGCCGCTGCGTTAGCCTCAATGTAGGCCAGCTTTTTACCCGCCAGACATTGGGTCGGTACGCTGTCGGGTACCGCGTTAGGGTTGAGATCGAGGCTGATATGGAACCAGAACGTCGAGCCGCGATTAGGCTGGCTATGGAAGGAAATATCGCCGCCCATCTCTTTTACCAGCCGCTGGGTGATAACCAGCCCCAGCCCGGTTCCGCCGTGGCGACGGGAAATACTGGCGTCTGCCTGGCGGAAAGCCTGAAACAGACGCGACTGGTCGCGCTCGGGAATACCGATGCCGGTATCGTGGATCTGAACTTCGATTTGCACTCTTGAATTGCTGATAGCCCGCTGTTCCACCAGCACGTCAATGTTGCCATGTTCGGTGAACTTAATGGCGTTGCCCATCAGGTTAGTAATAATTTGCTGCAGGCGCAGCGGGTCGCCAATCACGTTATCCGGCACATCGTTTTTGATGTTCAGGGTCAGCTCCAGCCCCTTATCGTGCGCCGAATGCGCCAACAGCGTGACCACCTCGTCGAGCGAATTTCGCAGCAGGAACGGAATGCTCTCCAGAATGAGCTTCCCGGCTTCGAGCTTAGAGAAGTCCAGAACATCATTAATGATGGCCAGCAGATTGTTCGCTGAACGCTCAATAGTGGTCAGATGATCGCGTTGGGTGGTATTTAAATCGGTTTTCAGCGTCAGGCGGGTAAAGCCAATGACGCCGTTAAGCGGAGTGCGCAGCTCGTGGGACATATTGGCGAGGAATTCGGATTTGATTCGCGCCGCTTCCTGCGCGCGTTTTTTCGCCAGGTCCAGCTCAACGTTCTGGATTTCCATCTGTTCAAGCGTTTCACGCAGGTCGGAGGTGGCCTGATCGACGTTATGCTGCATCTCTTCATGATACGCCGCCAGCGACATCGCCATGGAGTTGATCCCGTTTTTCAGCATATCCAGTTCGCCGAGCATAAAACCTTCCACGCGGCTATCAAGCTGGCCCCGGCGGATGCGGTCAACGGTATTCACCATGTTGCGAATCGGCCCGGTCACGTCGCGCATCAGTCGCCAGCCGAAGATCAGCGCGATGCCGATGCAGAACAGCATCATCACGCTGGAGATGAAGATCTCTTTGTACTGCTGCAGCCGCACCGATTTGAGATCCAGCTCCAGCGCCACGTAGCCCAGCATATTGTCCGGCATCTTGGCATCGCTTCCCGGTGATTCATCCGGTGAATAGCTTTCTGAAATAATTGGGGTGCGCAAAATCATCAAATCGCCGTGACGAATCACGCTTAAACGGCGGGGAAAAGGCGCCCCTTTTGGTAGCTGAAGTTCGCCGGGATCGAGCTGAAAGTTGGAGGTGACAAACAGCCTGTTGTGCGAGTCATAGATGGAAATGGCGCGCACAATATCGGAATGGCGGCGATGCAGCACGCTGATCAGCTGCCCGATTGACTCGCGGTTTTGCAAATTCATGCCATATTCACTGGAGACCGCCAGCGGTTCGATGATACTGGCTCCGGCATCTTCCAGCTGGCGCTGTAGGTCGTTATAGCGGTGTGCGACGAAGAATATACTGAGCAGCAGACCGATCAGAACGGTTGGCGCCAGAATAAGAATCATCATGCGGGCACGAAGGCTGTAGTTGGTCATGCGGTTCCATTATGGGAGAATATATACATCATCCTTACAGGCTGCTGAGGCATTGGTTACGCTGGCTCACCCTGAAAGAACTCGTGTATAGAGTCAGTATATTTAATTGAGACAAATCTCTACGATGGCGCAATTCTACTCTGCAAAACGGCGTGTGACGACGCGCCAGATCATAACCGTTACAGTAAATGACCTTGATCCCTTTGGGCAGGGCGTTGCGCGTCACCAGGGTAAGGCGCTGTTTGTTAACGGTTTATTACCGCAGGAGCAGGCCGAAGTGGTCCTGGTCGAGGATAAAAAACAGTATGCCCGCGCGCAGGTTAAACGCCGTCTTAGCGACAGCCCGCAGCGGCAGGCGCCGCGCTGTCCGCATTTTGGTATCTGCGGCGGATGTCAGCAGCAGCACGCCAGCGTTGAGCTGCAGCAGCAGAGCAAACGCGCCGCCCTCGCGCGGTTAATGAAGCGCGAGGTTGATGACATTATAGCCGCTTCGCCGTGGGGCTATCGCCGCCGGGCGCGTCTGAGCTTGAATTATCAGCCAAAGACCCAACAATTACAGATAGGCTTCCGGAAGGCCAACTCCAGCGAAATTGTTGATGTGGTGCAGTGCCCTGTTTTGGTGCCCACTCTTGGTGCGCTACTGCCCGCGGTACGAGAATGTCTCAGCGGATTGCAATCGCTGCGTCAGCTTGGCCACGTGGAGCTGGTGCAGGCTGACAACGGCCCGCTGATGGTTTTACGCCATACCGCGGCCCTTCCGGCTGCAGATAAAGAAAAGCTGGAACGTTTTTCGCAATCTCACGGTCTTTCACTGTATCTCGCCCCGCAAAGCGAGATACTGGAACAGATTCGCGGGGAAGCGCCCTGGTATACGTCCGACGGTCTACGCTTAGTGTTCAGTCCGCGCGACTTTATTCAGGTCAACGACGGCGTAAACCAGCTCATGGTGCATACGGCGCTGGAATGGCTGGATATCCAGCCTCAGGATCGCGTGCTGGATCTCTTTTGCGGCATGGGCAACTTTACCCTGCCGCTGGCAAAGCGCGCGGCGCAGGTCGTGGGGGTTGAAGGTGTTCCGGCGCTGGTGGCGAAGGGGCAAGAAAACGCGGCGCTGAACGCGTTGCATAATGTGACGTTCTTTCATGAAAATCTTGAAGAGGACGTCACCCGCCAGGCGTGGGCGAAGCACGGTTTTGATAAAGTTCTGCTCGACCCGGCGCGCGCCGGTGCGGCGGGCGTTATGTTACATATAATTAAATTAGCGCCGCGTCGGGTGGTGTATGTTTCTTGTAATCCGGCGACTCTGGCGCGCGATAGCGACGTTTTATTGCAGGCGGGATATACCATTCAACGCCTGGCGATGCTGGATATGTTCCCGCATACCGGTCATCTGGAATCAATGGTGTTGTTTGAGCACAAGAATCATTCAAATCGCAGTGCAGCGGCATCCACAGGCGCAGGCGACTGAGATAAAAGACGAACGCCAACGTTGATGCGGTTTGAAGGATGAAGTGTAAAAGTTGAGGCTTGCCGACTTCGGCAGGCGGTCCCTTAAGGAGAGGACAATGGTTGCGGTAAGAAGTGCACATTTAAATAAAGCTGGTGAATTTGACCCGAAGAAATGGATCGCGAGTCTGGGAATTTCCAGCCAGCAGTCGTGTGAACGCTTAGCCGAAACCTGGGATTATTGTCGAGAGAAAACGCAGGGACACCCGCAGGCCGATCTCCTGCTATGGCGCGGCGTGGAGATGGTAGAAATTCTCTCCATGCTCAGTATGGACATCGATACGCTGCGAGCGGCGATGCTATTCCCGCTGGCGGATGGCAACGTCGTCAGCGAAGAAATCATGCAGGAGAGCGTCGGGAAATCCGTCGTCACCCTGATCCACGGCGTGCGGGATATGGCCGCGATACGTCAGCTTAAAGCCACCCATACGGATTCGGTCTCCTCTGAACAGGTGGACAACATTCGCCGCATGCTGCTGGCGATGGTTGATGACTTCCGCTGCGTGGTGATTAAAATCGCCGAGCGTATTGCCCATCTGCGTGAAGTGAAAGATGCGCCGGAAGATGAGCGCGTGCTGGCAGCGAAAGAGTGCACCAATATTTACGCGCCGCTGGCCAACCGTCTGGGGATCGGCCAGCTTAAGTGGGAGCTTGAAGATTACTGCTTCCGCTATCTGCACCCGGCGGAATATAAACGCATCGCTAAGCTGTTGCACGAGCGGCGCATCGATCGTGAACATTACATTGACGAGTTCGTCAGCCACTTACGCACGGAAATGAAAACCGAGGGCGTCAAGGCTGAGGTTTACGGTCGTCCTAAGCATATCTATAGCATCTGGCGCAAAATGCAGAAAAAACATCTCGCTTTCGACGAGCTGTTTGACGTGCGGGCGGTGCGGATTGTCGCCGAGCGCCTGCAGGACTGCTATGCCGCGCTGGGGATAGTGCATACTCACTACCGCCATCTGCCGGATGAGTTTGATGATTACGTCGCCAACCCTAAGCCCAATGGCTACCAGTCCATTCATACCGTCGTGCTTGGTCCCGGCGGCAAGACGATCGAAATTCAGATCCGTACCCGCCAGATGCATGAAGATGCCGAGCTGGGCGTGGCTGCGCACTGGAAGTACAAAGAGGGCGCCAGCGCGGGGGCCAGCGGCGGACGCGGCTATGAAGATCGCATTGCATGGCTGCGTAAACTGATCGCCTGGCAGGAAGAGATGGCCGATTCCGGCGAGATGCTGGATGAAGTGCGTAGCCAGGTCTTTGACGACCGGGTTTATGTCTTTACGCCGAAGGGTGACGTAGTGGATTTACCTTCGGGTTCGACTCCGCTCGATTTTGCCTACCATATTCACAGCGATGTCGGTCACCGCTGCATCGGGGCGAAAATCAGCGGACGTATTGTGCCGTTCACCTATCAGCTGCAGATGGGCGACCAGATTGAAATCATCACTCAAAAACAGCCTAACCCAAGCCGTGACTGGCTGAATCCGAACCTTGGCTACGTCACTACCAGCCGCGGGCGTTCCAAAATTCATGCCTGGTTCCGCAAGCAGGATCGCGACAAGAATATTCTTGCCGGACGGCAGATCCTCGATGATGAGCTGGAGCATCTGGGCATCAGCCTGAAGGATGCGGAAAAATATCTGCTGCCGCGCTACAACTTTAATGAGCAGGACGAACTGCTGGCGGCGATTGGCGGCGGCGATATTCGCCTCAACCAGATGGTTAATTTCCTGCAGGCGCAGTTTAATAAGCCCAGCGCGGCGGAGCAGGATGCGGCGGCACTTAAGCAGCTGCAGCAGAAAACCTATACTCCGCAGAATCGCAGCAAAGACAATGGTCGCGTGGTGGTGGAAGGCGTCGGCAATCTGATGCACCACATTGCGCGCTGCTGCCAGCCGATCCCCGGCGACGAGATTGTGGGCTTTATCACCCAGGGCCGAGGGATCTCGGTGCACCGGGCGGATTGCGATCAGCTCGCGGAGCTACAGTCTCATGCTCCGGAGCGCATCGTTGACGCAGTGTGGGGAGAGAGCTACTCGGCGGGCTACTCGCTGGTGGTGCGGGTCCAGGCCAACGATCGTAGCGGCCTGCTGCGCGATATCACTACTATTCTCGCCAATGAGAAGGTCAACGTGCTGGGCGTTGCCAGCCGCAGCGATACGAAGCAGCAGATGGCAACCATCGATATGACCATTGAGATCTACAACCTGCAGGTTCTGGGCCGGGTACTTGGCAAGCTGAATCAGGTTCCGGACGTCATCGACGCCCGTCGCCTGCACGGCGGATAAAGGAAAACGGTAAAAACGCAGCTCAGCTAACAGCTGCGTTTTTACCCTGATAGCCATGGAGCTCCCTGACGGGCGCTGGCTTACTGGATAGGCTTCAATGGATTTGAGCTTAAGTTTCTTTATTCTTTATCTCCTCTCATCCCTCACGCTGATCGCTGTGCAAATCTGGCTGTTTTTTATCGTTTATTCGCCAGACGGATCCTTGAGTTCACACCTGATATGCCGCGCTGCAAATGCCCTTGCCATGTTTGTGCAGCTTTGCGTGACGGTGAAAGGGGAGTTTCCTTTTAACATGCTTTCGTCGCAAATCCGCTATATTGACGACCCGGTGCGCATGCTGGCGTTGGTATTTATCGTGCTGCACGGCATAGTTTATGTTTTTGTAATACGCGGCGGCTTGCCAAAACCGAAACGCGAATGGCGTGACTGAAATGATGAAAAGTGCAGGATCAATAACTATGAAGGCAAATAATGAGATGGAACGGCTGCTCGGCATTATGCAGCGGCTACGCAATCCGGAAAACGGCTGTCCGTGGGACAAAGAGCAGACGTTTGCCACCATCGCTCCCTATACGCTTGAAGAAACCTATGAAGTGCTCGACGCCATCTCCCGCGAAGATTTTGACGATTTGCGCGGCGAGTTGGGCGATCTGCTGTTCCAGGTTGTCTTCTACGCTCAAATGGCGCAGGAAGAGGGGCGCTTTGATTTCAGCGATATCTGCGCCGCTATCAGCGACAAGCTTGAGCGCCGCCACCCGCATATTTTCGGCGATGCCTCCGCCGGTAGCAGCAGCGAAGCGCTGGCCCGCTGGGAGCAGATCAAAAGCGCTGAGCGAGCGGAAAAGTCCCAGCACTCCGCGCTGGACGATATTCCGCATAGCCTTCCGGCGTTGATGCGCGCGCATAAAATCCAAAAACGCTGCTCGGCGGTGGGTTTTGACTGGACCTCTCTCGGACCGGTGCTGGATAAAGTTCATGAAGAAATAGATGAAGTAATGCATGAAGCGCAGCAGGCCGTGGTGGATGAAGCTAAACTGGAGGAGGAAGTTGGCGACCTGCTGTTTGCAACGGTCAATTTATCCCGCCATTTAGGCGTCAAAGCCGAGGTTGCGTTGCAAAAAGCCAATCTCAAATTTGAACGTCGCTTCCGTGAAGTTGAGCGGATTGTCGCCGCGCGCGGCCTGGAAATGACCGGCGTCGACCTCGATACTATGGAGCAGGTGTGGCAGGAAGTAAAACGCCAGGAAACTGATCTCTAAAGAGTTTTCGTGATCAAGCGCTATTTGTGTGATTTTTTAAATAACAAGCGCTTGATTTACGTCAAAAACATTTCGCCAAAAGCGGCTATTTTCTCACTCCCCGCGTTTGTGTGGGCCTGATGAAAAGGAGGGATAATGAAAGTTTGTGGCGTCAGTCATGATCGGGTATACTGCTTTCCCGTCCTGGTTATTCCATCGTCTTTTAAACCTAACTTCTCAGGTTCAGCATGACAACGAACTATATTTTTGTGACCGGCGGGGTCGTATCCTCTCTGGGTAAAGGCATTGCCGCAGCTTCCCTCGCAGCCATTCTTGAAGCCCGTGGGCTTAACGTGACCATGATGAAACTGGATCCGTACATCAACGTCGATCCGGGTACCATGAGCCCAATCCAACACGGGGAAGTGTTCGTTACCGAAGACGGCGCTGAAACCGATCTGGACTTAGGTCACTACGAGCGCTTCATTCGCACCAAGATGACTCGTCGCAACAACTTCACCACCGGCCGTATCTACTCTGATGTCCTGCGCAAAGAGCGTCGTGGCGACTATCTGGGCGCGACCGTGCAGGTGATCCCGCACATCACCAACGCGATTAAAGAGCGCGTGCTGGCGGGCGGCGAAGGTCATGATGTGGTGCTGGTTGAAATCGGCGGTACCGTAGGCGATATCGAGTCGCTGCCGTTCCTTGAAGCGATTCGGCAGCTGGCGGTGGATATCGGTCGTGAAAACGCCCTGTTTATGCATTTGACCCTGGTGCCATACATGGCCGCCGCGGGCGAAGTCAAAACCAAACCGACCCAGCACTCCGTAAAAGAGCTGCTCTCCATCGGTATTCAGCCAGACATTCTGGTTTGCCGCTCCGATCGCGCCATTCCGGCGAACGAACGCGCCAAAATTGCTTTGTTCTGCAATGTGCCAGAAAAAGCCGTTATTTCGATGAAAGACGTCGATTCCATTTATAAAATTCCGGGCCTGTTGAAATCTCAGGGGCTGGACGATTATATTTGTAAACGATTCAGCTTAAACTGTCCGGAAGCGAACCTGGCCGAATGGGAACAGGTTATCTACGAAGAAGCGAACCCGGCAGGCGAAGTCACTATCGGTATGGTCGGCAAGTACATTGAACTGCCGGATGCCTATAAATCAGTGATTGAAGCGCTGAAACACGGCGGTCTGAAAAATCGCGTTACCGTCAACATCAAGCTGATTGATTCGCAGGATGTGGAAACGCGCGGCGTCGAAATTCTGAAGAATTTAGACGCTATCCTGATTCCTGGCGGCTTCGGCTATCGCGGCGTCGAAGGTAAGATCGCTACCGCGCGCTATGCGCGTGAAAACAACATTCCATATCTGGGTATTTGCCTGGGTATGCAGGTTGCGCTGATTGAGTTTGCGCGCAACGTAGCGGGGATGGAAAACGCCAACTCAACGGAATTTGTGCCAGACTGTAAGTACCCGGTCGTGGCCCTGATTACCGAATGGCGTGATGAAGACGGTAATGTCGAAGTTCGCTCTGATAAGAGCGATCTCGGCGGCACGATGCGCCTCGGCGCACAGCAGTGCCAGCTGGCTGAAGATAGCCTGGTGCGCCAGCTGTATGGCGAACCAACCATTACTGAGCGCCATCGTCACCGCTACGAAGTCAACAACATGCTGTTGAAGCCGATTGAAAATGCGGGCCTGCGCATTGCGGGCCGTTCCGGGGATGATCAGTTGGTCGAGATCATCGAGGTGCCTAACCATCCGTGGTTCGTCGCCTGTCAGTTCCATCCGGAGTTTACTTCGACGCCGCGTGATGGTCACCCGCTGTTTGCCGGCTTTGTGAAAGCCGCTGGCGAGTACCAGAAGCGTCAGGCGAAGTAAAAGAGTTAGAACGGCAATGCACCCATCCGGGTGCATTGTTTGTCTGGAGTTTTAGTTTAACTTGTACTGAGGAAAACCTAATGTCCAAAATCGTTAAAGTCATCGGTCGTGAAATCATCGACTCCCGTGGTAACCCGACTGTTGAAGCCGAAGTACACCTGGAAGGTGGTTTCGTCGGTATGGCAGCTGCTCCGTCAGGTGCTTCTACTGGCTCCCGCGAAGCGCTGGAACTGCGCGATGGCGACAAATCCCGTTTCATGGGTAAAGGCGTACTGAAAGCTGTTGCTGCGGTAAACGGCCCGATCGCTCAGGCAATCCTGGGCAAAGATGCCAAAGATCAGGCTGGCATCGACAAAATCATGATCGACCTGGACGGTACTGAAAACAAATCTAACTTCGGTGCGAACGCTATCCTGGCCGTCTCTCTGGCTAACGCCAAAGCTGCCGCTGCTTCTAAAGGTCAGCCGCTGTACGAGCACATCGCTGAGCTGAACGGCACTCCGGGCAAATACTCCATGCCGGTTCCGATGATGAACATCATCAACGGCGGCGAGCACGCTGACAACAACGTCGACATCCAGGAATTTATGATTCAGCCGGTAGGCGCTAAATCCCTGAAAGAAGCCGTACGTATGGGTTCTGAAGTGTTCCACAACCTGGCTAAAGTTCTGAAAGCTAAAGGCATGAACACTGCTGTTGGTGACGAAGGTGGCTACGCGCCGAACCTGGGTTCCAACGCTGAAGCGCTGGCTGTTATCGCTGAAGCCGTTAAAGCCGCTGGCTACGAGCTGGGCAAAGACATCACTCTGGCGATGGACTGCGCGGCTTCTGAATTCTACAAAGACGGTAAATACGTTCTGGCCGGCGAAGGCAACAAAGCGTTCACTTCCGAAGAGTTCACTCACTTCCTGGAAGAGCTGACCAAACAGTACCCGATCGTTTCTATCGAAGACGGTCTGGACGAA
The DNA here is from genome assembly GCF_016516145.1 of Klebsiella sp. S69. Classification (NCBI taxonomy): domain Bacteria; kingdom Pseudomonadati; phylum Pseudomonadota; class Gammaproteobacteria; order Enterobacterales; family Enterobacteriaceae; genus Klebsiella; species Klebsiella sp. S69. Next base: position 125,898 of record NZ_JACVUU010000013.1, on the reverse strand, counting down.
TCTGATTGGGACGGTTTCGCATACCAGACTAAAGTACTGGGCGACAAAATCCAGCTGGTTGGTGACGATCTGTTCGTAACCAACACCAAGATCCTGAAAGAAGGTATCGAGAAAGGCATCGTTAACTCCATCCTGATCAAATTCAACCAGATCGGTTCTCTGACCGAAACTCTGGCTGCGATCAAAATGGCGAAAGACGCTGGCTACACTGCCGTTATCTCTCACCGTTCTGGCGAAACTGAAGACGCTACCATTGCTGACCTGGCTGTTGGTACCGCTGCAGGCCAGATCAAAACTGGTTCTATGAGCCGTTCTGACCGCGTTGCTAAATACAACCAGCTGATTCGTATCGAAGAAGCGCTGGGTGAAAAAGCGCCGTACAACGGTCGTAAAGAGATCAAAGGTCAGGCATAAGCCTGTCTTAATCTGATATGAAAAAGCCAGCCTACGGGCTGGCTTTTTTTATCTCTACAAAAGTGGCTACTTAAAATCTACCGCCATTTGCTGCGGGATAGAAAGCCCGCGCGTGGTCTGTACGCAGCGGTCAATGTAATCGGTAAAGCGCGGCGGTTTTGGCATACCCATGCTGAGCAGCTTGTCGTTGCTGAATCGTACGTTGAGCGTGGCGAAGGCGCCGTAAAGGCGCATGGCTTTTAGCATCAGCCGTTCGTTGCAGGGGCCAAAAATAGCCTTCAGCTCACGACGCATTTTGACCAGCGTTTCATAGCTGACCTGCGCGTATTTATCACCGACCGGCGCCTGTTCGAGGGCGGAGGCCATTGCGTTATCGATATCCGCAAACCTTACGCTGTTTTCTTCCCCCGCAGAAATATGCACCACTTCTCCGCGCGCCAGCGGGCTGACAAGCAGCATCAGCAGCGCATCGGCACAGTAATCGACGGGGATCACATCAATGCGGTCTTCCATCGAACACATAAATTTTTGCAGCATCAGCCCCATGCTGAATACCCAGAAAATACTGCTGGAGGGCTGACAGCCGTGATGAGTGTGGCCAACAACAATAGAGGGACGGGCGATCGCCAGCGGTAGGGTTGAGCATTCCTGCTGCATGAGACGCTCAATCATTGATTTAGAGTGCGTGTACTCGACCAGATGCGCAGCGCGTTCACGAAACGCTGTGCTTTCCGCTACCAGAGAATCGGGGTCTGGCGAGCAGGACATCGCGGTGCCGACGTGCAGAAAGCGCTCAAGGCGGCTGACCTGAGCCATCCGCCGGGCAAACTGCAGCGTACCTTCGACGTTGACCTTCCAGATAAGCGGGTTGTTACCAAATGAGGCGACGGCGGCGCAGTTGAGCACGTGGGTAACCTGATTCAGGCGCGGGTCGTCGAGAAAGGGCTGCGGATTGGCCAGATCCCCCAGCAGAATGTTGCCTGGCGTCAGGGCCGTTAGTCTCTCTTCGCTAATATTGAATTTTCGCAGATTTTCCTTTACCCGCTCTACGGCCGCTACACTATTATCTGCACGAACTAACAGTAATAGATTAGGCGCATTCTTTTTATTCAGAATGCTTTCTAACACTGCTCCACCGAGAAATCCGGTCGCGCCAGTAATTAATAATGTATTCATGAATGCAGTCTCATTATGGTTGGTGGACTGGATTCTAGGCGCGAAAAATTAAACGGATATTAAATGGGTGAAGATCATAACGTACGGTTTATTAAGGTTATTTTAAGGTTGTTTTACGTCGTGGATCGAATTTGACCCTTCGCTATGGCAATAAATTCATTATTTCGTGTATCCATTTGTACATCATTGAAATTTATTATTTTTAAATTTGTTATTTTTATTTTTGGCTTTCAGGGTGATACATGTTTTGTTACACCAAAAATTTCTGCTATGCCGCTTAATAGTAGCCTTATTATTATCAGGCTAGTTAAATCAGCCGCCCCTGGATAGAGATATCGACCACCTGACGGACGTTTATCAATAAGGATTAGGCTTACCCACCACGCGGCGCAGCGCAGGACAAGATCTGCGCGAGTAAATCTGCGATAATGCGCGCTCTTAACCCAATACAGAGATGATTATGCAGTACCCGATTAACGAGATGTTCCAGACCTTGCAAGGCGAAGGTTACTTCACCGGCGTTCCCGCCATTTTTATTCGTTTACAGGGATGCCCGGTTGGTTGCGCCTGGTGCGATACCAAACATACCTGGGATAAACTTGCCGATCGAGAAGTCTCTCTGTTCAGCATTCTGGCAAAAACCAAAGAGAGCGATAAATGGGGCCCGGCAAGTAGCGAAGATCTGCTGGCCATCATCGGGCGTCAGGGCTGGACTGCTCGTCACGTGGTGATTACCGGCGGCGAACCCTGTATTCATGATTTAACGCCGCTGACCTTGCTGCTGGAGCAAAACGGCTTTAGCTGCCAGATTGAAACCAGCGGCACTCACGAAGTTCGCTGTACGCCTCATACCTGGGTGACGGTATCGCCGAAGGTGAATATGCGCGGCGGCTATGATGTCCTTTCTCAGGCGCTGCAGCGAGCTGATGAAATAAAACATCCTGTTGGACGCGTGCGCGATATCGAAGCGCTCGAAGAACTGCTGGAGACGCTGGCTGACGACAAGCCGCGCATCATCGCGCTGCAGCCAATTAGCCAGAAAGAGGACGCGACGCGCCTGTGCATCGAAACCTGCATCGCGCGCAACTGGCGTTTATCTATGCAGACGCATAAGTATCTGAACATCGCCTGATCCCTCCTTTTTTGCCGGGCTGGCTGATAGCTGTCCGGCAAACACTTTATTCATATATGAATTCATCAAGCCCCCTCGCTTCAGCGTAGTAGTTAAGATTCCCGCTCATACCTGCGGTGGTATAATCGATTCGTACATCAGCCGCCCCGGCGCGCTGTCGATATGTTGACTTAAGGATCGAGTTAAACATGCAGCCAATTGAGCCATCCCATGCTTTTTCTATGGAGTTCTTCTCCCTCAAAGGGAAAACCGCCATCGTCACCGGGGGGAATAGCGGACTGGGGCAGGCTCTTGCCCTTGCTCTGGCCACGGCGGGAGCCAATCTGTTTATTCCCGGACGACGCGTCGATAATGCGCAAACCCGTGAACGCATTGAGCAGCAGGGCGCTGAAGTGGAGTTCATGCTGGCGAATATTACCGACAACGGCATGCCGCAGCGCATTATCGCCGCCTGCTGCCAGCGTTTCGGCACGGTCGATATCCTGGTGAACAATGCCGGTATTTGTCGTTTGAATAAGGTCCTGCGCTTTGGCCGCGCCGACTGGGACCCGATGATTGAGACCAACCTGACGGCGGCTTTCGAGCTCAGCCATGAAGCGGCGAAAATAATGGTTCCCCGCCGCGGTGGCAAAATTATCAATATCTGTTCGGTGTTTTCTTATTTAGGCGGCAGCTGGTCGCCGGCTTATGCAGCAACCAAACATGCCCTCGCGGGGTTAACCAAAGCCTATTGTGAAGAGCTCGGTCCATATAACATTCAGGTTAACGGTATTGCCCCCGGCTATTATGAGACCGACATGACGGCGATCGTCCGCAACACGCCTAAGGAAAACAGGCGCGTCCTGGCGCATATTCCGGCCGGCCGTTGGGGTGAGGCGCAGGATCTGATGGGCGCAGTCGTCTTCCTGGCCAGCCGGGCTTCGGATTACGTGAATGGCCATATCCTGGCGGTAGATGGCGGTTATCTGGTGCGCTAGCCGTGAACTTGCCCAGGCAAGGCGGGAAACGGCGAGAGGCGAAAAGGCCATCGCGCCGCTAACAGGCGACCTACGCGATGGCGAAAGGGATCACTCGCCGCGATAGACGCAGCCCGCCGTGCAGGTTTCTTTGATCATCACCGCGCTGAGTAGCGGAACCAAAGGCTTCATCTGCTCCCAGATCCATTTTGCCAGGACTTCGCTGGTAGGATTGGAAAGTCCCGGAATATCGTTCAGATAGTAGTGATCCAGGCGATCGTAGGTGGGTTTGAATGCGGCTTTCAGCTCGGCGAAATCCATGATCCACCCGGTATGGGGATCGACTTCACCGGTAATCTCCAGGCGCACCATAAAAGAGTGACCGTGCAGGCGTCCGCACTTGTGGCCTTCCGGTACGTGCGGCAGGCGGTGAGCGGCTTCGAAAGTGAAATCTTTAAACAGCGTGGTGGACATCTTTTATTCTCAATATGGCAAAAAAACCGCCGTAGGGTACCGGAAAGTACATTTTTGATCATTAACTAAAACGGTCCTGAACACAAAATGGACATATCCATGCGGTTTATGGGAATTATATCTTTATATTACAGCAGCTTATTTAATCGATTTTGTTGTTAATAACTATAACTAAAACAGGTTAGTCCATTTGGTTATTTGTTATTTCCATCCCTTCTTTAATTGTTACTATCTGCGCCGTTAACCTTCTATTCTCTTCTGTTTTATCACGCTGACAGGGCGTGAATCACAGCTTTGCTTACTGGAACATAACGACGCATGACGACACAGGCCCCACCTTCCAATTTGCTACCGCTGAGTCCGGAGCAAATGGCGCGCCTTCAGGCGGCCACGACTGACTTCACGCCTACCCAGCTAGCCTGGGTTTCCGGCTATTTTTGGGGGATGCTGAATCAGCAGCCCGGCGCGGCGGTTGTTGCGCCAGCCCAGGCGGCTGAAGTGCCGTCCATCACGCTGATTTCGGCCTCGCAAACCGGCAATGCCCGCCGCATCGCTGAAGCGCTGCGTGACGATCTACAGGCGGCGCAGCTGAATGTGAAGCTGATTAACGCAGGCGACTATAAATTTAAACAAATTGCCGCCGAAAAACTGCTGGTCGTCGTGACGTCAACACAAGGCGAAGGTGAGCCGCCGGAAGAAGCCGTCGCACTGCATAAGTTCCTGTTCTCGAAGAAAGCGCCCAAGCTGACCGATACGGCATTTGCCGTGTTTGGCCTCGGCGATACCTCCTATGAATTCTTCTGCCAGTCCGGCAAAGATTTTGATAACAAGCTGGCCGAGCTGGGCGGTGAACGCCTGCTGGATCGTGTTGACGCTGATGTGGAGTATCAGACCGCCGCTGCCGAATGGCGCGCTCGCGTGGTTGAGGTGCTGAAAGCGCGCGCGCCTGCTGCTTCTCCGTCTCAGCTGGTTACCAGCGGGGCGGTGAATGAAATCCACACCAGCCCGTATACCAAAGAGGCACCGCTGACTGCGACGCTGGCGGTGAATCAGAAAATCACCGGCCGTGATTCAGAAAAGGATGTGCGCCATATTGAAATCGACCTCGGCGACTCCGGCCTGCGCTATCAGCCGGGCGATGCGCTGGGCGTCTGGTATCAGAACGATCCGGCGCTGGTGAAGGAGCTGGTGGATCTGCTCTGGCTAACAGGTACGGAACCGGTCACGGTCGACGGCAAAACGCTACCGCTTGCTGAAGCGCTGGAATGGCATTTTGAGCTGACGGTCAACACCGGCAATATCGTGGAAAACTACGCCACCTTAACCCGCAGCGAGTCTTTACTGCCGCTGGTGGGCGATAAGGCACAGCTTCAGCACTACGCCGCAACCACGCCGATCGTCGACATGGTGCGTTTCTCGCCGGCGCAGCTGGATGCCCAGGCGCTGGTTGACCTGCTGCGCCCGTTGACGCCGCGGCTCTACTCGATCGCCTCTTCGCAGGCGGAAGTGGAAAGCGAAGTCCACGTCACCGTTGGCGTAGTGCGTTATGATATTGAAGGTCGCGCTCGTGCCGGCGGCGCTTCCAGTTTCCTGGCCGACCGCGTCGAAGAAGACGGCGAAGTTCGCGTTTTTATCGAGCATAACGATAACTTCCGTTTGCCTGCGAACCCGGAAACGCCGGTGATCATGATTGGTCCCGGTACCGGCATCGCGCCTTTCCGCGCGTTTATGCAGCAGCGCGCGGCGGAAGGCGCAGAGGGTAAGAACTGGCTGTTCTTCGGCAACCCGCACTTTACTGAAGATTTCCTCTATCAGGTGGAGTGGCAGAGCTACGTCAAAGAAGGCGTGCTGAGCCGCATCGACCTGGCCTGGTCCCGCGATCAACAACAAAAAGTCTACGTTCAGGACAAACTGCGCGAGCAGGGAGCCGAACTGTGGCGCTGGATTAACGACGGTGCCCATATTTATGTCTGCGGCGATGCCAATCGTATGGCAAAAGACGTTGAGCAGACGTTACTGGAAGTGATTGCCGAATACGGCGCGATGGACGCCGAAGCGGCGGACGAATTTTTAAGTGAGCTGCGCGTAGAGCGCCGTTATCAGCGAGATGTCTATTAATGAGCGAAAAACATCCAGGCCCGCTGGTGGTCGAAGGTAAACTGACTGACGCCGAGCGCATGAAGCTCGAAAGCAACTACCTGCGCGGCACCATTGCGGAAGATTTGAATGACGGCCTGACCGGCGGTTTTAAAGGCGATAACTTTCTGCTGATCCGTTTTCACGGTATGTATCAGCAGGATGACCGCGATATCCGCGCCGAACGTGCGGCGCAGAAGCTGGAGCCGCGTCACGCGATGCTACTGCGCTGCCGCCTGCCGGGCGGGGTGATCACCACCAAACAGTGGCAGGCGATCGATAAATTCGCCGCCGATAACACCATCTACGGCAGTATCCGTCTGACCAACCGTCAGACCTTCCAGTTTCACGGCATTCTGAAGAAGAACGTCAAGCCGGTGCACCAGATGCTGCATTCGGTCGGACTGGATGCGTTGGCCACCGCTAATGACATGAACCGTAACGTGCTCTGTACGTCCAACCCGAACGAGTCTCAGCTGCACGCCGAAGCTTATGAATGGGCGAAGAAGATCTCCGAGCACCTGCTGCCGCGCACTCGCGCCTATGCCGAGATCTGGCTGGATCAAAAGAAAGTCGCCACCACCGATGAAGAACCGATCCTCGGCCAGACCTATCTGCCGCGTAAGTTCAAAACGACCGTGGTGATCCCGCCGCAGAACGATATCGATCTGCACGCGAACGATATGAACTTCGTGGCTATTGCTGAAAACGGCAAGCTGGTGGGCTTTAATCTGCTGGTGGGCGGCGGTTTATCGATTGAGCACGGCAATAAGAAAACCTACGCTCGTACGGCGAGCGAGTTTGGCTATCTGCCGCTGGAGCATACCCTGGCGGTAGCGGAAGCGGTGGTGACGACCCAGCGCGACTGGGGCAACCGTACCGACCGTAAAAATGCGAAAACCAAATACACCCTGGAGCGCGTTGGCGTTGAGACCTTTAAAGCAGAAGTGGAGCGTCGGGCGGGCATCAAGTTTGAACCGATTCGTCCATACGAGTTCACCGGCCGCGGCGATCGTATCGGCTGGGTGAAAGGTATCGACAATAACTGGCATCTGACGCTGTTTATTGAAAACGGACGTATCCTTGATTATCCGGGCCGCCCGCTGAAAACGGGTCTGCTGAAGATCGCGAAGATCCATAAGGGCGAATTCCGTATTACGGCAAATCAGAACCTGATTATTGCCAGCGTACCGGAAGATCAGAAGGCGAAGATCGAGAAGCTGGCCCGCGAGCACGGCCTGATGAACGCCGTTACGCCGCAGCGCGAAAATTCGATGGCTTGCGTCTCATTCCCGACCTGCCCGCTGGCGATGGCGGAAGCCGAGCGCTTCCTCCCGTCATTCATCGATAAAGTCGAGGCGGTGATGAGCAAACATGGCGTTGGCGACGAGCATATCGTTACCCGCGTCACCGGTTGCCCGAACGGCTGCGGTCGCGCGATGCTGGCGGAAGTGGGCCTGGTGGGTAAAGCGCCGGGCCGCTACAACCTGCACCTTGGCGGCAACCGTAGCGGGACGCGGATTCCGCGCATGTACCGGGAAAACATTACCGAGTCGGAAATTCTCGACTCAATCGACGAACTGGTAGGGCGCTGGGCGAAAGAGCGCGAAGCGGGTGAAGGCTTCGGCGACTTTACGGTGCGTGCGGGCATTATTCGTCCGGTGCTCGATCCTGCCCGGGATTTCTGGGAATAACACCCGCTGCCCGGTGGCGTTTCGCTTACCGGGCCTGCGGTCTTGTCGACCGGGTAAACGCAGGGCCCCCGGCAAAAACAGGCAAATGAGGTTCTTATGTCCGTACTCGATTTAAACGCGCTGAACGCATTACCGAAGGTCGATCGCGTTTTACAGCTAGCGGAAACCAATAGTCAGCTGGAAAAGCTGAGCGCGGAAGCGCGCGTTGCGTGGGCGCTGGAAAATCTGCCGGGGGAATACGTGCTCTCTTCGAGCTTTGGTATTCAGGCGGCGGTGAGCCTGCATCTGGTCAATCAGGTACGCCCGGATATCCCGGTAATTCTGACCGATACCGGCTATCTGTTTCCCGAAACCTACCAGTTTATCGATGAGTTAACGGACAAACTCAACCTGAACCTGAAGGTCTATCGGGCGAAGGAGAGCGCCGCATGGCAGGAAGCGCGCTACGGTAAACTGTGGGAGCAGGGCGTTGAGGGCATTGAAAAATATAATGACATCAACAAGGTTGAGCCGATGAACCGGGCACTGCAAGAGCTGAACGCGCAAACCTGGTTTGCGGGCCTGCGCCGCGAGCAATCCGGCAGTCGCGCCCACTTACCGGTGCTGGCGATCCAGCGTGGCGTGTTTAAGGTGCTGCCGATCATCGACTGGGATAACCGCACGGTTTACCAGTATCTGCAAAAGCACGGCCTGAAATATCATCCGCTTTGGGATCAGGGCTATTTGTCGGTAGGAGATACCCACACCACGCGCAAATGGGAGCCGGGGATGGCGGAGGAAGAAACGCGCTTCTTTGGCCTGAAAAGAGAGTGCGGGCTGCACGAAGGTTAATATGAGTCCCGGCGCTGCCCTGCGTAACCCCATAAAAGCTGGGTAAAATAGCTGAACTCTGTTTAGCGATGGCCAGGGCATGCTGGCCGTCACGCTCCTGACTTCCACCATCTTCGAAAAATCAACAGTAAAAGGTGCTGTGACCGCTTAATCGGCTGAGCTGCACCGTATTTTAGGCATAACTGTAGCTCCTTCAACACAACCGGGTGCTGAAACTGGCATGGGAAGGCCGAAAGATAAGCTGCCGGGATTCGACTCAATTTTCTGCGGCCCGTGTTCAACACAAGCCGGGGCTTTCCTGGGTTTTGCTGCAACTAAGAATCTCATTTTATTAATTCATTATTGATTCATATATTCTTATTGTTAGTTGTGTAGCCGGCATGGATGAACAACGTAAGTGATTCATGTTTTATTACGAGCTTATCTAATAATTATCCGCTACGCGCTAATTTCTTGTTTCTTCCCGGCTTGACACAGACTACGAATTATATTTATATTTTTTCCTTCGGGGCGAATGCAGAACGAATAAATTTCACATTTTCTTTCACCATATGAATACCGTAATGTTTTTCTGAACGCCTTGCTTATGCCTCTCCGTATTTATGTCTGCTGGGGATCTTTATCTTAAGTAAAGCGCAAGGTAGCGTCATGTTCTTTGAAAAGGAAATAGTTACAAAAGACAATTATTATATCTCCCTTGAAGGGGGAATTGAACGCTGTTACGCCAAAAGTGCCGGTAAACGATGTATATATCTCGAAGATGAACATTTCATTCAGCAATCTGGTACGGACGAGTTTGCATTCGACATGCTATCTGATGCAGTTTCTTTCAGAAAAAACCTCATCAGTAAATATCAAAGAATTTTCAAACTTTTTTGCGGTATTCTGGTAGATGAACCGGGAACTGCCTGTTCTCAAGAAAGTAGCACTTTCCCTCAACCGAGAAGACATCAGAAAAGCAAACGACAGAACAATTTTCTGCGTAAATTGAAGGGATTATCAAGGAATGTTCTCTCATCATACGCGATAAATTAATGATTATTTACGAGTGAACCAGGAAAAAATTGGGCCGTCGAAAACATAAACGAGAAACTTAAGGATAGCGCCGAAAGGTTACTGATTATTAAAAATGGAACGCAGTGCGATATCGACTACCCAGGCAGATCGTATGGCTGCCTCACAGGAAATGGATATAAATATGATTTACCTGAACCATCACGCTACAACTATCATCGCTTCTGCAGTTCGCTCTACCGCCACTGCGTTTTGGTTCCAGACGCATTTCCAGCGGCATACAATGCCAGCGCGCGTTTAATTGATTTACCATCTGCATCCGGATTTTTCCGCGCTATTTGCTCTCTGGTTAATGCGTAAAACGTTTGCTGCGCATGTTGTTTTCGGCGGCGGGGTGGATACTGTCAGGGATGTGCTTTCCGGGCATATCTAAAGATTTTTTCGAATCGTACTAACAAAACCCACCGGATCGGTTACGTGGATTGTAGTGGCGTGCTTTCATTGGCCAGAGAAGGGCACGCAGCCCTGCCAGAGGGACAGTAATTGCCCTTTCTCACCTGCAGGTTGGCTAGCAAGCGCAATTATGACTGGCGCTTCTGCAATGGCAGACTGGCTGAGCAGAAGGAACTTTTCTGGCGGATGTAAGCCGTGGAGACGGTAAAGGATACACACGGGATAGTTATGATATGAAACGGAGTTCGTACTATGCAGGAAATAGTTAAAGCAGTGCCGCTGTTATGTTTTTTACTGCTGGGCTGTGATCCGGCAGAAAAAGAAGCACCGCGCGGCAGCGGGAAGACCAGCTACGTGGCGGCTAATCTGCTGGGCTATAACCATATGGCAGGCACGAATATCAACTGGTTCTCCGTCAACGGCTACCGGGGACACGCCGGGGGGTTTACCTGCTGTATAGCGCTGCCGGAAAAATGGCGGCCCAATATGCAGGTGGTAGTGGAGTGGGAGGTTAACCCTAACCCGTTTCCGAAGGATCTCCCCCACTTCTATGATCCAAACTATGAACATTATATGGAAAAATATAAGGCTACCTTTCGTCAGTATAAAGCGGTGGCCACTATTCCCGAATATGAAGATTCCTGCGGCCTGCAGGTGCATTTCTTGCCCTGTCAGCAGATTAAAGTAACGGCCACCTGCCACGGGCCGACTCATCCTGACCACCCGATTAAAGAACCTTTCGATCTGCCGGAGCCTGCCCAGTGCCCGCCAGAAACGCCATGATTTTATTGTTGTGAGCTGTGCATTATTAACCGCAGCAGAGGCTGCGCCTTCAGTGTGACATGAAACGGAATTCGTACTATGCAGAGAATAGTTAAAGCAGTGCCGCTGTTATGTTTTTTACTGCTGGGCTGTGATCCGGCAGAAAAAGAAGCACCGCGCGGCAGCGGGAAGACCAGCTACGTGGCGGCTAATCTGCTGGGCTATAACCATATGGCAGGCACGAATATCAACTGGTTCTCCGTCAACGGCTACCGGGGACACGCCGGGGGGTTTACCTGCTGCATATCGCTGCCGGAAAAATGGCGGCCCAATATGCAGGTGGCAGTGGAGTGGGAGGTGGATCCTGACCCGTTTCCGAAGGATATCCCCAGATTCAGCGACCCTAAGTATGATGAATATATAGAAAAACACAGGGCTAACTATCGCCATTATAAAGCGGTAGCCACTATTCCCGAATATGAAGATTCCTGCGGCCTGCAGGTGCATTTCTTGCCCTGTCAGCAGATTAAAGTAACGGCCACCTGCCACGGGCCGACTCATCCTGACCACCCGATTAAAGAACCTTTCGATCTGCCGGAGCCTGCCCAGTGCCCGCCAGAAACGCCATGATTTTATTGTTGTGAGCTGTGCATTATTAACCGCAGCAGAGGCTGCGCCTTCAGTGTGACATGAAACGGAGTTCATACTATGCAGGGAATAGTTAAAGCAGTGCCGCTGTTATGTTTTTTACTGCTGGGCTGTGATCCGGCAGAAAAAGAAGCACCGCGCGGCAGCGGGAAGAGCAGCTACGTAGCGGCTAATCTGCTGGGCTATAACCATATGGCAGGCACGAATATCAACTGGTTCTCCGTCAACGGCTACCGGGGACACGCCGGGGGGTTTACCTGCTGTATATCGCTGCCGGAAAAATGGCGGCCCAATATGCAGGTGGTAGTGGAGTGGGAGGTGGATCCTGACCCGTTTCCCAAAAATATGCCCCCAATGGGAACAAAAGAATTTCGTGATTATGCGAAAGATCATGAAGCAAATTATCGCCACTATAAAGCGGTGGCCACTATTCCCGAATATGAAGATTCCTGCGGCCTGCAGGTGCATTTCTTGCCCTGTCAGCAGATTAAAGTAACGGCCACCTGCCACGGGCCGACCCATCCTGATCACCCGATAAAAGATCCCTACCGCCAGTCGGAGCCTGCCCAATGTCCCCAATAACCGAATCTTTTAAGAAACGTTTTGGTAATCATCAGCTTACCACTACGGGCGATCCGTGCTGGGTTCCTCCCGCTTTTCCGAAAGAGGGCCGGTTGCTTTTAAGCCAGCGGCAGGTCAACGCCAATATAATCAAAATCGACAGGGAGGAGGCATTATTTCGCCAGGAGTCCCGCCGGCAAAAAAGCAGCCCCTGCTGTAAGAGCCTGCATATCAGCCTGTTTTTTGACGGTACCAATAATAATGCGCTAAAAGATACCGCCTGCATGCCGCCGCACCCGTCGAACGTGGCAAAACTATACCGTGCCTGCGCGCCTGATGATCTCATGGCAAATGAGCGTGGATTTTACGCCTTCTATATTCCCGGCGTTGGTACGCCTTTTCCGCAGATTGGCACCTATGACTATTATTCGTCGGGACTGCAGTTTGCTGTCGGCGGCGAGGACCGTATCAACTGGGGGATGGTGCAGCTGTGTAATGCCCTGAACCATACCGTGACAAAAAATTTCCTCGGCAACGGCATAATGAAAAGGGCGGTTCAGGCGATGAACAGCTCCAGCACTTCGGCGGCTGTGGAACTGGGGTTATTCGCGGGCAGCGCGGCGATGTCTTACAACCGTGAAAAAGTAAACCAGGCCTATCTGGACTCGCGGAAGACAATGCCTGGTCAGATGCGGATGCGGCTGCGTATGTTTGAACAACTCTTAAGGCTGGTGCAGGAAAAATTCGTGCGCGCGCAGTGCAAGACGGCAGCGATAAAGCTGTTTGTGTACGGTTTTTCCCGCGGCGCGGCAGAAGCCCGCGCTTTTGTCAGCTGGCTGGATGAGGCGCTGGCCGAAGGGCTACTCGGTTTCCCGGCAGGAACGCTGCTCGGCGTGAAGGTTTCGGTGGAATTTTTAGGCCTCTTTGATACCGTGCCGGCAGTGGGAATTGCCAATGTGGTTCCGGGCTTTACCGGTCACAACGGCTGGGCGGAACAGACGCAGCCGCTGACGCAGTCAGGGTTAATCAAGCGCTGCTATCATCTGGTGGCGGCTCACGAGCAGCGCCAGGCATTTTCGTTGGACTCCATCCGTACCGCCGCTGGCAGCTATTTATCCCAGACTCAGGAAGTGGTCTACCCCGGTATGCACTCCGACGTTGGCGGGGGATACCCCTGTGGGGATCAGGGCAAGGGCCGGGGCGGTGCGGGCGATCTGTTATCGCAAATTACTCTGCATGATATGTATGCGGCCGCGATGGATGCCGGGGCGCCGCTGTCGTTTCATCCTGATGTTTTTGCCCTGTTGCACCCGGATTTCAGGCAAATGTATATCTTTCGGGAAATGAGTTTTGCTTCAGTTGGGGAATTTGATTTTTATCCCGGACTGGTAGACACCTTTAACAACTGGCGATCGACCCTCTCCCTTGACAATCAGCAGGAGGATCCGCTGTCTGACGATGCTATCTACGCGCCGTTTCGTTTTGAGTCAGTCTGTCTGGAAGAGATGCTGGAAGCGGAAATGATCTGGATGACCGGCTGGCGTATCGCACGTTTTGCTTCGCCCAGGACATCGCCAATAAATCTCACGTCGCAGCCCTTCTTCCAGCATGCGGCCCAGCACCCGGAGATTACCGTCCAGCCGTATGCGGCAGGGTTCAGCCAACAGGCGCAGCGCGCCCTTGCCCGTGAGTGGTCGCTTTTGCAATGCAAAGCTGAGGCGATAGCGCAGGCGCGTAATAAAGAGGCGTCCAGACACAGGGGCGATGAAAATTGGTTCCCTGGCCCGGAGCTTGTTGGGCAACCGTTGTTCGATGCCAACAACGCCCGCGGTCAGCTTTGGGAAGCCGCCACCGAGTTTGCGGCGGACTACATGCGTAAAGCTCGCCCCCAGGCGCTGTTTAAACCGGCGATGAAGCAGAAAGCGCAGGGGGCGATCGATTCGGCCACCTGCACTATTGCCGCAAGTGCCGAAACCGGCTTTTCATGGGAGATAAGCACGACGGCGGCAAATCTACAGATACTGGATCCACTGCTCGCCCAGGCGGCCTACTTTTATACCCATCAGAATGAAGCCTATGAATATCTGCGATTTAAGCAGGCGGGCGAGTACAGATTCCGTCAGCATATTGAGCCGTGCCTGTTGAAACGAGAGCAGAACGATAAAATCAGCGGGCTGATCACTCTGTATGATAACTATATCCATGATTCCCGGGCCTGGTTTATGCACTCGGAAAGCGGCGTCAGAGAGCCTTTTGGCAGCTACTTTTTATCCAGAATGATCTATTTTGGCGATAAGTGGAGCAAGGCCGTCCAGCTGCGCTTTGATGGGCAAACGATGTCAGGTATTAGCGAGGCGCTGCAGGATAAGGCCATTTTTGCTCATGTGCCAACCTACGGTGTAAAGGTCTTTAACCGTGATACCGGGCAAGAAATTCCCGTTGACGAAAGCAGTCTGCCAGCGCCCACGCATGAGTTTATCGTGCAGCTTAAACCCCTGGTTAAACAGCGCCAGCAGGCAACGGAAACGGCCAGACGCGAGCGCATCGCAAATGCGCTCAACGACTTATGGGACTCCGAAATACTCCATTCACCTCAGGTATAATTTGACAGAGGTGAGAGGTCAGTGGTGGCGTATTTGTTATCTGAACAGGTTCGGGGCAGCGTTTTTTCAGCTCCCCAGATATAGACCTGGCTGTCGGCGATGGAGCGCATGCTAACAGCCAGTAGCAGGAACAACGGTATTAAAAAATGAAAACGCATCATGGCGACAGTCCTTGTTGCCGCACTTTATCGTTAGTCTATTTTGAGGCGGGTCTCTTCTCCGCCTTCGCCAGCTCTTTCACCAGCGGCAGCATAACCCTCATCACATCGCGGCTGCGCTGAGCAATACGGCCCGGCAGGGCTTTATCAATATATTGCTGGTTATCCAGCTGAACGTTGTGCCAACTGGTACCGTCCGGGAACGAACGAGATTTGGCGCGCTGCTGGTAGCCATCTTTGCGTCCCAGAGACCAGTTGGTGGCTTCGACGGTCAATACCGGAATCCCGGCTTCGTCAAACACGCTGGCATCATTACAGCAGCCGGTCCCTTTTGGATAGTCAGGATTCAGGCCAGGATTGCTGGCGGCGCTAATACCTTTACTACGAGCGATAGCCAGCGCCCGGTCGCGGGTGAGTTTGCGCACCGAGGATGGCGTGCTGCGGCCGCTATTAAAATAGAGCTTATCGCCCACCACCAGATTATCGAGGTTAATGACCAATAGGGTATTTTTCTTCTCCGCGTCGCTCATACGCTTAAGCATATTCTGCGCACCCAGACGACCCTCTTCTTCACCGCTGGTGGCGACGAAGCGAATACCATAACGCGTAGGGATATTCTTTAACTGCTCAGCAAGTTCCAGCATGACTCCCAGACCGAGGGCGTTGTCATCGATGCCCTGCAGCGTCAGGCCGCCGAGGTTATTTTCTATATCGGCATCGGTCTGCGGCGCGTAGGTATCGAGATGGGCCATGATGATGATTTGCTGGCGATCTTTCCCCTCATGCGCGGCGATAACCGTGCTGCCGGTGACGTTTTACCAGTTTTTGCGATTATCGTTGTTGGTGTAAATGTATCGGGTATTAAAACTGCGAATATCGCTCTCGTAGCCCATTTGCGTGAACTGCTGACGCAAATAATCAGCCGACAGCATCTCGGCGGGCGAACCGGTCATTCTTCCGGGAAAAAAGGTAGCGATGTGACGAGCCTGAGCATTGGCGGTGTCGCCCAGAGCGCTTATTGCCGGGGCGGCGGTGAAGACAAAACCTGCGCTCAACGCCAGGGGAAGCAGGCGACGGCACAATGCGGAAAACATAGGGGGGGTCCTTTAGCACTTAAAACAATTTCACCCGCGTAGTATGAAACTGTGATCGGGGTTAAACAATTTCAATCGCTCTTAAATGGTGGAAAAACCGCGTGTTAAGCACTTTTTGATATTAGCTTTTCCAGGCCGTTATTCTTTTGAGTCACAACTCATTCCATTTCGTAATTTCATTTGCTCTAAACCGCACCCTATAGTCGCTCTATTGCTGATTGTAAGAGAGTTGTTGCGCAGTGGAATACTTGCCGATATTTGCCGAAGTGAAAGAGAGACCCGTACTGGTGATCGGCGGCGGCGAGATTGCCGCGCGCAAGATCACCTTTCTGCTGCGTGCTGAAGCGAAGGTACAGATTGTCGCCGACGCGCTAATTCCGGAACTTGCCGGCAAGGTTGAGCGTCAGGAAATTCAGTGGCGGGCCACCGAATTTGAAGAGCAGCAGCTTGATAACGTATTCCTCGTGATTGCCGCTACCGAAGATGACGCGCTGAACCTGCGCGTTTATGCCGCGGCCAACGCGCGCTACCGGCTGGTCAACGTGGTTGATAATCAGGCGCTGTGCTCGTTTGTTTTCCCGTCAATCGTCGATCGTTCTCCGCTGCTGGTGGCTATCTCTTCCAGCGGCAAAGCGCCGGTGCTGTCGCGAATTTTGCGCGAAAAAATCGAAGCGCTGCTGCCCACCAACCTGGGGCGGCTGGCCGAAACGGCGAGCTACTGGCGTCATCATATTAAAACCCATCTGAAAACCACTGCCGAACGCCGTCGTTTTTGGGAACGCGTGTTTACCGGCCGCTTTGCCAGCCTGATGCTGGCGGGCAATAAAGCCGAAGCGGAAAAGGCGCTGGAAGATGAGCTCCGACAGCCGGAAAAGCGGCTCGGTGAAATTATCCTCGTCGGCGCGGGGCCTGGCGATGCTGGATTGCTGACCCTGCGCGGCCTGCAGGCTATCCAGCAGGCGGATGTGGTGTTTTACGACAATCTGGTCACGCCGGAAGTCCGCGAGCTGGTGCGTCGCGACGCGGAGACAATCTGCGTGGGTAAAAGCGCCGCCGGCGTCTCCGTACCGCAGCAGGACATTAACCGCATGCTGGTAGAGGCGGCGAAAGCGGGCAATACGGTGATTCGCCTGAAAGGCGGCGACCCGTTTATTTTCGGGCGCGGCGGCGAAGAGCTGCAGGCTGCGGCTGAAGCCGGTATTCCGTTTCAGGTTGTCCCGGGCGTGACGGCAGCGGCTGGCGCCACGGCTTATGCCGGGATCCCGCTGACCCACCGCGATTACGCGCAAAGCGCAACTTTTATTACCGGGCACTTCGGTGCGGAAAACTCCCCGCTCAACTGGACTCGGCTGGCGCAAAGCGGCCAGACCCTGGCGATTTATATGGGCAGCCTGAAAGCGGCGGAAATCAGCGCTCAGCTGATCGCTAACGGTCGCGCGGGCGACACCCCGGTGGCGGTGATCTCGCGGGGTACTCGCGCCGATCAGCAAACCCGGACCGGCACATTACAACAACTCGAAAACCTGGCGAAAGATGCCCCGATGCCCGCGCTGCTGGTAGTGGGCGAAGTGGTGCGATTACATCATCAGCTTGCCTGGTTTCAACACACCTCATCCTCAGACGCCTTTAAGGCTTCTGTAGTAAATCTGGCTTAAGGAACGGTTATGGACCAAAAACGACTTACTCACCTGCGGCAACTGGAGGCGGAAAGCATCCATATTATTCGTGAGGTGGCCGCCGAATTCTCTAACCCGGTGATGATGTACTCCATCGGTAAAGACTCCAGCGTAATGCTGCATCTGGCGCGTAAAGCGTTTTATCCAGGAACTCTGCCGTTCCCGCTGCTGCACGTTGATACCGGCTGGAAATTCCGCGAAATGTACGAGTTCCGCGACCGTACCGCTAAAGCCTACGGCTGCGAACTACTGGTGCATAAAAATCCGGAAGGGGTGGCGATGGGGATTAACCCGTTCGTTCACGGCAGTGCCAAACATACCGATATCATGAAAACCGAAGGCCTTAAGCAGGCGCTGAACAAATACGGCTTCGATGCCGCGTTCGGCGGCGCGCGTCGCGATGAAGAGAAATCTCGCGCCAAGGAGCGTATTTACTCCTTCCGCGACCGCTTCCATCGCTGGGACCCAAAAAACCAGCGCCCGGAACTGTGGCACAACTATAACGGCCAGATTAACAAGGGGGAAAGCATCCGCGTGTTCCCGCTCTCCAACTGGACCGAGCTGGATATCTGGCAGTACATCTATCTGGAAAATATTGAAATTGTTCCGCTGTACCTGGCGGCAGAGCGTCCGGTGCTGGAGCGCGACGGGATGCTGATGATGATCGATGACGATCGCATTAATCTGCAGCCCGGCGAGATGATCAAAAAACAGATGGTGCGCTTCCGTACCCTTGGCTGCTGGCCGCTGACCGGCGCGGTGGAGTCCAATGCGCAAACGCTGCCGGAGATCATCGAAGAGATGCTGGTGTCGACCACCAGCGAACGACAGGGGCGCGTGATTGACCGCGACCAGGCAGGCTCCATGGAGCTGAAGAAACGTCAGGGTTATTTCTAAGGAGCCGCCATGAACACTACGATTGCACAACAAATTGCTGATGAAGGCGGCGTAGAAGCCTATCTGCACGCCCAGCAGCACAAAAGCCTGCTGCGCTTTCTGACCTGCGGCAGCGTTGATGACGGTAAAAGCACGCTGATTGGTCGATTGCTGCACGATACCCGACAGATTTACGAAGATCAGCTCTCATCTCTGCATAATGACAGCAAACGTCACGGTACGCAGGGCGAAAAATTGGATCTGGCGCTGCTGGTGGATGGCCTGCAGGCCGAGCGCGAGCAGGGCATCACCATCGACGTCGCCTATCGCTATTTCTCTACCGAGAAGCGCAAGTTTATTATCGCCGATACGCCGGGGCACGAGCAGTACACCCGTAATATGGCGACCGGTGCATCAACCTGCGAACTGGCGATCCTGCTGATCGACGCCCGCAAAGGCGTGCTCGATCAAACCCGTCGTCACAGCTTTATTTCGACACTGCTGGGGATCAAACACCTGGTGGTGGCGGTGAACAAAATGGATCTCGTCGAGTTTAGCGAAGAGACTTTCAACACCATCCGCGAAGCGTATCTGACCTTTGCGGAGCAGCTGCCTGGCGATCTCGACATTCGCTTTGTTCCGCTTTCTGCCCTGGAAGGGGACAACGTCGCCAGCCAGAGTGAGAAAATGCCGTGGTACAGCGGTCCGACGCTGCTGGAAGTGCTGGAAACCGTTGAGATTCAGCGCGTGGTGGAAAGCCAGCCGTTGCGCTTCCCGGTACAGTACGTAAACCGCCCGAACCTCGACTTCCGCGGTTTTTCCGGGACGGTGGCCTCCGGTAGCGTGAGGGTAGGGCAGCGTCTTAAGGTGCTCCCGTCCGGAGTGGAATCCACCGTTGCGCGCATCGTCACCTTCGACGGCGATCTGCCAGAAGCGGCGGCCGGGGAAGCGATCACCCTCGTGCTGAAGGATGAAATTGATATCAGCCGTGGCGATCTGCTGGTCGATGCGGCGGTTTCTCTGCCCGCAGTACAAAGCGCCAGCATCGATGTGGTATGGATGGCGGAGCAGGCGCTGACCCCGGGCCAAAGCTACGACATTAAAATCGCCGGTAAGAAAACTCGCGCCCGCGTTGATAGCGTTCGCTACCAGGTGGATATCAACAACCTGACCCAGCGCGAAGTGGAAACGCTGCCC
This sequence comes from Klebsiella sp. S69, assembly GCF_016516145.1. Lineage (NCBI taxonomy): Bacteria > Pseudomonadati > Pseudomonadota > Gammaproteobacteria > Enterobacterales > Enterobacteriaceae > Klebsiella > Klebsiella sp. S69. The sequence continues at coordinate 106,043 of NZ_JACVUU010000013.1, read as the reverse complement.
CTGAACGGCATCGGGCTGATCGATCTCACTTTTGACGAGCCGCTGGTGCTGGATAAATACCAGGATAACCCGGTTACCGGGGGCCTGATCTTTATCGACCGTTTGACCAACGTCACCGTTGGCGCAGGTATGGTTCATGAACCCCATGAACGGGTTCAGGTGAGCGCTTCACAGTACAGCGCGTTTGAGCTTGAGCTGAACCAGCTTATTCGCAAGCACTTCCCGCACTGGGACGCTCGCGACCTGCTGGGAGGCAAGTAATGGCCCGACATGACGAAAACGTCGTCTGGCATGACCATAAGGTAACACGTAAAGATCGAGAAGCGCTGCATGGGCATAAAGGCGCAGTGGTCTGGTTTACGGGACTTTCCGGTTCGGGAAAATCAACCATTGCCGGCGCGCTGGAAGAGGAGCTGCATCGGCTCGGCGTGAGCACCTGGTTACTGGATGGCGATAATGTGCGTCACGGCCTGTGCAGCGATCTTGGCTTCAGCGACGACGACCGCAAAGAAAACATTCGCCGCGTGGGGGAAGTGGCGAAGCTGATGGTCGATGCCGGGCTGGTTGTATTGACGGCGTTTATATCTCCGCATCGTGCAGAGCGACAAATGGTGCGCGAACGTATAGGGGAAGGGCGCTTTATCGAAGTGTTTGTCGATACGCCGTTAGCGATCTGCGAAGCGCGGGATCCGAAGGGCCTGTACAAGAAGGCGCGGGCCGGGGAATTGCGCAACTTTACCGGGATCGATTCAGTGTATGAATCCCCGAAGAGGGCAGAAATTCACCTCGACGGTGAACAATTGGTAACAAATTTGGTGCACCAACTATTAGACCTGCTACGACAGAGCGATATTATCAGATCCTGAAACGGCGGCGGCATCAGCGAATGATGCCGGTCGCCAGGTCAACAGGATTCGATATGCGCAATACCCAGAACCTCAGTATTATTCGTTCAGAACCGCCGCCGGCCGCCAGCGACGAGACCACGTGGTCTCTGTCGGGTGCGGCCGTGGGCTTTATTTCATGGCTGCTGGCGCTGGGTATTCCCTTCCTGATCTATGGCAGTAACACGCTATTTTTTCTCCTCTACACCTGGCCGTTCTTCCTGGCGCTGATGCCGGTTGCCGTTGTGGTTGGCATCGCGCTGCATTCGCTGCTGGACGGCAAACTTCAGTACAGCGTCTGCGCGACGATTCTGACCGTCGGGCTGATGTTCGGTCTGCTGTTCCTCTGGCTACTGGGGTAGTCTTTTCACGAATGAATCTGGCCTGGGTATCAACGGTAAAAATGTGGTACAGTCCCCGCGTTACGCGGCGTCGTCCGCGCGCCAGAGTAGAGAACTCGGGCGAGTTATGGGATGATGATGCCGTTTTTCAGGGGGCAGGATGGGTAAACTAACGCTGCTGTTATTGGCTTTGCTGGTCTGGCTACAGTACTCGCTGTGGTTCGGCAAAAATGGTCTGCATGACTATAGCCGGGTTAATGACGATGTCTCCGCGCAGCAGGCAACTAACGCTAAATTAAAAGCACGCAACGATCAGCTGTTCGCCGAAATTGACGATCTCAACGGCGGCCAGGAAGCTATCGAAGAGCGCGCGCGCAATGAACTCAGTATGACCCGCCCGGGCGAAACGTTTTATCGTCTGGTGCCGGATGCGTCGAAACGCAACCAGGCCGCGGGGCAACAGCAGAATAATCGATAAACAGGCCCAGGATTACAACATGGCAGCCACTTTTCCGGGCGTTTGCGCCGTGGTGCCGGCAGCCGGTTTTGGCCGCCGCATGCAAACGGAATGCCCGAAACAATATCTCTCTATCGGTAACAAAACGATTCTCGAACACGCGGTCGCCGCGCTGTTGGCAAACTCGCGTATACAGCGGGTGGTGATTGCCGTCAGCCCGGGAGACGAGCGCTTTAGCCAGCTGCCGTTGGCGAATCATCCTCAGATCACCGTTGTTGATGGCGGTACAGAACGTGCGGACTCCGTCCTTGCGGGCCTGAAGGCTCTTAGCGAGGCCGATTGGGTGCTGGTACACGATGCCGCGCGCCCCTGCCTGCACCAGGACGATCTCAGCCGCCTGCTTCAACTCTGTGAGACCAGCCGAACGGGCGGCATTCTGGCCGCTCCGGTTCGCGATACCATGAAACGAGCGGAGCCGGGCAGGGCGGCTATTGCCCATACCGTCGAACGCAACGATTTATGGCATGCGCTGACGCCACAATTTTTCCCTCGCGAACTGCTTGTTGATTGCCTGACGCGGGCGCTTAATGAAGGGGCGACCATCACCGATGAAGCCTCGGCGCTGGAGTACTGCGGCTTTCATCCTGAGCTGGTCGCCGGACGAGCTGATAATATTAAAGTGACGCGCCCGGAAGACCTGGCGCTGGCCGAATTTTACCTTACCCGTTCCCGACACCAGGAGAAGGCTTAATGCGAATTGGACACGGTTTTGACGTACACGCTTTTGGCGGTGAAGGCCCCATCATCATCGGCGGCGTGCGCGTACCTTATGAAAAAGGGCTGCTGGCGCATTCCGACGGCGACGTCGCGCTGCACGCGCTGACCGATGCGCTGTTGGGCGCGGCGGCACTGGGCGATATCGGCAAGCTGTTCCCGGATACCGACCCGGCCTTTAAGGGGGCCGATAGCCGCGAACTGCTGCGCGAAGCGTGGCGGCGCATCCAGGCAAAAGGCTTTACCCTTGGCAACGTTGACGTCACTATCATCGCCCAGGCGCCGAAAATGCTGCCGCATATTCCCCAGATGCGCATCTTTATTGCTGAAGACCTCGGCTGCCATATGGACGATGTAAACGTCAAAGCCACCACCACTGAAAAGCTGGGCTTTACCGGCCGTGGCGAAGGCATCGCCTGTGAAGCGGTGGCGCTGCTGCGTAAGGCGGAGAAATGATCGCTTTTGACGAACTCACTTATCTGCATGGAAAACCGCTGAGCCAGGGGCTGCTAAAAGCCAATCCGGAAGACTTTGTGGTGGTTGAGGATCTCGGCTTTGCGCCCGATGGCGAAGGCGAACATGTGCTGGTGCGTATTCTGAAAAACGGCTGCAATACCCGTTTTGTCGCTGACGCGTTGGCCAAATTCCTTAAAATTCATGCGCGCGAAGTGAGCTTTGCCGGGCAGAAAGACAAACATGCGGTGACTGAACAGTGGCTGTGCGCCCGAGTGCCGGGCAAAGAGATGCCCGACCTGAGCAAATTCCAGCTTGAAGGCTGTCAGGTACTAGAGTACGCGCGCCATAAGCGCAAGCTGCGCCTCGGGGCGCTGAAGGGGAACCAGTTTACGCTGGTGCTGCGCGAAATCAGCGATCGCGACGATGTCGAAACGCGTTTACAGGCGATTGCTGAGCATGGCGTACCCAACTATTTTGGCGCCCAGCGCTTCGGTATCGGCGGCAGTAACCTGCTGGGGGCGCTGCGCTGGGCCGAGAGCGGCGCGCCGGTGCGCGATCGCAATAAACGCAGTTTTTGGTTGTCGGCGGCCCGCAGCGCATTGTTTAATCAACAGGTTGGTATTAGATTAAAAAAACCGGAATTTAATCAGGTTGTTGATGGCGATGCGCTACAATTAGCGGGGCGCGGAAGCTGGTTCGTTGCGACTTCTGAAGAACTGACGGAGCTCCAGGCGCGGGTAAATAATCGCGAACTGATGATTACCGCTGCGCTTGTAGGCAGCGGCGACTGGGGCAGCCAGCGGGACGCGCTGGCCGCCGAACAGGCGTCCGTCGTTGAAGAGACGCAGCTACAGACGCTGCTGGTGCGTGAAAAAGTAGAGGCCGCCCGCCGGGCGATGCTGCTTTATCCCCAGCAGATGAGCTGGAACTGGTGGGATGACGTTACCGTTGAACTGCGTTTCTGGCTGCCCGCAGGCAGCTTCGCCACCAGCGTAGTAAGGGAGCTTATCAATACAACGGGTGACTATGCGAATATTGCTGAGTAACGATGACGGGATCCACGCGCCGGGCATTCAGACCCTGGCGAAGGCCTTACGGGAATTCGCTGAGGTTCAGATAGTTGCACCCGATCGTAACCGCAGTGGGGCGTCGAATTCCCTGACGCTGGAGTCTTCGCTACGCACTTTCACTTTCGACAACGGCGATATCGCCGTGCAGATGGGCACGCCGACGGACTGTGTCTACCTCGGCGTCAACGCCCTGATGCGGCCGCGTCCGGATATTGTGGTCTCCGGCATTAACGCCGGGCCCAACCTTGGCGACGACGTCATCTATTCCGGCACCGTTGCCGCCGCCATGGAAGGCCGTCATCTGGGCTTTCCGGCGCTGGCCGTTTCGCTAAACGGCTACCAACACTATGAGACCGCCGCTGCGGTCACCAGCTCGATTCTCCGGGCATTAAGCCGCGAACTGCTGCGTACCGGACGCATTCTCAATATCAACGTGCCAGATCTTCCGCTTGATCAGATAAAAGGTATACGCGTTACCCGCTGCGGCAGCCGCCATCCTTCCGATCAGGTCATTCCGCAGAAAGATCCGCGCGGCAATACGCTGTACTGGATCGGTCCTCCGGGGGAAAAGTACGACGCCGGTCCGGATACCGACTTTGCCGCGGTGGATGAAGGCTATGTCTCGGTCACGCCGCTCCATGTCGATTTAACCGCCCACAGCGCGCATGAGGTGGTTAGCGGCTGGCTCGATCGCGTTGGGGTTGATACACAATGGTAAGCAAACGTGTTGAAAGTCTTCTCAATCAGCTTCGCACTCAGGGCATTGTCGACGAGCGCGTGCTGGACGCTATCGCGCAGGTGCCGCGAGAAAAGTTTGTTGATGAAGCCTTTGAACATAAGGCGTGGGAAAACACGGCATTGCCGATTGGCCAGGGGCAAACTATTTCGCAGCCCTATATGGTGGCGAGGATGACCGAGCTTCTGACGCTTACGCCGGAGTCAAGGGTGCTGGAAATCGGCACCGGCTCTGGTTATCAGACGGCAATTCTGGCGCACCTCGTGCACCACGTTTGCTCGGTCGAGCGTATTAAGAGCCTGCAGTGGCACGCGCGCCGTCGTCTGAAACAACTTGATTTACATAATGTTTCAACCCGTCACGGAGATGGATGGCAGGGTTGGCAGGCACGCGCGCCGTTTGACGCGATTATCGTGACCGCAGCGCCGCCGGAAATCCCGGCCGCACTGCTGGCGCAATTAGACGATGGCGGCGTGCTGGTGCTGCCGGTAGGCGAAGAGCACCAGTTTTTAAAGCGCATCCGTCGACGCGGCAATGAGTTTGTCATTGATACCGTCGAGGCCGTGCGCTTTGTTCCCCTCGTTAAAGGGGAGCTGGCCTGAACCGGATTATTCCAGGTTTTTTTGCCTGCATTTAGGCATAGGGTGGACGCATTTTTCGTGTCCTGGCCGGGCACCGTCCGGTGAGCAAGATATTGGTAGTTAACATATTCCTGGGGGATAAATGAGCGCGGGAAGCCCAAAATTTACCTTAAGCCGCATTGCGGCTTTGTCACTGGTGTCACTCTGGCTGGCAGGCTGCAGCAGTTCCAACAATCCGCCTGCGCCGGTCAGCACGGCTGGCGGGGCTTCGTCTTCGGGCACCAATTCCGGGATGCTGATCACGCCTCCGACCAATACCGCGCCGCAGGCTCGTCCGGTACAAACTCAGCCGGTACAGACGCAGCCTGTGCAGATCCAGCCGATGGCTCAGGAGCCTGTGCAAACGGTAAACGGCAAAATCGTCTACAACCGTAAGTATGGGGATATTCCGAAAGGTAGCTATACCGGCGGCAGCACCTATACTGTTAAACGCGGCGACACGCTATTCTACATTGCGTGGGTTACCGGGAACGATTTCCGCGACCTGGCGCAGCGCAATAATATCCCGGCACCGTACGCTTTGAACGTCGGTCAGACGTTGCAGGTTGGCAATGCATCCGGCCAGCCGATTACCGGTGATAATCCTGTTGCCCAGGCGAGCGTGAAGGCCAGTAATGGTGGAATGTTGAGCGCAAATTCTGCACAAAAATCCACCGCGGTAGTTGCGTCACAACCAACTATTACGTATTCTGAATCTTCAGGTGAACAGAGTGCTAATAAGATGTTGCCGAACAACAAGCCCGCGACGACGACAACCGTCGCGCCAGTTACGGCTCCAGCTGTCAGCACCACCCAATCGACTGCAAGCAGTACGTCTACCAGTTCGCCGATCTCTTCATGGCGCTGGCCGACTGATGGCAAGGTTATCGAGAACTTTAGTGGGGCCGAAGGTGGCAATAAAGGTATTGATATTGCAGGCAGTAAAGGACAGGCTATTGTCGCGACCGCAGATGGGCGCGTCGTCTATGCCGGTAACGCACTGCGCGGTTACGGTAATCTTATTATCATCAAACATAACGATGATTACCTGAGCGCCTACGCCCATAACGATACGATGCTGGTAAAAGAGCAACAAGATATCAAGGCGGGGCAGAAGATCGCTACCATGGGTAGCACAGGTACTAGTTCGACACGATTGCATTTTGAAATTCGTTACAAGGGGAAATCCGTCAACCCGCTGCAGTATTTACCGCAGCGATAATTTGGCAAAGTACGGATAGCTCAGTATTGCTAAGAAAGGCGCCAGGGCGGCAACGATGTCTTCTTTAACGGGGCATAAAGGTTATCGTCCGGGCGTCCTTCGAGTGATATTTAGCCAAAGTGCTTTGCTCAGGGATCACGGGTAGGAGCCATCTTTATGAGTCAGAATACGCTGAAAGTTCATGATTTAAATGAAGACGCGGAATTTGATGAGAACGGAGTCGAGGTTTTTGACGAGAAAGCCTTAGTTGAAGAGGAACCCAGTGATAGCGATCTGGCTGAGGAAGAGCTTCTTTCGCAGGGAGCAACCCAACGGGTGCTTGATGCGACGCAGCTTTATCTCGGAGAGATTGGTTATTCCCCACTGCTGACTGCCGAAGAAGAGGTTTATTTTGCCCGTCGCGCGCTGCGTGGTGACGTTGCGTCACGCCGCCGGATGATCGAAAGTAACCTGCGTCTGGTTGTCAAGATTGCCCGCCGTTACGGCAATCGTGGTCTGGCTCTGCTGGACCTGATTGAAGAAGGTAACCTGGGGCTGATTCGCGCAGTTGAGAAGTTTGACCCGGAACGTGGGTTCCGTTTTTCAACTTACGCGACCTGGTGGATTCGCCAAACGATTGAACGGGCAATTATGAACCAAACCCGTACCATTCGTTTACCTATCCACATCGTCAAAGAGCTGAACGTCTATCTGCGTACTGCGCGCGAGTTGTCCCACAAGCTGGACCACGAGCCGAGCGCCGAAGAGATAGCCGAACAGCTGGATAAGCCAGTTGATGACGTAAGCCGCATGTTGCGTCTGAACGAGCGCATTACCTCAGTGGATACTCCGCTGGGTGGCGACTCGGAAAAAGCGCTGCTGGACATCCTGGCCGATGAAAAAGACAACGGCCCGGAAGACACCACGCAGGACGATGATATGAAACAAAGCATCGTCAAATGGCTGTTCGAACTGAACGCCAAGCAGCGTGAAGTGCTGGCTCGTCGCTTTGGCCTGCTGGGGTATGAAGCCGCGACGCTTGAGGATGTTGGCCGTGAAATTGGCCTGACCCGCGAACGCGTGCGTCAGATCCAGGTTGAAGGTCTCCGCCGTCTGCGGGAGATTCTGCAAAGCCAGGGGCTGAACATCGAAGCGCTGTTCCGCGAGTAAGACACCTTTCGTTAAAAAGGCTCAATCGTTTTTCGATTGGGCCTTTTTCTTTTTCAGCGTCTGCTCTCTATATCCGGGCCGTTTCGTGGAGATGCAGCCAGCTTATCTGCCCCTCCTGCTGGCGGAAAAGCGCCGTTGACCAGCGCGCTGTATCAGCTTTGCCGGGTAAAACGTGCGTTTCCCGATATATCACCGCGGCCCCATCGTGCCATTCGGCAAGCATCGCGGCGCTATCAATGACGATTTTTAAGCCGGGGCGGCTGGCGCGTGCCCCTTGAAAAAAAGCGCTGACCGCCTGCTGGTCCATGCGTGTCCCGTTAATCGGGATCATGGTAAATTCCGCGCTGAAGCGCTGCATTAACCCTTCGATGCTGCCAGTTCCCTGATTCAGCCAGGCTTCAATGGCCACATGGGCGGCAATGACTTCTTCAATATAGCGACTCATTTGTTCTCCGTTTTACCGTGCAGGCGCATGATTATCGCCCGGTTATTAAATGTAAGGCAGCGCAGCAGCGGCAGCAGCGTAAAAATAGCGGCGGCGATAAACACGCCACGCCAGGCCTGCGGTGCTGGCCAGTAAAGCAAAAATGCGCTCAATAACCCCGCCAGCAGCGCAGCGCCAATCAGGAAACTCAGTTGACGATTGAGATTCCACAGCGCGCTGGCGTCCGGCATATCGCAGTTAGCCACATTAAGAAACGCGCTGCTTTGGGCCGTACTGCTGCACAGACTGCCGCCTGCGCCCATTAAGACAATGCCGCGATCAGCGTGCTGCTGGCGGTTGGTGAATTAACGCTGGCCAGCGCGACGATCCCGGCGGCCTGAAGCAGGCAGCCGGCCGTAATCAGAGGGCGGGGGCCGAGACGATTAAAATAGCGACCGGTCGTGACGATCGCCACGAAAGAGGCCAGTGACCAGGGCAGCATCAGGGCGCCGATAGCGGAGGGTGACAACCCCGTTACGCTTTGCAAATAAAACATCCCGACGACGTTAATTCCGATAAACGTCCCCGGCACGCAGAGATACACCAGCATAGAAAAACGCAGCAGCGGGTCACGCAGTAAAGCGAGCGGTAATAAACCTCCCGCTCGCACAACGCTTCTCTCTTCTTTTAGCCACAACGCTGCCAGCGCTAACGTCAGAAGGGCTATCGGCAGGCTGGCAAGGAAGACCCAGCGCCAGCTAAGTAATTGCACCAGAAGACCTCCCAGCGCCGGGGAGCACGCCGGCGCCAGCAGCCCGACCAGCATCACCGCGGCAGAGAGCTTTGCCCGCTCGTGAGTCTTAAACTGCTGCCAGGTTAATGCCTGACCTATTGGAATCAACAGTCCACCGCCCATTCCCTGCAGGACGCGCCACAGAACCAGATTTAGCAATGAGTCGGCCATCCCTGTTGCCAGCGCGCCGATGCTAAACAGGCTGAGCGAAAGCAGAAACACCCGTCGGGCGCCAAACCGCTGGCTGAGCCTGGCGCTAAACGGCAGCACCAGGGTGAGTCCTGCAATATAGCCATTGCTGACCCACGCCAGTTCGCCTGGCGACGCGTGCAGCGTCCGGCTCATCGCCGGAAAAGCGACGCTGGCGATAAACATATTGATTAAGTCGAGAAAGAAACCCAGCAGAAAAAGGGTTGCGACCTTGTTGCGATACGTCATTGAATACTCTCCCCATGAAGGCCGCTACTGTAAACCTCAGCATCAGGGCGAATAAACGCGACATTCGGATATATACTGTCTGAAATTTTTTGACAATGAGCGATATGATGCTGAACCTGCAGCGGATGACCATGTTTGTGGCGGTGGTGGAAAGCGGCAGTTTTACCGCGGCGGCGGCGGCCCTCGGGCAAACCAAGGCCGTGGTCAGTTTTAACGTCAGGCAGCTGGAGAGCGAGCTGGGCGTTACGCTGCTGTTGCGATCGACCCGACGGCTTACGCTGACTGAAGCCGGGTCGCTGTTTTATCAGCGTGGCCTCGCGCTGCTGAAGGCAGCGGAAAATCTGCAGGACGACGTCCGGGGCAGCCATGTGGGATTGAGCGGCGAACTGCGGGTCGCGACCACGGCAGAATATGGTGCTCAGGTGATTGTTCCGGCGCTGGCGGCGTTCAGCCTGCCGCATCCAGCGCTCCGCGTGCGGCACGTTTCTTCTTCTCACCACGCGGATTTAATCTCAGATCGTGTTGATGTGGCGATTCGTCTCGGGACGCTGGCGGATTCACGTTACCGCGCAGCGCTGATCTCGCGCTTTGCCATCGTAGCGGTCGCCTCCCCGGCGTGGCTGGCGCAGCACCCGGTGAAGACGCTAGAGGATCTGGCCCATTCCGCGTGGATTATTCATGAACGTCTGACGACGCCGCTGCGCTGGCAGCTCAGCGGGCTGCAGGAACGGTGTATCCCCTTTGAAATTAAAAAGGCGCCACGGATATCGGCGGATAGCGCCAGCGCGCTGATGGCTTTTGCGCTGGCCGGGAGCGGCGTCGCGCTGCTCCCCGAATGGCTGGCGGCCGCTGCGCTGGCGGATAACGCCCTCGTGCGGATTATGCCGGAATTCCGCTTCCCGTCTCAGGGAGTGTATGCGGTTTATCCGGACGCGCAGCATGTTCCCGCCAGGGTTCGGGCGTTTATTGATTTTCTCCGCGAGCGTTTGGGTTAGCGCTCTTGCGCCATCAGCTTATGGATGAGTTGCGAAAACTGGCGGCGCTCTTCATCACTGAGACGGCCTAAAAACTCTTCATCAACGGCGTTACCCAGCGGCATAGAGCTTGCCAGAAGCGCTTCGCCTTCGGCGGTTAAATAGACAAACCGCCGGCGTTTGTCCGCCGGATCGTGTTCGCGACGAACCAACCCCCGGCTTTCCATACGGCTCAGCATTTCCGCCAGCGTCGCTTTGGTGCTGACCGCCGCTTCCGTTAACGTCACCTGTTCGATGCCGGGATGCTCGGCAATTGAACGCATTACCGCATACTGCGGTTTGGTCAGGTCCGGCAGTTCGTGCTGCCAGCGAGCGGTGTGCTGCTGAAAAAGCTGGCGCAACAGGTGGAACGCCTCGTTTCTTAACTCCATGACAACTCCGTAATCAAACCGTCGATTCTATGATAGCCGTTCGCACGGGGATTTAGCATTTTTCCTTTTTTGATTAAAAATGCGGCCGTATACGAACGAACTTGCATGGATAGCCCTACAAGAGTAGCTTTAATAAAAACGTTCGTATACGAACAAAGTATGAGGCGATGATGAAGCTAATTGTTGGGATGACCGGAGCGACAGGCGCTCCGTTGGGGGTTGCGCTGCTTAAAGCGCTGCGTGAGATGCCGGAAGTGGAAACGCATCTGGTGATGTCAAAGTGGGCCAAAACGACCATTGAGCTGGAAACGCCTTACAGCGCCCGTGAAGTCGCCGCACTGGCCGATTTCTCCCATAGCCCGGCGGATCAGGCCGCCGTCATCTCATCAGGTTCATTTCGCACCGACGGCATGATTGTTATTCCCTGCAGTATGAAAACGCTGGCGGGTATTCGTGCCGGTTATGCCGAGGGGCTGGTTGGCCGGGCCGCGGACGTGGTGCTGAAAGAGGGGCGTAAGCTGGTACTGGTACCGCGCGAAATGCCGTTAAGCACCATCCATCTGGAAAACATGCTGGCCCTGTCACGCATGGGGGTGGCAATGGTGCCGCCCATGCCCGCTTATTACAACCATCCTAAAACCATTGAGGACGTCACGGACCACGTTGTCACGCGAGTGCTGGATCAGTTCGGTCTGGAGTATCACAAAGCGCGCCGCTGGAGCGGGTTACGGGCGGTAGAGAATGTTTCACAGGAGAATGAATAATGGCTTTTGATGATTTGCGCAGCTTTTTGCAGGCGCTGGACGACCAGGGGCAACTGCTGAAAATTAGCGAAGAGGTTAACGCGGAACCGGATCTGGCCGCCGCGGCGAACGCCACCGGACGCATCGGCGATGGCGCGCCGGCGCTTTGGTTCGATAATATTCGCGGATTTACCGATGCTCGCGTAGCAATGAATACTATCGGTTCCTGGCAGAACCACGCTATCTCGCTGGGCTTGCCGCCGAATACGCCGGTGAAAAAGCAGATCGACGAGTTTATTCGCCGTTGGGATAAGTTTCCGGTAACGCCGGAGCGGCGGGCAAATCCGGCGTGGGCGGAAAATAGCGTCGACGGTGAAGACATTAATCTGTTTGATATTCTGCCCTTGTTCCGTCTTAACGACGGCGACGGTGGTTTTTATCTCGATAAAGCCTGCGTGGTTTCGCGCGATCCCCTCGACCCGGATAATTTTGGCAAGCAAAACGTCGGCATTTACCGTATGGAGGTGAAGGGTAAACGTAAGCTCGGCCTCCAGCCGGTGCCCATGCATGATATCGCCTTACATCTGCACAAAGCGGAAGAGCGCGGTGAAGATCTGCCGATCGCCATTACCCTGGGCAACGATCCGATTATTACTCTGATGGGCGCTACGCCATTGAAATACGATCAGTCGGAATATGAGATGGCGGGCGCGCTGCGGGAAAGCCCGTACCCTATCGCCACCGCGCCGCTGACCGGCTTTGACGTGCCGTGGGGCTCAGAGGTCATCCTCGAAGGGGTGATTGAGAGCCGCAAGCGTGAAATCGAAGGTCCGTTCGGTGAATTTACCGGCCACTATTCTGGCGGCCGTAATATGACGGTGGTGCGTATCGATAAGGTTTCATACCGTAGCAAGCCGATTTTCGAGTCGCTCTATCTTGGTATGCCGTGGACCGAAATTGACTACCTGATGGGCCCGGCCACCTGCGTGCCGCTGTATCAGCAACTGAAGGCCGAATTCCCCGAAGTGCAGGCGGTCAACGCAATGTACACCCACGGCCTGCTGGCGATTATCTCCACCAAAAAACGCTACGGCGGCTTTGCCCGCGCGGTTGGCCTGCGCGCGATGACCACCCCGCACGGCCTGGGCTACGTGAAGATGGTGATTATGGTTGATGAAGATGTGGATCCGTTCAACCTGCCGCAGGTGATGTGGGCGCTCTCTTCAAAGGTCAACCCGGCGGGGGACCTGGTGCAGTTGCCGAATATGTCGGTACTTGAGCTTGATCCCGGCTCCAGCCCGGCGGGAATTACCGACAAATTAATTATCGACGCCACCACGCCGGTTGCGCCGGATCTCCGCGGCCACTACAGCCAGCCGGTACAGGATCTTCCTGAAACCAAAGCCTGGGCTGAAAAACTGACCGCCATGCTGGCCAACCGTAAATAAGGAGGAAAAGATGATTTGTCCACGTTGCGCCGATGAACATATTGAAGTGCTGGCAAAATCGCCGGTAAAAGATGTCTGGACGGTATTTCAGTGCCAGCACTGTTTCTATACCTGGCGCGATACTGAACCGCTACGCCGCACCAGCCGCGAACATTATCCGGAAGCGTTTCGCATGACGCAGAAGGATATTGATGAATCGCCGATGGTACCGAGTATTCCGCCGCTGCTGGCGGAAGATAAACGATAAAATAAACGGGCCCGCTCAGTCGGGCCTTTTTTATTTGCTTGGTTAATCAATGCAAAATATTTATTAATTAATCTTTCAAATGTCAAAATGGTTGATAGAGCAGATACGTTTGCGAGCCTTCTTCCAGTTGATAATAAAATCAACGGGTTTGATAAATTACCGATAAGTTTCGCGGCCGGGGAAATATAGAATAGCGGCGGGTGCTTGAGGCTATCTGGCTTTGAGCATTGACAAGGATTCAGATAGACGAAAGCCCCAGGAGATATTTCTATCAACTGAGGCTGACGGATGAACCTGAACAATTCAGATGTTAGTCTCTTCTTTGCAGGGAGGCAAGACATGCTGACAAAATATGCCCTTGTGGCAATCGTCGTACTGTGTATTACGGTACTGGGATTTACGCTTTTGGTGCGCAGCTCGCTGTGCGAACTCAGTATTAAAGAGCGTAGTATGGAGTTTAAAGCTGTTCTCGCTTACGAATCGAAGAAGTAGCATCAGCGCGGGGGGAGACCCCGCGTATTGGTTGTCAGGATGCATCCTCTCGCACCCAGTTTGCATTTGTTAAAACGGCAGCACCGCAGAGTGCTGCCGTTTTTTCCCTTTAAAAGGGAACTACACCAGTCTTTTCAGACGATAGATCCACTCCAGCGCCTGGCGCGGAGTCAGCGAGTCCGGGTCAAGATTCTCCAGCGCTTCAACCGCGGGAGAGGTCTCTTCCGGAGCAGAAAGCAGCGACATCTGGGTACCGTCCACCTGCGTGGCGGCAGCGCTCGGCGCGATGCTCTCCAGTTCGCGCAGCTTCTGCCGCGCGCGTTTAATCACCTCTTTCGGCACACCGGCCAGCGCGGCAACCGCCAGGCCATAGCTCTTACTCGCCGCACCATCCTGCACGCTGTGCATAAAGGCAATGGTATCGCCGTGCTCCAGCGCATCAAGATGGACGTTGGCCACGCCTTCCATTTTCTCCGGCAGCTGGGTTAGCTCGAAGTAGTGGGTGGCAAACAGGGTCAAGGCCTTGATCTTATTCGCCAGATTTTCCGCGCAGGCCCACGCCAGCGACAGGCCATCGTAGGTCGAGGTGCCACGACCGATTTCATCCATCAGCACCAGACTATGCTCGGTGGCGTTATGCAGAATATTGGCGGTTTCGGTCATCTCTACCATAAAGGTTGAGCGGCCGCTGGCCAGGTCATCCGCCGCACCGACACGGGTGAAAATACGATCGATAGGGCCGATTTCGACTTTATCCGCCGGAACGTAGCTGCCGATATACGCCAGCAGGGCGATCAGCGCGGTCTGACGCATATAGGTACTTTTACCGCCCATATTCGGGCCGGTGATAATCAACATTCTCCGCTGCGGAGCGAGGTGCAGCGGGTTAGCGATAAAGGGCTCTTTCAGTACCTGCTCAACCACCGGATGGCGGCCTTCGCTAATACGAATGCCCGGTTTATCGCTGAAGGTCGGGCAGCAGTAGTTGAGGGTCTCGGCGCGCTCGGCAAGGTTCACCAGCACATCGAGCTCCGCCAGCGCGCTGGCGCTCTGCTGCAGGTCGCCAAGATGCGGTAGCAGTAATTCGAAAAGCTCATCGTACAGCTGCTTTTCCAGCGCCAGCGCTTTCCCCTTGGAGGTCAGAACCTTATCTTCATACTCCTTCAGCTCAGGAATAATATAGCGCTCGGCGTTCTTAAGGGTCTGGCGACGGACGTAATGGATCGGCGCATGCTGGCTCTGACCGCGGCTAATCTGGATGTAGTAGCCGTGAACGGCGTTGTAGCCGACCTTCAGCGTATCCAGCCCCAGACGCTCGCGCTCGCGAATTTCCAGCTTGTCGAGGTAATCGGTCGCGCCATCGGCCAGACCACGCCACTCATCCAGCTCCGCGTTGTAGCCGGGGGCGATAACGCCGCCGTCGCGAACCAGCACCGGCGGCGCATCGATAATCGCCCGTTCAAGCAGGTCGCGTAGTTCGTTAAACTCGCCCATTTTCTCGCGAAGCCGCTGTACCGGCGCGCAGTCGACGTCTGCCAGCATCGCACGCAGCGCAGGCAGCTGCTGGAATGCGTGACGCATGCGGGCTAAATCTCGTGGACGAGCGGTGCGCAGCGCCAGGCGAGCCAGTATACGTTCAAGGTCGCCAACCTGACGGAGTATCGGCTGCAGTTCAGTGTAATGCTCCTGCAGCGCGCCAATGGTCTGCTGGCGCTCTACCAGTACTGCGGTGTCGCGCGCCGGCATATGCAGCCAGCGCTTAAGCATACGGCTGCCCATCGGAGTGACGGTGCAGTCGAGTACCGAAGCCAGAGTATTATCAAAGCCGCCGGCCAGGTTCTGGGTTATCTCCAGGTTGCGGCGAGTAGCGGCATCCATAATGATGCTGTCCTGCTGGCGTTCCATGGTGATGGAACGGATGTGCGGCAATGACGTACGCTGGGTGTCTTTGACGTATTGCAGCAGGCAGCCGGCGGCACACAGGCCGCGCGGGGCGTTTTCAACGCCGAATCCGACCAGATCGCGCGTACCGAACTGGAGATTGAGCTGCTGGCGCGCGGTGTCGATTTCGAATTCCCACAGCGGACGACGGCGCAAGCCGCGGCGCCCCTCAATCAGCGAGGATTCGGCAAAGTCTTCCGCGTACAGCAGTTCGGCGGGGTTGGTGCGCTGGAGCTCCGCCGCCATTGTCTCGCGGTCAGCGGGTTCGCTCAGGCGAAAACGTCCTGAGCTAATATCGAGGGTGGCGTAGCCAAAACCTTTACTATCCTGCCAGATGGCGGCCAGCAGATTATCCTGACGTTCCTGCAGCAACGCTTCATCGCTGATAGTTCCGGGGGTCACAATGCGAACGACTTTGCGTTCAACCGGCCCTTTAGTGGTCGCCGGATCGCCAATCTGTTCACAAATGGCCACCGACTCCCCCTGATTAACCAGCTTGGCGAGATAGTTCTCCACCGCATGATGCGGGATCCCGGCCATCGGAATCGGTTCGCCTGCGGAAGCGCCGCGTTTGGTCAGCGAGATATCAAGCAGCTGCGATGCCCGTTTCGCATCGTCATAGAAGAGTTCGTAAAAATCACCCATCCGGTAAAACAGCAGGATCTCCGGATGCTGGGCTTTCAGCTTGAGATACTGCTGCATCATGGGCGTATGGGCGTCAAGATTCTCTAGTGTACTCATCAGTTTTGATGTCCATTTACTTAAGTTTTAATGAGTTAGCGGATTTTATTGTTTTCATGACGTCACGCTGCGGCTCATTGGTTCCCGTGAAATTGTGCTTTTCTTTTCATTGACTCATGAGCCGCATGATAACGGAGTCTTCTGGCCAGGAAAACAAGAAGCGGCAACGGCGTGGTGCGGAAAGATTCTCCGGTTGTGTCTACGTATGACCCGCAGAAAGAGCTGATAACTTCTTTGTTAAAAAATTGTGATCTATGTTAAAATTATTTTACGGTGAATTCACGGCATCTATAATTTATTAATTACCTGGCGTAATTTGTTTTTAGGATATATCTCAGTGTTCTGCGAGTTAAATTTCTGACGCGGGATTGTTCGCGAGGTTAAATCTTTTTTTAATTCCCTGCTAAATGTATTTCTTTTTACCCCAAAAATGATTTGTTAGTATTTTTGCCGACCAGGGGATCTGGATTTAATTAAATTATTAATATTAATTAATAGTCTAATTATTGAAACGGATTTTTCGGTGATGCGGAGGGCTGCAGATTGTTGTGAGAATATACCGCAGCAATTTTATAGCTCCTTACTCTTTAGGATAAAAATTTATAACGCAGGAATTTTCTATGAAACTGAATAAAGTTGCTATGGCTGTGGCATTAACTGCTGCTCTCGGCTCTATGTCTGCTCTGGCTGCTGATACAACCAACGGGGTTATCGAGCTTCAGGGTGAACTGGTGAACACTGCTTGTGGTTTGGCCCCGTCGTCCAGCCCGGTAACCGTTGATTTTGGTCAGGTTCCAGTTTCCCTGCTGCAGGGCGGTGGTCAGGCAACTGAAGCTAAAAGCATCGAACTGCAGTACTGCGACACCACCATCGCTAGCAGCGCCGTTGTTTCCTACACCCCGACTTCGGTTAACCCGAACGATCCTACTCTGGCTGCATTCACTTCTGGTACCGCATCCGGCGCGGGTATCGGCCTGAAAGACAGCGCTAGCCAGACTGTGACCTGGGGCGCGCAGACGACTCCGGTCACTCTGGTTGATGGCACCAACACCATTCCTTTCGTGGCCTTCCTGAAAGCGGAAGCTGCTGCGAGCGGTTCTACCACTACCGTTACCGCGGGTGCATTCCAGTCAACGATCAACTTCACTATCGATTATCAATAATCGATTTTGAATTATCGCTCGCGGGGAGACTTCTCCCCGCGATATTGGAATGGGTGCCAGATAATATGGAATTCTGAGTATGGTTAAGGATACAGAGAAAAAGAGACTGATGGCGTTATTCGTATCGGTATTACTCTTCTCCGGACATGCTTTGAGTACTAATTTTACGCCCGGACAGTTGGCGCTTTCGGGGGAGCTGGTTGCTGCCGCCTGCGATATCGATCCCAACTCGCGGGAACTGTGGGTGGATTTCGGTAATATCTCGGCTCGCGATATTAATATGGACCAGGAAGGTAAGCTGATCCGACCTTTTTTGGTGCGCTTAGTCGGCTGCGCCTCTTTCGGTAGCGAAAATCCATCAACGCCCGGTGCCTATGCCACCATCACCTTTACCGGAAATGCTTCGTCGCAAGACCCGACGGTATTAATTCCGGATGGCGAGGGAAAAGGCTTTGGGATACAGATTCGCGATCGCCACGGGGAGATTTTAACTTTTGGAGAACCCTCTTCCGGGTATCTTCTGAGTGATGAGAATAATACGCTGAAATTTACCGCTTCGTTGGTTCCGGTTCAGCAACATATTAAGGCTGGAGATTTTTACGCCGTCACTCGTTTCTTTATGGATTACAACTAGAAATAAGCCAGCTATTGCTGTTGTAGCTTGTTTGTCGCGCACGATATTTTACTGAATGATTCGGGATGAATAGTCATGTCAGCAGAACTAAAAATAAAAATAATCCTCTCTCAGATCCTTTTTTTCTGCTGTGCTTCTGTGGCTTGCGCCTCTACTGATGTGGAATTCAACACCGACGTCTTGGATGCCGCCGACCGCGACAATATCGATTTAACGCGTTTCGCCACCGACAACTATGTGCCACCGGGCGAGTACTTATTAGACATTAAAATAAATGGTCAGGCTGTAGGGCAGCAAAAGGTTCGCTATCTGGCTTCCAAAGACGAGAAGCATACTCAGGCCTGCATTAACGGCGAAATTCTTGCAAGATTGGCATTAAAAGAAGAAGCCCAGCAGAAGGTCGCGCAGCCGTTTGCCGATTGTTATGACCTCCTCAGCCTTCCGGGCGCCACGCTCAGTAACTACGCCGGGGTGCTGGATATCACCATTCCGCAAGCGTGGATGAAATATAACGATCCAAACTGGACGCCGCCTGAGCGCTGGGACCAGGGGATCGGCGGATTTTTGCTCGACTATAGCCTCACCGGCCAATATACCCGCCAGCTTGATATGCACAAGGATTACAGCACCCTGAGCGGATATGGCCAGACAGGCTTCAACCTCGGCGGCTGGCGCGTACGCGGCGAATATCAGACCAGTTACTACAGCGCGACGCATCAATTTGATTTCGATATGAATCAGTTCTACGCCTATCGTCCGCTGCCGATGATGGCGGCAAAACTGACGGCAGGGGAGATCTATCTTGATTCGCAGGTTTTCGACACCGTTCGTTTTACCGGGCTGAATCTCGCCAGCGATGAGCGTCAACTGCCGCCAAACCTGCAGGGCTACGCGCCGGAAATCCGCGGTCTGGCAAAGACCAACGCTAAGGTGACGGTGAAGCAGAGCGGACGCATCATTTATGAAACGACGGTGCCTGCCGGGCCGTTTAATATTCAGGATTTACGGAGCTCGGTGCGCGGTACGCTGGATGTTCAGGTGGAAGAGCAGGACGGCTCCATTTCCACATTCCAGGTTAACACTGCCAATATTCCTTATCTTACGCGTCCAGGCTACGTGCGCTACAACGTAGCTATCGGCGCGCCGTCCCGCTATAGCCATAAAATTCAGGGGCCAGGTTTCGCTTCCGGTGATTTCTCCTGGGGGATCACCAATGCCTGGTCGCTCTACGGCGGGTTGCAGAGCGCAGGGGCCGAATATACCGCGGTTTCCGCCGGTATCGGTCGCGATCTCAGCGTCTTCGGCGCGCTCTCGCTGGATGCCACGGAATCTTACAGTCAGCAGTCGAACCAAAAGCGACTGAAAGGAACCTCGTTTAAGCTGAGCTATGCGAAAACCTTCGACGAATATAACAGTTCAATTACCTTCGCCGGATATCGCTTCTCGCAGGAGGACTTCCGTTCTTTCTCGCAGTATCTCAACGAGCGTTATGAGGGGTACGACAGCCTTGGCCGTGAAAAAGAAGTTTATACCATCACCGGTAATAAAACTTTCTGGGCCGATGAGCCAGGTAAGGCGACAACCGTCTTTCTGACCTATACCCACCAGAATTACTGGAACAGAAGCAGCCAGGATCGCTACGGCATTTCGTTAGGACGCTCGTTTAACGTCGGTAATATTCGAGGGATCACCACCAATATTTCGGCCTATCGTTCTGATTATGAAGGTCGGAAGGACGACTCTATTGCTCTCTCACTTTCTATTCCGGTTGGTGATAGCAAATGGAGCGGCCTGGACGTGCAGACCAATAACGGTAAAACCAGCCCGATGCTCTCGTATACCGATAGCAGCGACTATAACAACCTGTGGCGGTTGCGTGCGGGAGCGAGCCAGAGCGGTTATGCCAACGTCGATGGCTATTATCAGCGCCGCTCGCAGTATGCCGAAATCAACAGTAACGCCAGTTATCAGCAGGATAACTATCTCTCTCTGAGCAGCACGCTGCGCGGCGGATTCACCGCCACCCGACACGGCGCGGCGCTCCACAACAGCGGTGCGACGCTCAATACGGCCCGCGTTATGGTGAATACCAACGGTATCGGCGACGTTCCGCTTAATGACGGTAAATCAAGAACCAATAATTTCGGCATCGCCGTTATTCCGGACATCGTGAGCTACAACAGCTTTGACACCCGAGTCGACGTGGATGCGATGTCGGAATCCATCGAACCAGCAAAAGCTATCAGCACCGCCACGCTGACCGAAGGCGCCATTGGCTATCAGACCTTTGGCATGGCGAAGGGCGAAAAAATGATGGGCATTATTCGGCTGGCTGATGGCACCTATCCGCCGTTCGGCGCTGAGGTGATTAACGACGATGGCGTAAGCGTATCCATGATTATGGAAGGCGGGCAGGGATGGCTGGCAGGGGTTAATCCTCAGGAGCTGCTAAGCGTCGTTTGGGGCGGGAAGAAGCAGTGTCAGATCGCTATCCCGCCCACCATAGAGCGTCGTGCGACAGCCGCGCTATTGCCGTGTAAATGACAGTGACAGTAATAAAAGGTCAAAAATGAGCATAACAAGCAACAAACTCTGCTGGATGGGCGCTCTGATGCTGGCGGCGGTAAGCGGTACCGCTCAGGCAGGCGTTTCGCTGGACCGCACTCGCCTGATTATCACCGGTAAAGACAGCTCGGCGAGCGCCAATTTAACCAACACCAGTCCGGATATTCCGTTTCTGGCGCAATCCTGGGTCGAGGACAGCAAGGGCAACAAGATTACCTCTCCGCTGGTGGTGCTACCGCCTTTACAGCGTATCAACGGCGGACAAAAAGGGGTGGCGCGGGTCACCAAAACGGATGGCATTAACCAATTACCGCAGGATCGCGAAAGCCTGTTTTATTTAAGCGTGCGCGAAATTCCGCCCAAGCCGGATAAAGCTAATGTCCTGCAGTTAGCCATGCAGTCGCGGATTAAATTATTTTTCCGCCCGACCGCCATTATTCCCAAAAGCAAAAGCGAGATATGGCAGGACCAGGTCGTCTTCCAAAAGAGCGGAAATAAGATGACCGCGCAAAATCCGACGCCTTATTACATCACCATCATTGGCTTATCCCGCGTGAAGGGTGAAAAAATCACCAAATTCCCGGGGATCATGGTTGCGCCGAAGTCCAGCCTGGAATTCAGCGTCACCGATGGCGGCGTGCGAGAGTTTGCCATGATGTATGTGAATGACTATGGCGGCCATCCTGAACTGAAATATCGCTGTGAAGGAAATACCTGTAAAGCTCTGCCGCCATCGCAGCAAGGGTAATTAAAGAGGAACCTGATGATGAAAACGCGTTTATCGCTTTTAGCACTGTTTGTATTCGGTATCAGTATGCCCGCGTTGGCCGAGGCTGATATTCCGCTACAGCCGCAGCACTATAACCGGGATCATCAGGGGGAAGATGGCGGTAACGTCATATTCAACGGCTCCGTCTATGCCTCACCTTGCGTGCTGGCGCCGCAGAGCCGTCTGCAGATAATTGAGATGGGTGAAATTAGCGCCCGTCGTTTTCATCAGGCGGGCGACCGCAGCCAGCCGGTGCTGGTTCGCGTCGAGCTCAGGGATTGTCTGAAGGGCGCATCGCAGGCGCGGGACAGCATCGCATCAAGAACGACGGGCAATAGCAAGCACCTCTACACCACCGGCGAGCAGGCGGTACAGCTGACCTTTATCGGCGAGTCCGATGAGCACAATCGCCAGCTGCTGCGCCTGACCGGCAGTATTTCTGGTGCCGGTATTCGCCTGCTGGATATCAAAGAGCGGGCGCTGGATATTAACCAAACGCAGCCGCCGTTTATTGTGAAAACCGGCGACAGTAGCCTGACGTTTATTGCCGTGCTGGAGTCGACCGCGCGTAACGTGACCGCGGGTAATTTTAGCGGACTGCTGCGTTTAAAAATGGAGTATCTCTGATGGCGAAGCGGGTTATCGGGCGGAAATCTTGCGTCACTATTTTACTCTGCGGCGGTTTATTTTCCCTGAACGTCGGTGCGGCGGTTGAAGGGGAAATTACCCCGGTCGGCGGGCCTAAAATGTATAATATTGACGTGGCCAATCAGGATATTACCAATAATAGCCCCGGAGCAACCATTCCTTATGTCTTTTCCCTGGGTGGACAATATTCTGGGGTTGCCAGCTGTACGATTCCGATGGAAGATCAAGCTATTTATTACTCGGCTACCGCATCAATACTGCAGCAGGGAAGCTCACCTGGGTATTTAAAGCTTAATGATTATATGGATGTAAAAATAGAGATTTATATTCGCGGTCAACGGATGGATTATTTTGCTGTTCCTTTTAATAATGAAACGAACGGAGCGTATCAGAACAAATGCGTTCCGCCCACGACCCAGTTTAATAACTTTGAGTCCGGCGCTCAGGGGCGGGTAACGTTTATGATTACCAAGCCGATTGTCAACGGCGTGAACCTGCTGGGTACAGAAATCGCTAAGCTTTATGGGCGTCTGGGGAATTACAGCGCAGGGATGGGCACTACGCCAATGTCGATTATCTCAATTAATTCCGGGGTGATTACCGTCCCGGATAAATGTGTTGTCAATTCGGGCTCACCGATCACCGTTGATTTCAATACTATCCCCAGCGCGGGTTCCCTGCTTAATGGCAACAACTACAGCCAGTCTGTGCCAATCCAGGTGAAATGCGAAGGGGGAAGCTTTGCAACCGGTAATCTGAATATTCGCCTGGGGATCCAGCAGGCCAATACCGCCAGCTTTAATAGTGATTATTTAGGCACGACTGGCGCCGTCGATCGCTCAAATCTTGGCATTATCCTCAAGGATTCGGGCGGCAATTTAGTTGCGGCGAATAGGTTTTATGACGTCCCGGGTTTTACCAATAACCAGGGAACCTGGAATCTGACGGCCGCGCCGATTGCGAATGCCGGGACCAACGTTCTCGAAGGGGATTTCCAGGCATCGGCCACCGTGGTCGCTGAGTTTCAGTAAGGGGACAGCATGCGTCAATTTATCGCATCAATGGTACTCATAGGTTCGCTATCGGCGGCCACCCCGGCACAGGCTATCGGGGAGCTGATCGGCGGCGATTTAAACTTCAAGGGAACCGTCGTTGCCCATGGTTGCAGTATCGTTCCCTCGTCAAAAAATATCGCCGTAGATTTTGGCGAAATTTCCACCCGTACGCTCTATGCGGAGAGAAAATCCCAACCTAAAGCTTTTGTGATTGAGCTTAAGGATTGCAGTACTGATGTGTTTAATTCCGTTACCGTAACTTTTAGCGGAACGGAAAATGCCAATATAAGCGACCGTCTGGCGATAACGCCGATAGCGCCTAACTCCGCCAGCGGTATTGGCATTGGTTTTGAAGAGAATGATGGTACGGCGATTTCACTAAATACGCCAACGACCGCGGTTGCCATTTCCAATGCCACCATGCAGTTAAATTTTAAAGCTTTTGTGGAAGGGGAACCGGATGCCTTGAGTAACAAAACTTTGCAAACCGGGGCCTTCCAGGCAACTGCGAATTACACCATAAATTACCAGTAGATTAGATCAAGGATGATTAACTATGAGCCGTCATTTCTTTCTCTACGATAAAAACATCTTTTTCGCGGAAGGCGTGCGTTCGGTGGTGGCCGATCTGGCCGCGCATGAAGACGACTGCGCTTTCTCCAGGCTTGACCAATTCTCACAATTGATCAACACCCTGCGTCAGCCAAAGCAAAAAGATGAACTGCGCTGGATCCTCTGCGATGTCGACAGTTTGCCGGATGAGCGTTTTAATGCGCTCTACACCATTAAAGAGTATTACTGCCGGGAAAATCAGCAGCTGGTAATTTTATTGGGAGAAAATAATATCTCTCTGTTTTTTGCGTTGCATTCTTTGCTGCCGGAAGCGAGCTGGCTATTAAAGAATGAATCGCTGGATAATTTTTTTAAATTTATCGAAAGCGCTGATGCCATGGTGGCGAAGAAAATTTTCTTCAGTCGATCCTTAATTAATTATACTCGACAGAAATGGCTCGCCAGGGATTTTAACAACAGCATCTCCAGCGATGACTGGTGGTTAATGGAAGAAATATTCAAAGGGAAAACGCTGTCGCAAATTTCCTCTGAGCAAAAAATTGATGTTCGTCGGTTGAGCCGCTGTAAACGCGGGTTGATGAAAAAATTAAACGTAAAAAATAACGTGGAATTGTTTAATATTTTCAAATGCATCGTGGCTACCCCCTGCGTTTAATAACGTACCAGCGATGACATCGCAAGAATTACTGGCAGGTATTTAAGCCAGTAGGTAAGTGTAAGAAAATACATTTCAATATAAATAGTTAAGGATCTAACAAATGAAAAAATTAAGCATGATTGAAGCATCAACAATTATTGGCGGGACCTGCAAAGAAACTTGCACCAGCTCTTACGAGACAGTGGTTGTTGGCGGTATCTCTACCTGTAAACAAGTGACTACCTGTACGGATAAGCACGGTAACTCAACCGTGACCTCCAAAGATGCGCCTGACGGTATGTGTGTTGTACCGAATAGCATCCGTCAGTAATTTCTGATGTGGTACATGGAGGGGGAACCCTCCATGTATTTCTCCGCCGTATTCGCGAGCCTGGTATCAAATGAAGATAAAACCTATTACCGCTGTTGGCTATACATTTCTGGTGGCGTTAATTTCGTCGCTAATTACCGTGCTGTGCTATCACATTTTTGTTTTCAACACGTTTTCGCTGGATAGCAGTCAGCCTTCGGCCCTGCGAGAAATTGATAGCGCCACCGTTGCCAGTAGCCCAATCAAGAATGAGAAAAGCATCATTGAAGTGATGTCCTACGGCTGTCACTACTGCGCGTCGAACGAAGAAGAGATCGAAAAATTCGCCGCCACGTTACCGGCGGATAGCGCCTTTGATGTTATCCATATTACGGCCGAAAGAAACGGCCTGGCCATTTATGCGCCGGTTTTCGCCACGCTGGAGGTGATGGGCCTTGAGCGCCAGATGCGCGATCGGGCTTTTAACGCCGTGCTGACCCGCGGTATTAATTTAGCGGATGATGACGCGCTTAACGGCTGGCTGAAAAAAAATGATATCGATGTCGAGAAATACCATCAGATACGCCAAAGTCAGGCCGTTGCCGAGCGCCTGGAATATATGGCGAAAATTACCGAACTCTACGACATTAACGCGACGCCGTTGTTTATTGTTAATAAAAAATACGTGGTTGCGAAGGATCGCCAGTTCCCTGAATTTGCCGACTATATGCGCCAGCTGTTAACGCAGGACAAGGAGTAAGCGTGACGCGTTTTCTCATCGTCTGGAGCGTTTTCAGCGTAAGAAAATGGTTCGCGCAGCTGAGCTGGCGCTACCGGCCTTTTACCGGCTATGGCCAAAAGGCGGTGCGCAGGATCATGCGTTTCACCCCCATGCCGCTGCTGTTGATAGCGGTTCGCGCGCTATGTCGGCTACGGTTATTGGGCCGACACTACCGCGGCCGTACCGCCGTGGCGACGCAAAACTACCGCTGCCTGACGGGCGCCGACGGGCGAATCGATGCCGCATGGATAGCCATGCGCCGTCAGTTGCTGGAAATGGGTGCGACCTGGGGACAGCATCCGGCTACGCTGGCCCAGATGCAGGCGTGCACGCGAGAGCTTGATGCCGTTGTCGCGCCTCTGGTGGCGCAAAAGACGCCGGTCGTCCTCGCGCCGCTGCACTGCGTTTCCGATATTTTAGCGGCAATGGTCGGGGCCGGCGTGACGCCGGGAAAAGCCAGCGTGGTGGTCTCCTCAAGCGCGGAAAGCTACACCGTCGCCAGCCGAAAAATGGGCGGCGTCGCGCTCTCTTACTGCTCAATCCACCAGGATAATACGTCGCTGGCCAGCGAGCTTATGGCGTTAATGACCAATGTATCGGAAGGGCGGGAAAATATGATTATTTTCCCCGACATTCCTGCCGATTACACCGTGCAGACCCATGAAGCGCAGTCCGGGAAAATAAGCTGCCGGCTATTTGGCCGCCCGGCGAAATTACATAGCGGGGTACAGCGATTTTCTCGGATCGTATCGGCGCAGGTGGTTTTTTATCACCTCTATTATCAGCAGGGGATAAAAATAAAGATCTATTCTCCGCTGAGGCCAAAAGAGGTCGCGGCAAAGCTACCGACGATGATCGAAAACACCCTGCGTGACTATCCGCAGGACTGGCTTTTGTGGCACAGCCATTCGCTCTATTTTATTAATCACTGATGCATCATCATGAAAAAGATTATCCCTGATATGGTTTTCCAGGAAGAGACCAATGAATGCGGCCTCTCCTGTATTGCGATGCTGGCGCAGACCCAGAATATTCCGTGCTCTCTCCCGGCATTGCGGGAAATTTTCCCCGCATCCGATCATGGGACATCGTTGAGCGATCTATCCGTTATCCTGCAACAGGTCGGCATTGCCACCGCGCCGGTGTTGTTTGACCACGATGAACTCCATGCGCTGCCGTTCCCGTCCATTCTGCACTATGGCGCCAGCCACTATGTCCTGCTGGCCTGGCGCAAAGGGGATTACGTTTGCGTGATGAATCCGGCGATTGGCCAGCAGTGGCTGCCTTTCTCGGCATTAAAAAAAGAGATTAGCGGCTATGCGCTGATCCTCGAAGAATCTCCCGGCGCGATCGCCAGTCCGGATCCGGTTATTGCCGGGGCGCAGCAGGAGATGCCGCGCGCGATGAGCCTGAAGGAGACCGCGGCGGTACCGGGTATTTATAAACTGATGCTATTAACCTTCCTGGTATCGCTAACGCTGTTTTTAATGCCGACGATGGTCAGTCGGGCGATAAACCAGGCCTTCTCAGACGTTCAGAATACGCAGTTTCCTTATTTATGGTTCATCCTCGCTTTTGTCATATCCACGCTGTTAGCGCTGGGGGTGAGGGTGATTAGCGAGCGCTTTATCCGCCGCTTTGTCCTCCTCAAGAGCGATATCGGTTTTTCCCGCTTGCTGAATAATCCGCTGCGTTTTTTTGAAAAACGCGCGCCGGGGGATGTTTTCAGCCGCTTTATTGCCTGGCAGGGAGGGATGCTGCAAAAAATCGAGCTGGATAACGGACTCCGCTCGGACTGGATAATCTGCGTTATCGCTATCGGCATTATGTTCTGGATCTCACCGGTGCTGGCGCTCATTTCCGCTGCAGGCATTGTCGTGATGGGGCTGATCAGCGTCTGGGCGATATTCCGCGACCGCTGGTATACGCAGCAGCTGCAGTTGAAAAGCGCGACGCTGAATGACTTTTTCATGGAAACCCTTCAGGGGGTGTTAACCATTAAAACTGCCGGACTGGAAACGCAGCGCAAAGCGCAGTTTGCCCGTTTGTCACACGACCTTTTTACCTGCCTTCAGCGGCAGAAAGTTTACCAGCAGGTAAAAGAAGGTCTGTATCAGCTCACCGGCAGCCTCGAGATGGTGGTCTTTATGCTGGTGGTGCTGCCGCTGGTGAGCGCAAAGCTTATCTCGCTGGGCGACTTTTTTGCCTATAGCTTTTTACGGCAGATTTTTACCTCTTACGTCACGCGGATATTCTATGCCGTGATCCGTAAATCGCAGCTACACGTGATTGATACCCGCGCGCAGGGCCTGTTTACCCGTGAGGAACCTGCAACTCCTCAGTTATCTCCGCTGCGTGGGGAGGCGGTTCCACAGCTGGCGTTTGAGGCGGTGAGCTTTCATTACGCTCCGCAAAGCCCGGTGCTGAATGCCGTTGATCTCCGGCTGGAACCCGGCGATCGGGTGGCGATTGTCGGCGATTCCGGCGCCGGAAAAAGTACCCTGCTACGGCTGATGGCCGGGCTTTTTTCCGCACAGCATGGGCGCATTCTGCTGGACGGTGAAGAGGCGACCGCCCGCCAGCTGGCCTCGCAGGTATGGCTGCAGAGCCAGGAAGATATTTTGTTTAACGCCTCGGTGCTGCAAAACATCACCCTGTTTGACCCGTGGTACAGCGACAGCGATCGCGGGCGAGTGGAGGCGCTGGTCGATAAAATGGCGCTGGGGCCGGTCGTTCAGGCGCTGCCGGGAGGCATGGAGGCGCTGATCCGCGAGAGCCATTCGGCGCTCTCTTTAGGCCAGCGTCAGCGGCTGATGCTGGCGCGGGCGCTCTACAGCGCCCGGCCTATTTTGCTCTGCGATGAACCGACCGCCAATCTTGATGACGAAACCGCGGAAACGGTGATCGCCGCGCTGTGCCAGCACTGTCGTGAACAGGGCAAAACGCTGATCGTGGTAACCCACAGTGCGCCCATTCTGCATCACTTCACGCGGGTATATCGTCTGGATGAAGGCGAGCTGCGCGATATCGCACAGGGAGCGCCGGGCCAATGAGGCGACAATTTTTACGCCGCCGTAAAGCGTGGCTACTTGCGCTGGTCGCGATCCTGGCCATTATCGCCGCCGTTTTTTATCAGTGCTCGCTTCCGGCCCAGGCCGAGTCGCTCTACACCGTTGCGCTCGATCGCGGGGATATCGAAAAAGTAGTGCTGGCGAGCGGGACGATTAAACCTGCCGTCCAGGTGAGCGTCGGCGCGCAGGTCAGCGGCCAGCTACGTAAGCTGTACGTGCGCCAGGGCGAGCGGGTACGTAAGGGGCAGCTATTAGCCGAAATTGACCCGACGCTGCAGCTTTCCGATTTACGCAACGCCACCGCGCAGCTGGCCAGCGCCAGGGCGCAAAAGCTGGCTTCCGAGGCCACGCTGGTACAGTACCGCAAAGCGCTGGCGCGCGAGCAGGCGATGCAGCGCGATGGCTCGGGAGTGAGTAGCGATCTTGAGCAGGCGCAAGCGCAGTATAGCGCGCAGGTCCAGCAGATTGCGGTTAACGAAGCGCAGATCGTACAGGCGGAAATGAGCGTGCAGACCGCCAACGCCAACCTCGGCTACACCCGCATCCTTGCTCCTGTGGATGGTGAAGTGCTGGGCATCGTCACCCGTGAGGGGCAAACCATTGTCTCCTCACAAATCGCGCCGACGATTCTGGTGCTTGCCGACCTCGATAAAATGCAGGTGCAAACGCGCATTTCCGAAGCCGATATTCAGAAAATCCATCCCGGTCAGCCGCTGTGGTTTTACGTCATCGCCGATCCGCAGACGCGCTATGAAGGGGAGCTGGGCTACGTCCAGCCCGCGCCGCAGGAGGCGCTGGAGGAACAAAACGGCGGAGCTTCTGCCGGTAATCAGCAGAGCAGCGCCATTTACTATAACGGTACCTTCGAAGTCGATAACCACCAGCGCTTGCTGAAAACCTCAATGACCGCCCAGGTGTTTATCCGCATCGCGCAGGTAAAAGACGCGCTGCGCGTGCCGGTCGCCGCGCTGGGGCGTTCGCTCGGTGATGAGCGTTACATTGTGATGGTGCAAACGGCGAGCGGTAGCGAGGAGCGCACCGTCCGTATCGGGATTAACGATCGTCAGTACGCGCAGGTGCTGGAAGGATTACGGCCCGATGAGCGGGTGGTGATCCCGCAGGACGCGGGGTCTGTGTGATGGCTGAGCCGCTGATCGTGCTGAACAATGTCACGCGTCATTTTACCGCCGGGACGCAGATTATTCCGGTACTAAAATCCGTCTCTCTGACCATTATGCCCGGCGAAATGGTGGCGATTATGGGCGCTTCCGGCTCGGGTAAATCGACGTTGATGAACATTATTGGTTGCCTGGATAAGCCCAGCAGCGGCGAGGTTTATATCAACGGGATCCCCACTCACCGGGCGGATAGCGCGGCGCTGGCCGAGCTGCGCAGCCGCTGGCTGGGGTTTATTTTTCAGCGCTACCACCTGATGCCTTATCTGACGGCGGAAGAGAATATCGCCATCCCCGCGCTCTATACCGCGATGCCCGCCGCTGAACGCCAGGCGCGCATTGCGCTACTGGCTGAAAAGCTGGGCATTGATGCGCGGTTACAGCACAAACCCGCTCAGCTTTCCGGCGGCCAGCAGCAGCGGGTCAGCGTCTGCCGGGCGTTAATCAACGGCGCGCAGATTATTCTCGCCGATGAGCCCACCGGGGCGTTGGATAGCGTCAGCGGTCGGGCGCTGATGGATGTTCTGCACCAGCTGAACGCCGACGGGCACACGGTCATCATCGTGACTCACGATCGCGAGGTGGCGCGGCAGGCGCAGCGGATCGTCGAGATCAGCGACGGACAGGTGGTTGCCGACAGTACCCACAGCGCTCGAGATAATCGCGGCATTCAGCGCCTTCCCGCAGTACAGGATAATGGTCGGGCCTCGCTGTCGCGCAGTATCGGAGAGTCGGTGCGGATGGCCTGGCGTTCCTTACTGGGACATCGGATGCGCGCCTTTCTGTCGATGCTGGGGATAATCATCGGCATTTCGTCCGTGGTCTCCTCCATGGCGGTGGGGGAAGGCGCCCGGCAGAGCATCATGAACGAGATTGGTAAGCTCGGAAATACCACGCTTGAAATCCGCCCGGGTACCGGCTGGGGCAGCAAGCGTCCGGATATGGAGCGGGCGCTGTCGCTGGATGATATCGCCAGCCTCGGCAGGCAGCCCTGGGTTCTGGGGGTATCGCCGATTGTTTCCAGCATGACCACCGCGGTGCGTCAGGGCTTTGATTCTTCGATAATTCTCTCCGGCGTTTCCGCAGACTACTTTTCGCTGCAGGGGATTCGTTTTATTCAGGGCAACGGTTTTACCCGCCGCGATGTCGAGGATCGCGAACCGGTGCTGGTACTGGATGAAACCAGCAGGGAGACGCTGTTTCCCGGCAATGAAGATCCGCTGGGTAAAATTGTGCAGATTGCCGGCGCGCCGTGGCGGGTAATCGGCATTGCCAGCAAGCCCGGGCCAAAGGTGGTCAGCGGGTTTATGTCGGCGTGGATCCCCTATAGTTCGTTATTGCAGCGGATTTCCGGCGATAAGCCGCTGGAGGCGCTGACGCTGCGCTTCCAGGAAACGCTGTCGCCGCAGGAAGCAGCGCGGCGCGCGGAAAGGCACCTTATCCGCGAGCACGGCAAAAAAGATTTCTTTGTCCAGACCGATGAGCAGCTCGCCAAAGCGCTGCAAAAAACCTCCGACTCCATGTCGCTGCTGATCACCGCTATTGCCGCCATCTCGCTGCTGGTCGGCGGCGTGGGGGTGATGAATATCATGCTGGTTTCCGTTACCGAACGCACTCATGAGATTGGCATTCGGCTATCGGTCGGCGCCCGCCCTACTGACATCATGCACCAGTTTTTAATTGAGGCGGTGATGATCTGCGCGCTCGGCGGCTTAACGGGAGTGCTGGGCTCATGGGCCGCCGGTAACCTGTTTGCCCTGCTGACGCAGGAGTTTTCCATGGTCTTTACCTGGCTGCCGGTGGCGATGGCCTGCGGCTTTTCCGCCCTGATAGGCCTGACGTTCGGCTATTTCCCGGCGCGTCGTGCGGCGCGGCTAAACCCGACGGAGGCGCTGGCCCGCGAATGAGATCGCTGACTTTATTATCGTTAATTGTATTGCTGACGGGCTGTGGAAATTTGACCCGCAGCGATTATCAGCGGCCGCTGCTGTCGGTGCCGGAGGACTGGCAGCGAACGGAAGGGCAAAGCGCCGAGCTTGCGTCGGAGAAGGCGGGTCGCTGGTGGGACCGTTTCGGCGATGAACGTCTGTCGCGGGTGATGGGGCAGGTTCTGGAAAGCAATAACGATCTGGCCGCTGCCGCCTTAATCCTTCGACAGGCGCGCATTTCCGCCGGGCTAGCCCGAACCAATATCTCTCCCGACGCGACGCTTAACGGCGCCGGCAGTAACTCAAAGCCGCTCAATAGCGGAGGTTCGCAGGAGAGCTACAGCGCCTCGTTATCCCTGAGCTATGAGCTGGATCTGTGGGGCAAGCTGGCGCGGGTTCGTGAACAGAGCGAGTGGGAGGCGATTGCCAGCGAACAGGACTATCGGGCGACGATCCTGTCGACGATTGATACTACCGCGCAGCTCTACTGGAATATCGCGCTGCTGAATCAGCAAATGGCTTATCAGGCCGCCAGCCTGGATATCGCCAGGCAGACGCTGGCGCAGATTGAGTCCTGGCAGCGGGCGGGGAAAGTAGGGCTGCTTGACGTTCTGCAGTCCCGGCAGACGGTCATCAGTCGCCAGAATCAGCTGCTAAGCCTGAAACAGCAGCGGGCGATCTCCCGCAACGCGCTGGCGCTGCTGCTCAACAGGCCCCCCGCGCAGCATAGCGATGAAGCACCGGCGCTTGACGTCCATCAGCGTGTCGCCATTGCCAGCGCCACGCCGCTGGCCGCGCTCGCCAGCCGGCCCGATCTGCAGGCGGCGGAGTCGCGGCTGCGCGCGGCGCTGGCGGGTTCCGATGCGGCGCGGCTGAGCTTTTATCCCACGCTCTCGCTGCAGGGGACGCTGAGCGCCGGCAGCCAGATCTTTCACCAGTGGTTTAACGACCCGCTGCGTACCGTCGGAAGCAGCGTCGGCGCGCCCTTTATCCAGTGGAACACGGTACAGCTTACCGTGGAGCAGGCCAGCGTAAAGGTGCAGCAGGAGGCGGTGAACTTCCGCCGTACGGCCTACACCGCGCTGTCGGAGGTGGACGATGCGATGGAGAAGCGGCTTAACGCCGACGAGCAGCGCGAGCGCCTGCTGCAATCGCTGCAGCTGGGCCAGCGGCGCCTGACGCTCACCGAAAGCCGCTATCGGGCGGGCGCGGTGGACTACCAGACCCTGCTGAACGCACAGGACGCGCTGCTCGACGTACAGAACAGCCTGGCGCAGAACCAGTACGACTATCTTTATGCCACTTTGCAGCTTTGGCTGGCGCAGGGAGGCAATAACCCGCAACAGAGGATTTCCCAGAATGAGTCACAGTAAACCCCCTTATCGCGTGGTGATAACCGGCTATGGCGCGGTGACTCCCCTTGGCGATAGCGCTGCCGAAAGCTGGCAGGCGATCATGGATTATCGACGCGGTTACCGCTATGTGGATCTCTCCGCTAACGGCATCCACACCCATTTTATCGGTCAGGTAGAGAATGAACCCAGCCTCAAGGGGGTTCCCGCCGCTATTCGTCGGCGTCTGCCGCGTCACGCTCGCCTGGCGCTGGCCGCCGCGCGGGAGGCGGTGGCGATGGCCTTTGCTGGCGAACCCCCCACCGATGCTTATGACCCGCTGAGGTGTGGCGCCATTATCGGCTCCGGCTGGGCAGGGCTGGATGAAAGCTATCTGGCGGTACCGGAGTTTGAGAAAACGGGCGTCTCTTCGCCCTTCAGCTGCTTCTTTTCGATGCCGAACGTGACCACCGCGGCCTGTAGTCAGCTGTGGAATCTGCGCGGTTATCAAAATACTCCGGTCGCCGCCTGCGCCACCGGCACTATCGCCATTGGCGAGGCCTATGATGCGATTCGCTTTGGCCGGGCCAGCATGATGCTCGCCGGGGCCGGGGAGTCGTTAAACAGCGTTTGCGCTATCTGGAATATCGATGTGCTTGGCGCGTTGAGCAGGGAATCGTCATCGCCGGAGCGGGCCAGCTGCCCGTTCAGCCTGCAGCGCAGCGGGTTTGTCCTTTCTGAAGGCGGCGCGGTGCTGTGCCTGGAAGAGCGCGAAAGCGCCCTGGCGCGGGGCGCGACAATCCTCGCGGAGGTCACCGGTTATGCCAATTTCTCCGATGCGGTGGATTTTACCTCACCGGCCGAAGACTGCGTGGCACGTGAACAGACTATCCGCTGGGCGCTGCGCGACGCGGGCCTGCAGCCTGCCGATCTCGATTATATCAACGCTCACGGCACCTCCACGCCGCTCAACGATATGAATGAAACGCAGTCGCTGAAAAAAGCGCTCGGCGACGAGGCGTACCGGATCCCGGTCTCCAGTACCAAAGCCTACTCCGGACATCTGATCGCCGCCGCGGGGAGCTTCGAGACCATTGTTTGCCTGCAGGCGATGGCGGCGGGGATCATGCCGGCGACGGCGCATCTGACGCAGCCCGATCAGCAGTGCGATCTCGACTATATCGCCGAAGGGCATCGTCAGGGAGAGATCCGTCGGGCGCTGAATCTGAGCTTTGGTTTCGGCGGAGCGAACGCCGCGCTGGTACTGGAGAAACACGCGTGACGCTGCTGCGCTACACCCTTGCCGATGCGCAGCAGTGGGCGGCGTTTTCCGGCGATGAAAACCCCATTCACTTCGACTACGCGGCAGCGCGCGCGATGGGGGCGGGGCAGCTGAGCGTCCACGGAATGCGCGCGCTGCTGGACGTGAAGCGCGATGTCCAGTCGCGGCTGTGCCGCCCGGAGGGATACGTAAAATGCCAGGTCCGCCTGCGCAGGCCGCTATGGTGCGATACCGACTGGCTGTTAACGCCCGGGACGGCGAAACAGCGGATTCTCTCCGCCGCATCGGTTAGCCACCCGCAGAATGGCGAAATCTGTTTGTCATGCCAGATGAGCCTGGCGGCTGAGCCGGAATCGCTGGAGGGTAAGCAGCCCAGCAAACTGGCGTCCACGACGCTGCTCGCGCTGCAATCCCATTTCAACCGCGCCTGGCCCGACCTGGCGCAGTGGCAGTTCCTTGATGCGCTGCTGTTCCGTCAGCTGATTTGCGATGAGGCGCTGCTGCGCCAGGAGAATATTGCCGCCCTGCTCGGACCGGGGGAAACCTCGCTGCAGCAAATTTTTTCCCGCTACCCGGTGCTGCAAACCCATCAGGAAGTGGTTTTTGATGCTCATCTGGCAGGCAAAGGGACGCCGGTCCAACCCGGCTCGCTGTCGCTCTGGCTGTTGCCTTCATTGGTGGTCGGCCAGGCTGAGCAGGGCGCGCTGGTGCGTATTGCAGCGGCGGCGCAGCTGGATGATCAGGTCATAACGAATGTGGTTACGCTAAAGGTTGGACCAATTACTAATTGATAATTAAGGATAATTTATGATTCCCTATGATGAAGTTCTGCAAAAAGTGTGTGAAATGATTTGTGACGCCAAGGACCTGGAGCCGGATGAGGTGGATGAGAATACGCCGCTGGTTCGCTTAAAGTTAGATAGTCTGGACTACGTCGAGCTGATGGTGCTGGCAAAACGTGAATTCAATATTACCCTGGAAGCGGACTGGTTTATTCAAAATCCGGGGATCACGCTGGGTGAACTGTGTCAGCACATCAGCAAAGAGTCAGGCAGCTGATATGGCGCAAAAATGGGTGCTGATTACCGGCGGCAGCCGGGGGATAGGCCGGGCGCTGGTCGCCGGCCTGGCGCAAAACGGGAACGTGGTGTTTACCGGGCGCAATGAAGCGGCGATTAACGCCACTCTGGCGGAGTGTGAAAATTCATCGTATCAGGTGCAAGGATACGCCTGCGACGGCAACGACGAGTCGCGGGTTGAAGAACTTGCTCAGGCGCTGCTGGCCGAGCGGGGCGCACCGGAGGCAATTATTCACAATGCCGGAATGGCTCGCGATGGCCTGCATATTCACCAGAACGCCGCGCTATGGCGCGAGGTGCTGGACACCAATGTTATCTCAATGATGAACTGGAACCGGGTTCTGCTGCCGGCGATGTTGATGCAGCGGCGCGGCTCCATCGTGATGATGTCGTCGGTCAGCGCCTTCAAGGGTAACGTCGGGCAGACGGCGTATGCGGCGAGTAAAGCGGCGATGAGCGGCATTGCGCGTTCGCTGGCGCTGGAGATCGGGCGCTTCGGCATTCGGGTAAACTGCCTGGCGCCGGGCCTGATCCGCACGGAGATGCTGGAAGAGATACCCGCGCAAAAATTGAAAGAGATGCGCCAGTCGATACCTCTGCGCAGATTGGGCGAAACGGATGATGTACTGAAGGCCGTGGCGTTTTTAATCGGCGAGGGGAGTGAATATATGACCGGACAAACTCTGATTCTGGACGGCGGATTAAGCGCCTGAGGACGTTCAGGCGGGGTGGCTCTTTACGCGGAGCTGGTGAGTTGCTCAACGCGATTCACCAGCTCTTTTATTTCTCCCGCAGTTGCGCGATAGATCTGAATAATTTGTGAAGCGTGCTGCGCGATAGGCGACAGCATAAACGAGGGAATTTCATTTCCCGGGTTATTTTTAATTAACTGGGCCAGCGATTTTTCTTCTCCCTTCGGCCCGCTCAGGGCATGGACCAGCAGTCGACTAACCGTAATGAGCAGGGCTTCCGTTTGTAGCGATTCAGCGTGCCATTTAGAGGACGCATTACGATTTTGCATGGCTATCCATTCAGTAATATCATCAATTCCTTCAATACTATAGAGAGAGGCTTCTGCTCTGCCTGGCGAAGCGGATCGCGCTGGCGGCGGGCTATGATCCAGGCAGGAGATATTATGCAGCAATCCGCCAATCTCAACTTTTAGCGTTTGCGTCGCGCTCATTTCCATGGTGGTCGCCAGATAGCCGGCAATATGGCCGACGGCCGCGGAGTGCCACGGCGTCTGCTGGCTGAACTGATCGACAATAAAAGAGACCAGTTCAGCAATATCGCGGAGGTTATGTAAAGAGATGGTATCGTTATGTACGCCAGGAATCGCTTTGATGTAATCGCGATAGTCGGTGGAGGCCATGACTGACCAGAAATGTTCATCGGCGGAAAGCGTTCTGAACGCCTGGACGTACTCTTGTTTATAGAGAATATTCGCCCCGGCGGCGACGATGTCGACCAGCTTTTTGCTTAAAAATGCGATATGACTGGTACGGTGCTGGCAATAAAGTACATCCAGCCGGTCGGCGAAGAACAGCAGGTGACTCTCTTCGGGGACCAGTTCTCCTTCAATATAATGTCCAAGACCGTTGCGCCAGTGGGTGTGATGATAGCGAACAATCCTGTTAAGAGGACGAAACAACGGGATGCGGCTAAGCAATTCGCTGCCGATAAGCGCGTGGTTGTTATGCTCGTTATCGATGTAATTTAGCGGCTCAAGACGTGATTTTTCATTTAACCCACCGACATCGTGAATTAACGCCGCCAGAATGGTTTTACGCCGCTGGGCCGGAGAGAATTCCACTAAATTAGCCAGATGTGATGCGATAAACGCCGTTCTGACATGGTGCAGGTTCAGCCGGGGGTTAATCATATCAATGATATTGGCGATGCTGGCTAATGTCGGAAGTAAATGTATCGTCATGATATCGTTTTAATTAAAATTAATGAGATGAATCTCAATCAATGATGGTTTTCTGACGGCGACAACCATATTGTGGAAACTTTTGGGTGCCTAACAAAATAGTATCATCATTGACGTGATTTATATAGATGATTTTATCATTAGTTCGGCTTCCAAAGAGATTTTTTTGCGCAATATCTTCTGGCGTATTATCAGCGTGGTGGCGAATGACTTGCGAGTCTTTTATATAAAAAAGATGGCTGGGAACGATGTTTCTTTTTAATGTGATGGCGATAGTGCGTGAGACGATATATTTATCGCCATTGCTGGTGAGTAAACCCTCCAGATTGATTAAAAGATGGTTTTTGAAAAGTTCTGCGGATAGCTCCCCTTGGGAGCGAAGAATGTTCTCATTTATATTCTCCGTCAAATCGTAGCGTGATTCACAGGAAAATGAGTCCTCAGAACTGAGATAAAGGTACAGGGTTGAAAATAATACCAGCGCGAACGAACAGGCGGCAAATATCAAGACATATTTACGCATTTTTTATTTCCTTATAGTAATAACTATGGCATTGCTGGTCTTTAATGTCGCACTCAAGCATGAAGATATCCATGTAAATACCTAATCCCTGCTCCTGATTCATTTGTCGGTTAAAGAAGTAGATTTTCTTTGGCGTGGAACAGTCCAGCCCCGAGGTAAAGAGCTTTTTATTCCTGAGTATTTCTGTCACCGGGATAGCTTCGGAACCATAAATAGTGCATTTATCTTGGGTGAACATGAGCTTAGCTGTTTGTTTTTTATAGATAAAAAAATAAGAGAGCAGCATCGCGACTGCTGCGAACGCGATCAGTAACATCGCCGCTTTGCAATGTTGTTGCAGCAAGTTACGCTCAGGCAGCTGTGGAGAAAGGGTTGGCAGTGTGATAGAGGAAGAGTAATCATTGTCGGTAGTGATAATGACATCCTCAGAAATTTTAAAGCCAATTCGCGGTACCGTAATAATCACATTCTTTTCAATACCCAGATCCGCAAGGCTGCGACGCAGCGTTGAGATGTACTGATTAAGATTACTATTAGATGGCCTCGCACCATATTTTTCAAACACCGTCTGGAAAATATCAACCCGCGAAATAATATCCCCCCGGTATTGCAACAGACTAGTAAGAAGGCGAGTCGAAGTGGCGGAGAGTTCAATACAATCGCCGGTCAAGAGATTGACCAGAGAGGCCTCCTCAGTATCAAATGTAATAAATCCCTCTATATCGAACCGCATTTTTATCTCCACACGGAATTAAAAATTCACTCTTTATATCAGGTTTTTTATCATAAAAAAAAGTGAATTTCAGATAAATGTACTGTTTAAGTTGAAATTTAAAGTTAATGTTGCCGTTTTTATGGGGTCGTCCCATACTCCCAAGCACTGAATGACAGAAGGAGCTGACTCATGAAGATTGCAATTTCACCCAGTACGCCAGATTCACATCATGGTTCGCTAACCGCAGTTGAGAGTTTAAGAACATTGATGACCACAATGGGCATCAATAAATTCTCCGGGGTGAACGTACCAGAGCAGGAGTATATTCTTTATGTATTGAAAGAACATGAGCCTGAGGGGTTACTTACTCGTGAGTTAGCGGACAGGTGCGAAATGTCAATATATAAGGTCAGACATTTACTACTGCCGTTAGAGAAGTATGGTCAGGTGATCAGAATAAAGGTTAACAAACATCATAAGTGGTATTTTTATAATAAACATATTGACTAAAGGTCATACTAACAAGAGGCTGTGATGTTTGCAATAAATATAGAAATCTTAGGCGTTTTTTGTTTTTTTTAAGGTTTTTTGAGAATCGATATCTCGCAAATAATAGAGAAAGTTCTTAATGCTGATATCTTTTTCTTACTCGTAACAAGTCATTTCGCTATTCAGAGGGTGATAAATTTTTATCAGCGATGATAGATAATTCTTAGAGGGTCATTTGAGCGAAGGACGATGATCGCAGGAGGGCTTTTTTTGTTGATGAAATGACACGCTTGTTTCTGATATGTTAAATTGGCGGCCGGGTTGTCAGATGAGCATAACGACAGAGCGCAATGAGCTAAGGATGCCGGTAGCAAAGGTAGAAAAATGAAAATCCCGATCCTGGCTCTTCTTTATGTACTTCGGTTGAGTGGCGCCCTCATTCCTGTTTTGGCGCTTGCTGATAAAATATCTATTTTCCCGGGAAGGGATGTTGATCATAGAAAACAAAATAATGTGATCCAGTTCAATAATATTTATCTGAGAATAGTGGTTGGTTGCTACTTATATTGAGGAGCGAGGCTTATCACTCGATTAAGCGCAGGGAGTCGCTGATGTCCAATATACTGGACTCACTTTGTTGTATATGACCGATACGTGAATTAACTGCGCCAACGTGCAGAGCAATTAGGGTGTTATTTGATATGAAATAATAAAATGGCTGCGTCAGTCACGTTACTGTAGGGCTAAATATTATGGTTATCAAACACTCGAATTGAGGGAGCACAAATGGCTTACAGAATGATTTTAAACGAAACCTCTTATTTTGGCCCAGGTTCGATTCGTTGTATCGTAGATGAAGTTAAAAAACGCGGCTTCAAAAAAGCGCTGGTGGTCACGGATAAGGATCTTATTCGTTTTGATGTAGCAACCAGGGTGTTCGCTATCCTCGACGGCGCCGGATTGCCCTACAGCGTCTTTGATGAAGTGATCCCGAATCCCACGATTGAGGTTGTGCAGCAGGGCGTAGAGGCGTTT
Organism: Klebsiella sp. S69; assembly: GCF_016516145.1. Taxonomy (NCBI): domain Bacteria; kingdom Pseudomonadati; phylum Pseudomonadota; class Gammaproteobacteria; order Enterobacterales; family Enterobacteriaceae; genus Klebsiella; species Klebsiella sp. S69. Next base: position 65,966 of record NZ_JACVUU010000013.1, on the reverse strand, counting down.
AAACAGTCAGGCGCCGACTACCTGATCGCGATCGGCGGCGGCTCGCCGCAGGATACCTGTAAGGCAATAGGCATTATCATTAATAACCCCGAATTTGCCGACGTTCGCAGTCTCGAAGGCGGGGCGGATACGAAAAACGCCGCCGTACCGATGATTGCCATCCCAACGACCGCCGGTACCGCGGCGGAAGTCACCATCAACTACGTAATAACTGACGTACAGAATCGCCGCAAGTTTGTTTGCTACGACCCGCATGATATCCCGGTGGTAGCGATCATCGACGCCGAAATGATGAGCAGCATGCCTGCCAGCCTGAAGGCGGCCACCGGCGTTGATGCCCTGACCCACGCCATTGAAGGCTATATCACTAAAGGCGCATGGGAATTAACCGACATGCTGCATCTGAAGGCCATCGAGGTGATTGGCCGCTCGCTGCGCGCTTCCGTACAGGGCGACGCGCAGGGCGCGGAAGGAATGGCGCTGGGGCAATATATTGCCGGGATGGGTTTCTCCAACGTCGGTCTGGGGCTGGTTCATGGTATGGCTCATCCGCTGGGCGCTTTTTACGGCACGCCGCACGGTGTGGCTAATGCGGTGCTGCTGCCGCATATTATGGCTTATAACGCCGAATTTACCGGCGAGAAGTATCGCGACATCGCGGTTGCGCTTGGTAACAACTCGGCGGCAACCCTGCCGATTGCCGAAGCGCGTGCCGCGGCAATTGAGGCGGTGGCGCAGCTGAATCGCGACGTCAATATTCCGGCGCGCCTGCGCGACGTGGGAATGAAAGAAGAAGATATTGATGCTCTGGCCGCCGCGGCCCTGGCGGACGTGTGTACCGGCGGCAACCCGCGCGATACCAATCTGGAAGAGATTAAAGCGCTCTATCGGCAGATCTTCTAATTTGCCAATCACAACGAAGCCGGTAAAGGTATCGGCTTCGTTGTTTATCAAGGAACGTTTTCACAGGACGGGCAGAGCGTTAGCCTACGCCCGGCACAATCATTTCCTCAGCTCACGGCGCCAGATACACCTGCGGAACGGCCGCATCGGGATGTTTGCCCGTGCTGACCTCCGCGCCGTACCAGCGGCTGATAATCGGCTGCTGGATCACCTCCTGCGGCGTGCCCTGAGCCACCAGTTTCCCCTGATGCAGCAGCAGAATCCGATCGGCCCATAGCGCTGCGAGGTTCAGATCGTGCAGTACCACGCAGACGTGCAGGCGGCGGCTGCGGGTCAGGCGCTTGAGCAGGCGCAGCAGATGCTGCTGGAAATAGAGATCCAGCGCCGAAGTGGGTTCATCAAGGAACAGCCAGCCCTCGGGGGCGCCGTCGCGCCAAAGCTGCGCCAGGCAGCGGGCCAGCTGCACCCGCTGCTGCTCGCCGCCGGAGAGGGTAGGATAGCGTCTTCCGGCCAGATGATCGCAGCCGGTCTCTTTCATTACCTGGCAGATCATCTCCTGGTTTATCGCGCCGCCCCACGGTGAACGCCCCATAGCGATAATTGTTTCTATCGGCCAGTCTGCGTGCAGCTGGGTGCGTTGTAGCATCACCGCCCGGCGGCGCGAAAGCCTTTCTGCCGACCAGCTCTCCAGCGGTCGGCCTTCCACCACCCGTTGGCCCTCGTCGGGCGTTAAATAACCGGTCAACAGGCGCAGCAGGGTCGATTTACCGGCGCCGTTGGGGCCAATCAATGCCGTCATCTCGCCGCCGCAAAGCTGGAGCGAAACATCATGAATAATCTGCCGGTTACCCAGACGCAGCGAAAGCGAACGCGCGCTATAGCGGTTATCCATGAGCCATTTTCTCCCGACGAAAAATCAGCCACAGAAACCACGGCGCGCCGAGTACGCTGGTCAACAGCCCGACCGGCATCTCGGCGGGAGCGGCAACGGTGCGCGCCAGCGTGTCGGCCAGCAGCAGCAACATTGCGCCGCACAGTAGCGAACCGGGGACCAGGCCGCGGTGGTCCGGCCCCAGCCACATCCGCATCAAATGCGGCACCACCAGTCCGATAAACCCGATAATGCCGCTGATGGCCACCGCCGACGCCACCAGCAATGCGCTGCACAGCAGCAGCAGCCGCTGCAGGGCGCGAACGTTGACGCCGAGATAGTGCGCCTCTTCATCGCCCAGCTGCAGCAGGTTGAGCCGCGAAGCCATCGCCCAAACCACCAGCGAGGCCGGGATCATCAGCGTGGCGGCCACCAGCAGCGTCGACCATTCCGCTTGCCCGAGGCTGCCCATCCCCCAGAGGGAAAGCTGGCGCAGCTGGGTATCATTGCTGATCCACGAAAGTACCCCGACCAGCGCGCCGCACAGGGCATTAATGGCGATGCCGACCAGCAGCAGGCGCGAAAGCGAGGCGTCGCCCGCCCGGCTGAGAATAAAAATTACCACCATCACCGCCATGCTGCCGATAAACGCCGCCAGCATCGGGGCGTACAGCGCCACGAGCGCCGGCACCGACAGGGGCAGTACCAGCCAGCAGGCGACCGCCAGCGCCGCGCCGCTACTAATGCCTAGCAGCCCGGGGTCGGCGAGAGGGTTGCGAAACAGCCCCTGCATCACGCAGCCGGAAAGCGCCAGCGCGGCGCCGACCAGCAGCGCCAGCAGCACTCGCGGCAAACGAATGGTCAGCCAGATATTCCTCAGGATTTCATCGCCGGAGGGCAACAGGCTGGCTAATGGCAGGCGCATTGCGCCCAGGGTCGTGGCGAGCAACGTCAGGACAATCAGCAGCAGCGTCATTAACCACAGATGACGGGCAGGGTGGGTGCGCATCAGGGCAGATGCTCCGCTTTTTGCCGTAACGCGAGCACCGCCTGCGGGGTACGCGGGCCAAAGCCGAGCAGGGCCATATCATCTATCACCAGCACCTGCTTATTGCGCCCCGCTGGCGTCTGCGCCAGTCCCGGCAGTTTCCAGAGCCCGGCTTCGCCGCCCATGCCTTTCAGCCCATCGGCGGAGATCACCACCAGGTCCGGTTTACTGGCGATAACGCCCTCCTGCGACATGCTGCGATAATGGTCGAAGCTTTGCATGGCATTCTCTAACCCGGCCGCCCTGATTGCCCCATCCGCTGCGGTTTGTTTCCCGGCCACCATGGTATTCATGCCGCCGTGGCTGAGGATAAACAGCACCCGCTTGTTTACAGGCTGGGAAGGAATTTGCGCGATCTGCTGAAGAAGCTTGTGGCGCAGAGCTTTTCCTTCGCTCTGCTTACCGAGGGCGTCGGCAATCACGTCAATTTTTGCTTCGATTGCCGGAAGGTCGTAGCCGCCCGGCACGTTGACGACCTTAACCTTATTCTCTGCCACCTTTTTCAGCACCAGCGAGGGCTGCGCCTGGGCGCTGGCCAGCACCAGCGTCGGGCGCAGGGAGAGGATCCCCTCGGCATTCAGCTGGCGGATATAACCCACATCCGGCAGGCTCTGCGCGGCGGCAGGCCAGGTGCTGGTGCTGTCTTTCGCCACCAGCTGCCGCTGGGCGTTGAGGGCGTAAACCACATCCGTGACGTCGCCGCCGAGTGACACAATGCGCTCGGCGGCGGCGCTGGCCAACAGCGGGAGCGCCGCAAGCAATATCAGCCAGCGCTTCATGCGATGAGTCCTTCGGTAGTCAAACGATCGACCTGCGCACGCCACTGCGTCTGCTCCGGATGGCCTTCGCTGCGTTGACCGAACAGCTGTGCGATCTGCGTGCCGTCTTTGGCGAACAGCTCGACGCTGGTGACGTGGCCGTCAGAGGTCGGTTTGCGGGTCACCCAGATTTCATCCACGCTCTCCTCGCGCAGATGCAGGGTAAAAGCGGTGTTGAAGATATTCAGCCAGCCGCGCATCGGAGCGACTTTTTCCAGCGCGCCGGTGAAGATCTGCACGCAGCCGCGGTTGCCGACAAAAATCATGATCTCGTTGCCGTCCTGGCGGATGGTTTCCAGCAGGCCCGGCAGCGTCTGGTTGTCAATGCGGCAGGCGAGGTCGTCGCTGACCAGGCGGAAAGCCTGCTGGCGCGACAGGTTATATTTTCTCAGCAGGCCGAAGAACTGGTGGACGTCGGTCATGGCGCGCCATTCGTTTTCCAGCGCCTCGCCGTCGGCGGAGTCGGCAAATTTCAGCGGATCGGCCGGGCGAATCGCCAGCGGGGCAGGCGATTGCTGCGTCTGCGCGACAATCAGCGCATCCCAGGCCGCCATGTCGGTATTTTCTGTGGTGTAAACCTTGAGCAGCGCGTCGCCGTGCGGATCAAAGAACTGGATGCTCTGGCGGCCGTTGTCGTTCAGGCGAAAAGCGCTGGCCCACTGGCTCAGAAACAGGCGCAGGTCGAGGGCGCGCGGATTGAGCACCAGTCCGGCGTGGCCGCTTAAATGCTGATGGGTAAATTCGCCGACCTGTTCATGCACCGCGTATTCGTTGCGACAGATGCATTTGGTTTCCCCCACGGCTTCCAGTGCCGTCAGGATGGCGCGGGCGTCGTTCTGCAGACGTACGGCGTCGTAGCCCTGGCGGGCTTCGGTTAGCTCCGCTTCGCTAATCCCCATTTCGGCGGCGATATCGCGGGCGTATTTCGCGGAAGATTGCGCTTTCGTGGTCAGGTAGCGTTGCCACAGCGGGGCATGTTGCGGTTGGGTGTTTTGCATAATTCACATCCTTCTCTACGATGAGTTTCCCCGGCGCGCGGCCGGGGAGCAGGTTTCTTATTATTGGCCGGTCAGAAATCGACGTTCACGCCCAACTGCCAGGTACGGCCAGGCATCACCGCCAGCGCTCTGTCGTTGGCGTCCTGATTCGTCGCCGTTTCGATATTGCGGCTGCTCAGATAATCCCAGTATTTACGATCGGTAATGTTGTAAACGCCGCCGTTCAGGCGCACGTTCTTCGCGACCTGCCAGTACGCGGTCCAGTCCAGCATGCCGTAGCCCGGAACGCGCATATATTCGTTGGTCGAATCGGTAATGGCGGAACCGGTGTTGGTATAGCTTTCACGGTTGGTGGCGGTGGCGCGCTTGCCCTTAACAAAGGTGGCGGTCAGCGCGGTGCCGTACACTTTTGCCGGATCGTCCCACGCCACGCCGACGATAGCCTTCATTGGCGCGACGCTATCGAGGTCAACGTACTTGTCGCCGCTGTAGCTGGATTTCGATTGCCCCTCGCTATAACCGTAAGCGAGAGTGGCGCTCAGGCCGTTAACCTCTTCAAACCAGGTGCCAAAGTTGAATTTAGCGCTGATTTCGCCGCCGTAGATATAGGCTTTATCGCGGTTTTCCGCCTGGTAAATGGTGTAGATGTTCGACGGAACGCTGGCGAACTGCAGCGGGTTATTGGCGCGGGTGTAGCGGGTATAGGCGATAAAGTTCTTATAGGTGTTGTAGAACAGCGCGGTGCGCATGGTGATGCCTTCCGTCACTTCGCCTTTCATCCCCCACTCAACGTTATCGCTGGTTTCGGTTTTCAAATCGGTGTTGCCGATCAGCGCATACTGGGCGCGTCCGGCGTAGCTGGAGCCGAGGTTCCAGGAACCGTACAGCTGGCTGGCGTTAGGGAACTGCGCGCCGCGCTGATACTGCAGATAAGTCATCAGGCGCGGAGTGATATCGTACTGCAAGACCAGCGACGGCAGCGCCTGAGTATCAGCGTTCTTACCGTACAGATTTGACACGTCGGAACCGGTCAGTACGCTGCTGTTGTTGGCCAAATCGGAGACGTTTTCCGGTTTGGTCGACTGATGCATCACACGAATGCCCGGGATAACCGCGAAGTTATGGCCGTCGAGATCGAAGTTAATTTTGTCCTGCAGGAAGCCCGCAACGATATAGCCGCGGCTATCGGCGTCCGGCTGCATAATCTGGCTATAAGCGCTTGGGGTTGGCGACTGGGTTAACGGCCGCTGGGTTTTCGTCGTGCTGGCGTTAAAACCGGCGCTCAGATCGTGGCGGCCTATCGATTTCGCCAGCGCGCTCTGAATACCCCAGGTGTCGGTGTCATAGTCGGAGCTCACCGTTTGCATCGCACGGGTGATGCTGTCCGGCATATATGTCCAGTCGTGGGCCTCGGTATGCTGGTAGTAGACTTTAGTCGATACGCTGTCGATATAATCATTCATCGGCGTCCAGTCATCTTTCAGGCTCAGGCCCCAGCGACGGGTCTGACTGGTCTGGTTTGACGTGCCGATAACGCTGTTGCCGCTGGAGTCCCAGGCGTCGTAATGGGTGTGGTTCGTTTTATGGTAATAATCGAAGGTGCTGGTGAACTTATGCTCGTCATTCGGCTGCCAGATCCCGGAGGCCATAAAGGCGTCCGAGTGCCAGTTTGCCGGATAGGAATCAACGGTCCCGCTGTTATTTTCCGTCTCCTGACCGTCGCGACGGCTGTAGACGAAGATCCCGCGAAGGGTCTCGTCGCCGCCGGCAACGGTGACTCCGTTGTGCCAGCTGCGATCGGATGAGTCGTAGCCGCTGCGGTAGCCGAAGGCGCTGGTTTTGCCCGGATGCAGATAGTCATCCGCAGATTTCGGACGGAAAGAGACGTTGCCGCCGATGGCGCTGTTGGCGGTTTCTGTTGATGTCGCCCCGGACTGAATATCAATGCTGCCGTACATATAGGGGTCAATATAGTCGCGACCCATACCGAAGGTATTGAGGCCCGCGCGGCTGGCGTAGCTGCGTCCGGTGGCGTTCGGCTGGGCGATGCCGTCGACGTCGATCCCGACGCGGTTGCTCTCCATGCCGCGGATATTGTAGCCGGTATAGCCGCCGCGGTCGAAGCCGCTTTTGCCGTTGCCGGAACCGCCGCTGGCGCCAGTGGCGCTAATCAGCGGCTCGTAGCGCATGATCGAGCCAAAGTCGTTGGCCCCTTTATCCTGCAGCTCCTGAGCGCCGATCGAATGTTCGCTGCCCGCTTTCAGTAACGGCGCCGGCGCGGTAACGGTCATCCGTTCCGAGCTGTCATCAGTCGATGCGCTGCTGGTGATTTTCGCGGTGGTATCAGCCGCCCCGGCGGAAGTCTGATAAATTGCTGTAAGCAAAGAAGTCACCAGCAGGCTTTTTTTGAACCATGCTGTTGATTGAGTGGAGTTATACATAGTAGCCACGCCTTAATCATTATTAGTATTGGCTCACGCGTTACTTCCAGAGTGCAGGTGTGTCCGGTTATTCCGTTACTGGACGTTTTTTCTCCATGCTTGTTGATTGCGAATGGTAATGATAGGTATTATCGTTTGCAACAAAATAATCATGTATTCTTCAATTAATCTGCAAGTTGTTTACAATTTGCCCTTTTACTGACAGCGAGAAGCCGATGAGCCATAAAGCCGCGATTACCATCACCTACTGTTCGCAGTGCAACTGGATGCTGCGCGCCAGCTGGATGGCCCAGGAGCTGCTGCACAGCTTTAGCACCGACATCGCTTCGGTCACGCTGGTGCCGGGGACCGGCGGGATCTTCGTGGTCGCCGTTGATGATGTGCAAATCTGGGAGCGCAAGCAGGACGGAGGTTTCCCCGATGCGGCGGAGCTCAAGCGCCGGGTACGCGATGTATGCTTCCCGGAAAAACCGCTGGGGCACCTGGACAAGCCGGCATAATCCTCAGGGAGTATGGGGCTGCATCGCCCTCTCTGAATGTGTATTATAAATACATCTTTTTCGGGAGGAACAGGCGATGGCGGGCAAACGTATTGCGCGGGAAAAAAAGACCATTAGCAGCATGATCGCGCTCTACCAGCGCCGCTGCCCGGAGGCCCGTGACGATACCGAACACTATCAGGCGCTCAACGCCTATGCCGACAAGCGGCTGGATAGGTGCGTATTTGGCGAAGAAAAGCCGGCCTGCAAGCAGTGCCCGGTGCACTGCTATCAGCCCGCGAAACGCGAAGAGATGAAGCAGATTATGCGCTGGGCGGGGCCGAGGATGCTCTGGCGGCATCCGATCCTGACGATTCGCCACCTGATCGATGATAAACGCCCGGTGCCGGAGTTACCGGAAAAGTATCGACCCAAAAAGCCGCAATAAACTCCCCGGCTTGCGCTGCGCTTAGCCGGGCTACAATTCGTGCGGTCTGTAGCCCGGGTAAGGCGTCAGCCGCGATCCGGGGCCTCGCTGGCCTAAAAAATGGCGAATTTTCCCCGGAGGCGATGCTGCGCATCTGTCCGGGCTACGTCCTACGGGAGAGGTAGGCCGGGTAAGGCGTCAGCCGCGACCCGGGGCCTCGCCGGAACGGGCTGTGGTCTGACTATCGCGAACCGACGTCCAGATAAACGCGATAACGAACAGAACGGTAAACAGCACCACAATGGTCGGCGCCGGCGCGCTGTCGAGATAAAACGACAGCCACACGCCGCCCAGCGAACAGCCTAACGCCACCGCCACCGCCAGCAGCAGGGCGTTGATAAACCGCCGCGTCAGCAGCAGAGCGATCGCCCCCGGCGCTATCAGCAGCGAAATCGACAAAATGATCCCCACCGCTTTCAGCGTCGCCACGATGGTCAGCGCAATCATGCACAGTAGCCCATAATGCAGCAGCCCGCAGCGCAATCCGCTGGCCTTCGCCTGCTGCGGGTCAAAGGCGTGCAGCAGAAAATCACGCCACTTAAACCCGATAATCAGTGCTATTCCCAGTGCGATCAGCGACGTTTGCGCAATATCGCCGGCGGAAATTCCCAGCATATCGCCAAACAGAATATGATCGAGATGCACCTCCGACTGAATCGACACGTACAGCACCAGGCCCGCGCCAAACATCCCGGAAAACACGATGCCCATGATCGTATCGCGTTTAATGCGGCTGTTATCGTCGAGATAGCCGGTGGCGATGGCGCAGAATAACCCGGCGATAAACGCGCCGATGGCGAAGGGGATACCGAGGATATACGCTACCACTACCCCCGGAAAAATCGCGTGGCTCATGGCATCGCCCATCAGCGCCCAGCCTTTGAGCACCAAAAAGACCGACAGCAGCGCGCAGGGAACGGCAACGATCGTCGCCACCAGCATGGCGTTGACCATAAAGGAGAACTGAAAAGGTTCAAGCAGCGCGCTCAGCATGAGGCCTCCCTGGCGCGGCGACGGCTGGCGAGCAGGCCGTGCTTCGGCGCGAAAACAAAAGCGGTTAAAAACAGCAGCGTCTGGGCGACGACGATAATCCCGCCGGTCGCCCCGTCCAGATAGTAGCTCAGCCAGGCGCCGAAAAAGCTGGTCAGGCTGCCAATCGCAACGGCAATCGCCAGCAAGCGCGGGAAGCGATCGGTCAACAGCCAGGCGGTGGCACCGGGCGTCACTACCAGACAAATCACCAGGAACGCGCCGACGGTTTGCAGCGCCGCCACGGTACAGGCCGCCAGCAGGGTAAAGAACAGCAGCTTTAACCCGCTGGTGTTGAGGCCAATCGAACGAGCGTGGCTTTCATCGAAAAAGGTCACCATCAGGTCTTTCCACTTCAGCAGCAGAATCGCCATCGAAATAAAGCCAATCGCCGCCAGCTGAATAATATCCTCCGGGGCAATTGCCAGAATATTGCCGAGAATAATGGTCTGGATATTCACCGAGGTCGGATTCAGCGACACCATAAACAGGCCAATACCGAAAAAAGAGGAGAAGATCAGGCCGATAATCGCGTCTTCCTTCAGCTTCGAGCGCTGGTTAAGAAACAGCATGCTGCCCGCGGCCAGCCCGCCGGAAAGAAACGCCCCCAGCGCAAAGGGCAGACCGAGCATATAAGCGCCCGCCACGCCGGGGACAATGGAGTGGGAGAGGGCGTCGCCAATCAGCGACCAGCCTTTGAGCATCAAGTAGCAAGAGAGAAATGCGCACACCCCGCCTACCAGGGCCGAAACCCACATCGCATTCAGCATATAGTGATAACTAAACGGCTCCAGCAGCCAGCTCATCTTTCGCCCCCCGCCGCCCGGCGGCTGATAAATGGCCGCTCATCGTCGGTAATAATCCGCTCTTCCGCGCCGCTCAGCACCACGTGGCGCAGCACGCCGCTAAACGCCAGCTCGAGGTTTTCAGCGGTAAAGGTGCTTTCCGTCGGGCCGCTGGCCAGCACGGTACCTTTGACCATCACCGTGTAGTCGCAGAATTCGCTTACCGAACCGAGGTTGTGAGTGGAAACCAGCATGGTGCAGCCTTCGTCGCGCAGTTCCCGCAGCAGCTCGATGATGCGCGCTTCGGTCTGCACGTCGACGCCGGTAAAGGGTTCATCCAGCAGGATGACTTTTCCCTGCTGAGCGATAGCGCGGGCCAGAAAGACGCGTTTTTTCTGGCCGCCGGAGAGTTCGCCGATCTGGCGATGGCGGTACTCGCTCATGCCGACCCGCGCCAGGGCGGCGTCGACAATCTCATGGTCACGCGGTTTGGCCCGCCGCAGCCAGCCCATATGGCCGTAGCGCCCCATCATTACCACATCCTCCACCAGTACCGGGAAGGACCAGTCCACCTCTTCCGCCTGCGGAACGTAGGCGACGAGATTCTGCCGCAGAGCGCGATTAACCGGCTGACCGAGAATCGCAATATCGCCCTTTCCGACGCGCACAAAGCCCATCAGCGCTTTAAACAGCGTCGATTTTCCCGAGCCGTTCACGCCGACCAGCGCGGCGATAGAGCTGCGCGGGACGCAGAACGAGGCATCGCGCAGCGCGGTGTGGCCGTTGCGGTAGGTGACGCTGACGTTGTTGACCGCGAGGCCCGGCTGCTCATGGCTCATGCCTGTTTCCTTAGTCCGTCGTTGATGCCCTGGACGATGGTTTGGGTCGTAACGCGCAGCAGGTCGAGGTAGGTCGGCACCGGGCCATCGGCGGTACTCAGGGAGTCGACGTACAGGACGCCGCCATAGTGGGCGTCGGCTTCCCGGGCCACCTGACGCGCCGGTTTATCGGAAATGGTGCTTTCGCTAAAAATGGTCGGGATGCGCTCTTTCTTCATGGTGTCGATGGTTTTGCGCACCTGCTGCGGGGTACCCTGCTGGTCGGCGTTGATCGGCCACAGATAGCGCTCCTGCAGGCCGTTATCGCGGGCCAGGTAAGAAAACGCGCCCTCGCTGGTCACCAGCCAGCGCTTATCCTGCGGCAGCTTCGCCAGTTCCGCCTTCAGCGGCGTCATGGTCTGACGGATCTTCTCTTTGTAGGCTTCGGCGTTGTGGCGATAGGCGTTGGCGTTTGCAGGATCGTATTTCACCAGCGCGTCGCGAATATTATCGACATAGATCAGCGCGTTGTCCGCCGACATCCACGCGTGCGGGTTGGGTTTGCCGTTATACGGCCCTTCGCTGATGCCCATCGGCTGAATGCCGTTACTGACCACCACTTCCGGTACGCCGTTTAAGTGCTGATAAAAGCGCGCAAACCACAGTTCAAGATTCAGGCCGTTGGCGAGGATGAGCTGCGCGCCCTGCGCGCGTTTGATATCCCCGGGCGTCGGCTGATATTCGTGGATTTCAGCCCCCGGTTTAGTAATGGAGCTGACGTCGGCGGCGTCGCCCGCGACGTTTTGCGCCATGTCGGCGATCACCGTGAAGGTGGTAATCACTTTAAATTTCTCTTTGGCCTGGACGGGGGCGACGGCCAGCAGCGCCAGAGTCGCGGCAAACATCAGATGCTTCAAAGGTGGCAGGTGCAGCATAAGGTCCCTCACAACGTTGCGGTTAATTAATCAGCATTTATAGCCATTGCTATGTTATATAGCATAAGCTATTTATAAATGAAAATAATTCTTATTTAGATATGAGGCGAATGATTAGCGTGGAAACCAGCGGTGCGTGCGGAAAAGGCCCGGCCAAAGGGAGGTCGGGCGCTAAAATCAGGAGAGATCGGCCACCGACTGGCGGGGGATCAGGCGGCCCGCCAGCGTGCGCCCTTCGGGAGAGAAGGTGGGGCGCTCGTCAATCAGGTTGCGGATACGCTGCAGGCAGTTCTCCATCAGCTGCTCCAGCGGCCAGGAGATACAGGTCAGCGGCGGATTCAGCAGCGAGGCGAGGGGAGAATCCTCCAGGCTCAGCAGCGAAACCTCCTGCGGTACGGCGATGTTGAATTCGCGCAGCAGGCGCATCGCTTCGGCGGCGTAGCGGTCGCGTTTCACGATAATCACCGAGTATTTGCTGAAGCTGTTGATTAGCGTCAGCAGCGCCTGTTCAACGTTGTCGTTGGCCGCCAGCATCAGCTGCCGGTTAAAAGGGATGGAGTAGTTTTGCAGGACGTTGCGATAGCCTTCGAGCATCTGGCGGCTGGCGTCATCGCTGTCGCTATCAATAAGCAGAGCGATATTGCGATGGCCTTTGCCGATCACGTAGCGGCAGGCGCTTTCGGTAGCAAAAGCGTAGTCATAGCCCTGATTATTGACCCCGGCAATGCTGAAACGGTCAAAAGAGATCACGTTGCGCGGCGCATCCGCCGGGACGGCGCCGAGTACCACTACCGCCACGCACTGACGCTGTAGATCATCGACGACCGCCGCCTGTTCCGCCGCATCCGTGACGTACTGAACAATCAGGTTCTTATTCAGCCCCTTCAGCGCTAATGAAAGCATCGGCAGCAGGCGCGCGCCGCTGCTTTCATCGTTTGCCGGGATCACCAGCCCCACGTGATTGGATGTTTGACTGGCGAGGTTTTGCGCGGCAAAGCTCGGGCGGTAGTTAAGTTCTTCTACCGCGCGCAGCACCGCTTCCCGGCTCTCTTCGCGCACGCCCCGGGTGCCGGTCAGCACGCGGGATACCGTCGCTCGGGAGACATTCGCTAATCTTGAAACATCATCAATGGTTGGCATGGCTTTTTCTGTGTGAATATTTTCGCCTAGCTTAGCATACCTGCTGAAAAAAGTGTCTACCGGCGGGGGCCTTCAGCAGCGGCCAGAACCGGCAGCCAGGCCGCGCCGCGCACGCCGCTGGCGTCGCCGAAGCGCGCCTTTTTGATCTGCGTTCGGCAGCTGTCGGAAAAGAGATACGGGACGATGGCCGACGGCAGCTGCTCGTAGATTTGCCCGACGTTGGAGAGCCCGCCGCCCAACACAATCACCTGCGGATCGAGGATATTGATTACCGAGGCCAGGCTGCGGGCGAAAGCGTCAATAAAATGCCACCAGTGGGCCAGCGCCTGCGGTTCGCCGTTTTGCGCGGCGGCGATAATCGCTTCCGCAGGCGCCTGTTCGCCGTAGCGGCGGGCAAAGCCGGTACCGGAGATAAAGCTTTCGATGCAGTTCTCTTTGCCACAGTAGCAGGGCTGCGCCGGACCGTCGCGCTCGGGGCAATAGCCCGGCAGAGGATTGTGTCCCCATTCGCCAACGATGGCGTTAGGCCCGCTGAGTAGCCGTTGGTTCACCGCGATGCCGCCGCCGCAGCCGGTACCGATAATAACGCCGAATACGGTCGTTGCCCCCGCGCCCGCGCCGTCCACCGCTTCAGAGAGGGTGAAGCAGTCGGCATCGTTCGCCATCCATACCTGTTGACCAAGTTCCCGCATCAGGTCATGACGCAGGTCGTGGCCGTTGAGCACCAGACAGTTACAGTTTTTAATCAGGCCGCTTTGCGGGTCGATAGCCCCCGGCAGGCCGATGCCGATAGTAAACGGCCGTTCGCTCCAGTCGCCGATGGTCGCAATCAGCCCGAGCAGCTGCTGCATAAACGCCTGATAGCTCTCTTTATGCGTCGGACGGCGCTGGCGATAGACGCATTCGCCCGCCGCGTTGAGCAGGACGGCTTCCATTTTGGTGCCGCCAATGTCTAAACCCAGATGTAGCATAGTTATCCTTAATCGTGGTCGACGGTTTCCCGGGCCGCGACGTTATCCGCGATGCCAGCCGGTTTTCTCCGGGAGGGCGCTACGCGTGCAGTCCGGGTAACCCGGCTAAGCGCAGCGCGAGCCGGGAAGTCAGCCAGGTGACATGAGCATTTACCGTTTTCCCGGGTTGCGGCGTCAACGCCTTACCCGGGCTACGTCATCCGCGATGCAGGCCGGTTTTCTTCTCTCCCCTGGAGAGGGGAGCCCTACGCGTGCAGCGGCCGCGAGCGGTAAATGGCGATCAGTTCGCCGATCAGCTCTTTCGCCAGAATCGAGGTCATCAGATGATCCTGAGCGTGAACCATCACCAGGGTCATTTTGGTTTTACCCTCGCCTTCGTCGGCTTCAATCAGCTGGGTCTGTACCCGATGCGCTTCGCGGGCAAAATGCGCCGCTTCTTTCATTTTTTCATCGGCGGCGGCGAAGTCTCCCGCTTTAGCGCAGCTCAGCGCTTCGTAGCACAGGCTGCGCGACTGCCCGGCGTTGATGATAATACCCATCACCTGTTCTTCTAATTCCATGACAAACCTCTGAATAGTATTAATTATGCGGACTGCGGCGCGCCTTCAGCCTGGGCGGCGGCGTTAGCGTGCTCCTGCTCCAGCAGCTGTTTTTCGTAGGCTTTGAGGAACGGCAGATACATCACCATCGCCGTCGCCATACAAATCAGGCACATGATCACCGGGCTAAAGCTCCAGTTTGCCGCCCAGGAGGCGCCGATAGGGGCCGGCGTCGTCCACGGCGTCATCGACACCACGCGGCTGACCAGGTCCAGCTTCAGCGCAAAGTAGGCCAGGGTCGCGTTGACCATCGGCACCAGCACGAATGGCAGGAAGAACAGCGGGTTCATGATGATCGGCGCGCCGAACAGAATCGGTTCGTTGATGTTAAATACGCCCGGCACCACGCCCATCCGGCCAATCGTCCGCAGATGCACGGCCTTGCTGCGCAGCAGCATCAGCGCCAGCGGCAGGGTGGAGCCGACGCCGCCGATCAGCAGATAGTGATCCCAGAAGCCCTGGACATAGATATGTGGAATCGCGGTGCCTGCGGCCATCGCCGCCTGGTTGATCGACAGATTCGCCATCCAGAACGGATTCATAATCCCGGTGACGATCAGCGCCCCGTGAATGCCGGCAAACCACAGCACCTGGCACACCAGTACCGACAGCAGGATCGCCGGTAGGGTATCGGAAGCCGCCACCAGCGGTTTCACCAGCGACATGATCGCTTCCGGGATGATCATGCCCAGCTGCGCTTCGATAAACAGGTTCAGCGGATGCAGCGTCAGCACGATCGCCAGCACCGGGATCAGGATCTCGAACGAGCGCGCCACGCCCGCCGGAACTTCAGGCGGTAGACGGATCGTAATGTTGTGGCGTTTGAGAAAGGCGTACAGCTCGGTAGAGTAAATCGCCACCAGAATTGCGGTAAAGATCCCCTGGCCGGAGAAGTAGGCGGTAGAGATCTGGCCATCTTTCAGCGGCGCGGCCACCAGCAGAAACGACATCAGCGACAGCATCCCGGCGGTCAGCGAGTCCAGGTTATGGTGCTTCGCCAGGCTGGCGGCGATCCCGACGGCGATAAACAGCGTCATCACCCCCATGCTGAAGTTAAACGGCAGCATCAGCGCATCGCGATGATCGAGCGAAAATTGCAGCCAGGCGCGGGCAAAGCCCCACGTCGTATCCGGGGAGAACGGCGGGAAGATAAACACCAGCAAAAACGAGCCAACGATCATAAAGGGCAGGGCGGTAATGAAACCGTCGCGGATGGAGGTGACGTATTTTTGCTGGCCGATCGCCCCCGCCATAGGCGTGATCTTCTGTTCAATCACGGCGATCAGCTTCGCGTACAGAGAGCTCATGATCTTTCCTTAGTTTTTGTTATCGATAAGGGAAAGCGCGAAATCCAGCACGGCGCCGCCTTTCTGCATGCCGTAATCCATCATGTTGATGGGTTCCACGCGGATCCCGTATTTATCAGCCTGTTTTTGCAGATCTTTCTGCATGTATTTCACCTGCGGCCCCAGCAGGACCACCTGGTAATGGCCGACCTGTTGATCGAACTCCGCGACGCCAAAGGCGTTGATCTCTACGGGCAACCCGCGCTGCTCGGCCTCGGCGATCATTTTTTTCACCAGCAGGCTGGTGGACATGCCCGCGGAACAGCACAACATTATCTTTTTCATATATCGCTCCTGATGAGTGGGATGCGCCGACTATAGTCACAACGGATATAAAACGGAAAGCGCTTTCCGTTTGTGGATTTATTTATTGTGACCACGATCACCTATGACGGGCTTTTACTTTACACAGGAGTGCGCGATCATCCAGGCGACTACTCTCTTCTGAAAGGCAGGATTATGAACATTCAGTTAATGAATGTTGCCGTCGATATCATCGAGCAGCGGCTGGCGCCGCTGGCCAACGTTCTGACGCGCAATAACCACATTACGGCGATGCGCGACAGCTTTGCGCTGGCGATGCCGTTTGTGATCGTCGGAAGTTTGCTGGTGCCGATTTTGTTTCCGCCCGTTTCCATCAACGGCGCATCGGCCTTTGGCCAGTTCTATTTCCAGCTGCGGCCTATTCTGCTGCCGACTTTTGAACTGACTATCGGGCTGGTGGCGCTGATTGTGGCCTTCGGCGCCAGCGCCAGTCTTGCCAAGCAGTACCGGCTACCGGAGCGGCTCTGCGGGCTGACCGGCTGCCTGGCGTTTTTGCTGTTTATCGGCTTTCGCGACAACGGCGCGACCAATATTTTTCTTGGCGGAATGGGGATTTTTACCGCGCTGATATCGAGTACTTACGCCATTGAAATTGTACGCTTTTTCTATAAGAAAGGCTGGTGCATCCGCCTGCCGGAAGAGGTACCGGTGATGACCCGTAACGGCTTTCAGCTACTGATTCCGCTGCTGGTGGTGATGCTCTCTATTAGCGTCATTAACGCGCTGCTGTTGCAAAGCACCGGGCGCATTTTACCGGAGCTGATTAGCGAAGCGGTGCGGCCGCTGGTGGTGGCCTCCGATACCCTAACCGCGGTTTTAATATCGTTATTTATCTGCAACCTGCTTTGGTTTGTCGGTATTCACGGCGCGCTAATTATCACCGGGATTATGAACCCGTTCTGGATGACCTATCTGTTTGAAAACCAACAGGCGCTGGCCGCCGGTTCCGCCACGTTACCGCATATTTACCTGCAGGGATTCTGGGATTTCTACCTGCTAATCGGCGGTATCGGCTCGACGCTGCCGCTGGTTTTTATGGCGATGCGCAGCCGTTCCCGGCAGTTGAAAAGCGTCGGGAAAATTGGCCTGCTTCCCTCGCTGTTTAACATTAATGAGCCGATATTGTTCGGCTTTCCGATTATCATGAACCCGGTTTTTCTGCTGCCGTTTATTTTTGTGCCGCTGATAAATGCCTGTATCGCCTGGTATTTAACCCATTTGGGGATTCTCGACCGGGCGGTGGCGATGCTGCCGTGGTCGATGCCGGCGCCGCTCGGCGCGGCGTGGTCAGCCAACGGTAGCTGGAAAAACTTATGCATGTGCCTGTTCGCTATTTTTAACGCCTGGATGCTCTATCGCCCGTTCTTTAAGGTCTACGAACGCCAGCTTGCCGACGCTGAACGCTAAGCTTTTCGCCTGTCTGCCCCAGCCCGCCCTGCGCGGGCTTTTTTATTTCTGCCAGAATATGTGAACTCCATCACGAATATTTGCCCGCTATCGTTAAATTTGTGAACTCATCCGGCAATTGCGGAAAGCGCTTTCCGTTTGTGGATGTACATTTCCTTTTTTCATCCGTAAATTTCCTCCCGTTCTCAGGCAGTGTTAATAAAAAAATAACCAAGGATAAAAAATGATCAGGCTAAATCATTCAATACCTCTGTCTTTACTTGCCCTTGCGGTGATGAGCGACTGCGCCAGCGCCGATCCGAAGTACGATTTTATGCTGCATGGCTATATCCGTTCAGGGATCCTTGCCAACGCCGACGGCAATCGCGCTGACTCCGTTGGCCTGATGCCGGACGGCAAGTGGCGTCTGGGCAACGAAGAAGATACCAAGATCGAACTGATCCCAACGGTGACGTTAACCTCGGACAGCGGCGTGGTGGCAAAAGTCCAGGCCAACATCACCCATCAGTCAAAATGTACCTCTGACTGGAACTGTCAGGACGACGACGGGCATGATGTGCAGTTCCGCGAAGGTTTTGCCGAACTGTCCAACCTCGACTTTGCCCCGGAGATGACCTTCTGGGCCGGTAAGCGCTACAGCAGCTCCAACACCTCCAGCCATCAGTTTGACTGGGAGTACATTCAGTACAACGGCACCGGCGGCGGCTTCGACAATATGGATCTTGGCTTCGCGCGCTTCGATGCCGGGGTTTACGCCTTCTCGCCGACGGACGAAACCAAAGCCTACCCGGTCGACAAAGGCGATCAGGGCTATCCGGATGACTACTCGCTCAACCTGTGGCTGAAAAAGATCGGCGGCACCGGCTTCGATCTTGAGCTGATTGGCCACCACATGAACCGCAACGAGAAGCACCCGACCTCGGCGGAAAAAGGCTACGGCGTGACCGGCGTTTACAACTTTGACGGCTTCTACGGCCTGACCGGCGGCTACTCTCGCGTGGTCTTCCAGTACGGACGCGGCCTGGCGGCGGGAGACTCGCTGGGTAAAAACGGCTGGGGCTGGGCAAACCTCGACGATACCCAATCATGGCGCGTGGTGCTGGATAACATGGCCTCGCTCGGCGACTGGGAAATCTCCACGTTTGCCTACTATCAGAAAGACAAAAACTACCGCTGGTGGACGGAAGACGCCGAAGGCTGGGGGCGCACCAGCTGGGTGGCGGGGATCCGCCCGTACCAGCAGATCACCAAAAACTTCGCCATGCAGTACGAGCTGGGCTACGAATATCTCGACGATAAAAACTACAAAGGCGTGGACGGCAAGGGCAAAGGCGGCCTGACTAAAGTGACCATCGCGCCGACCCTGACCTTTGATTCCGGCTTCTGGACGCGCCCGCAGCTGCGCTTCTTCGTGACTTACGCGAAGTGGGATAAGGGGGTGTCCGACGCGCTGGACGGCAACTATGACTGGAGCACCAATACCCTTTCCGCCGGTAGCTACTCGCGCAGCGGCGATACCGACACGCTGAACTTCGGCGTGCAGGCCGAAGTCTGGTTCTAAGGAGAGATAACGATGATTAAACCGGTGAAAAAACTGATGCTCGTCGCGCTGCTTTCGGCGCTGGGAAGCGCAGGCGCGATGGCCGCAGAACAGTCGCACTTTGAACACTTTATTACCCGCGACGGCGCAACGTTAAAAGATGGCGACAAGGTGTTCCGCTTTGCGGGCATTCATGCGCCGGAGCTGCATCGTATTGAAGACGACGCGCGCGGCACCTGTAAAGCCGACTCGCGCGGCTGGGGGCAATACTTCCGCTGGCCGACGGCGGAGGAACAGGAAAACTGGATTAAAGCGCTGGTGCAAACCGGCGCCAGGGCGCAGCGGGTATACGTGCTCTCGGTGCAGCAGACGTTTGACGAGGCCTGCGGTCGCGAAACCCATATTCTGGCCCCGGAAACCGCCGACGGCATGCCGCGCCTGAACGAAAAGGCGATGCGGGTGTACGACAACATGATCGCCGAGGCGGACAAACAGGGGCTGCGACTGATTCTACCGTTTATCGATCACTGGTGGTGGTGGGGCGGTCGCGAGCAGCTGGCGGCGTTCTACCACGAAAAGCCGGAGGATTTTTACCGTACCGATAGTAAAACCTTCAAGGCCTATCTGGACGTGATTCGTCAGGTTATCACCCGTACCAACAGCGTAACCGGGCGCCCTTACTATGACGAAAAAGCGATTATGGCCTGGGAGACCGGCAACGAGCTGGAGGATACCAATGCGGCGTTCCTTCAGCAGACCGCCGCATGGATCAAAAAGTGGGCGCCGCATCAGCTGGTGGTGGATGGCACCTATAAGAAAATTAATTCGTTTGCGCTTAACGATCCCCATGTCGATATCGTCAGCAACCACTACTACACCAATGCCGATAACAACCATCCCGATCAGGTGAAAAAAGACCTGACGGCGGCCGCGGGTAAGAAAGTCTACATGGTGGGCGAATTTGGCCTGCTGGATGCGCAGCAGCTTAACGCCATTATGCAGTCGATCGTCCATAGCGAAGTCAATGGCGCGCAGGCGGCGGGCGGTTTAATCTGGGGCTTCCGCGGTCATCGTCACGATGGCGGTTTCTACTGGCATAAAGAGTCCACCGGCCACTACAGCTACCATTTGCCGGGCTTCCCGGTCGACGGTAAAGCCAATCAGGAGATGGAGGTGGTCGATCTGGTGCGGACCGCCGCGGCGCAGATGAACGGGCAGGAGAAAGCGCCGCCGCTGCCGAAGCCGGATGCGCCGAAGTTGCGGGCGACGGATTCACCGTTTGCGATTAACTGGCTGGGGGCGGCGGTAGGGCGCGCTTATGATGTCGAGCGCGCCGATTCGGCATCCGGACCGTGGAAGATCGTGGGGCGCGATATTTCGGACGGCGTAAACGAGTGGAACCCGCAGACAATGGATCTGTTCCGCGATGACTATCGCAGTCTGCAACTGGGGAATACGTACTATTACCGCGTCATTGCTAAAAACGAGAGCGGCAGTTCATCGCCTTCGAACGTGATTAGCGTGAAGCACACCCAGGCGAATCAGGCGCCGGAAGTCACGCTGGTGGAAACGCTCACCACCAGCCAGGACCAGGGCGTGCAGCTCAGCGCGAGCTGGCGCGATGACGGGCTGCCGGATGGCAACGTTAAGGTGAGCTGGAGCAACGGCGGCAACGCGCAGGCCCATATCTGCGCGACGGATAAAGCCGAAACCCGCGCCTGGTTTAGCGCCCCCGGTGAATACGCGCTGACCTTTAGCGCCGATGATGGTCTGCTCAAAAGCAGTAAAACCGTAAAGGTCACGGTGACAGAAGCCGTCGGGAAAGCGCCCGCTGATTACTGCCGTTTTAGCGCCGGGGTTGTGAACGTGACCGATGGCAAGATCGAGGCGGCGAAAAGCGAGAAAGACGCGCTGACGATTGACGAAGACGGCTTCCTCGGGCCGTTCGCCAACGACGGCGATAAGGTGAGCTGGCAGGTTGCCGCGCCGTGGGCCGGCAAGTATCAGCTGCAGGTGACGTTCAGCGGCAAATGGGGCGGCAAGAAAAACTCGTTTATCGTCAACGGCGGCGCGCCAATCGCGGTTGAATTCCCGCAAACCGATGAACAGGGCCAGCAGCTGCGGGTGCCGGTGGAGCTGAAGGCCGGCGATAACCGCATCGACTTCGGTAAATTCGCCGGCGACTGGGGCTACATGTTTATCAAATCGATTGAAGTGGTTGCAGAGTAGTGCTTATTGGCTGCGCCCGTTGGGCGCGGCCTTTTTTAACTTACAGGAGGCGTTATGACCCGGTATCAGTTTCCGGAAGGTTTTTTTTGGGGCGCGGCGGCATCCGGTCCGCAAACGGAAGGGATAAGCAACAAGCCGCATCGTTCTATTTGGGATAGCTGGTTTGCCGAACAGCCGGAACGTTTTTATCAGCAGATTGGGCCGCAAACGGTTTGCGACACTTACCATCAGTATCCCCAGGACGTGGCGTTGATGAAGCGGACCGGGTTCAACTCTTTTCGCACCTCGATTCAGTGGTCGCGTCTGATTGACGACTTCGAAACCGGCGCGCCCAATGCGGACGCGGTGCGTTTTTATCATGCCTACCTGGATGAGATGATTGAAAACGGCATCGAGCCGATGATCAACCTCTATCACTTTGACATGCCGGAAGCGCTGCAAAAGCAGTACGGCGGCTTTGAGTCGGCGCACGTGACCGATCTTTTCGCGCGTTTTGCCCGTACCGCTTTTGAGCTGTTTGGGCACAAAGTGAAATACTGGATCACCTTCAACGAGCCGATTGTGCCGGTTGAGGGCGGCTATCTGTATGACTTCCACTATCCCTGCAAGAAAGACGGCAGTCTGGCGGCGCAGGTGGCGTTTAACATTATGCTGGCCCACGCCAAAGCGGTGCGCGAGTTTCGCGCGCTGGCGCTGGAAAGCGAGATTGGCGTGGTGCTGAATCTGACGCCGTCCTATACCCGCAACGACAGCGCGGAAGACCAAAAAGCGGCGTGGTATGCGGATCTGTTCTTCAACCGCAGCTTCCTCGACCCGCTGGTGAAACATCAGTTCCCGAAAGCGCTGTGCGAAATTCTGGCCGCGCACGACTGTTTGCCGGAGGTGACAAAAGCCGACGTTGAGCTGATTACCGGATCGCGCGTCGATTTTCTCGGCGTTAACTATTACGTTCCGCGGCGGGTGAAAGCGCGCGAAAGCGACTATACGCTGGACTATTTCACCCCGGAGTTCTATTTCGAAAACTATGTGAATCCGCAAGGGCGCTTTAATCCTTATCGCGATAATAATGAGATTCTGCCGCAGGCGATTTATGACATTGCCGCCAACATTCGCGATAACTACGGCAATATAAAGTGGTTCCTCGCAGAAATTGGTATCGCGATGGATATTGAGTCGGAAGGCGAGCCGGGCGAGGACGGGGTGATTGACGATTCGTTCCGCATCGGCCTGATGGAAGAGCATCTGGTGCAGCTGCATCGCGCCATTGCCGACGGCGCGAACTGCTTTGGCGTGCATCAGTGGACCTTTATCGATAACTGGTCGTGGATTAACTCGTTCAAGCGCCGCTACGGCTTCTGGCGGCTCGACCTGCAAACCGGCGAGCGGCTGATAAAGCGCAACGCGCTGTGGTTTGCCGAACTGGCGACCAGCAACGGCTTCAGTTCTGATAAATAGCCCGGCAAAATCCCCCCGGAGGCGGCGCTTGACGCGCCTGTCCGGGCTACCAAACCGCACGAACTTGTAGCCCGGACAGATGCGCAGCATCGCCTCCACGAAGTCATCCCCACCGGGGATTATTGGCGCGATTTGTTCATTTCCGCCAGCGAAGCTATCCAGTTCATCGCCAGCTGCGGCCATTCGGCGGCGGGCAGGCCCCGGGTCCCGCGAATACCAAATCCGTGTTTCCCCTCGGCGAACAGATGCAGCTCGGTCGGCACCTGCTGCGCGCGCAGGGCGTTAAACATCACCAGCGCGTTATCCACCGGCACGGAAGGATCGTCTACCGCGTGGAAAATAAAGGTTGGCGGCGTCTGCGGCGTGACGTTCTGCTCCGGTGAATAACGATGCTGCCGCTCCGCCGTCGGCGTTTCGCCAATCAATGCCTTGCGCGATCCGGGATGGGCAATCGCCGGATCCATCGAAATCACCGGATAGCCGAGCACCGCGAAGTCCGGCCGCGCGCTCTGCCGATCAACCGCGTCCACGGCGGCGTAAGCCGGTTCGCTATACCGGGTCTCCAGGCTGGCCGCCACGTGCCCCCCGGCGGAAAAGCCCATAATGCCGATTTTATGCGGGTCGATATGCCACTCGGCGGCCCGCGCCCGCAGGGTACGCAGCGCGCGCTGCGCATCGGCCAACGGCGCCTCGCTGCCTTCTGCGTGACCGTCCGCCGGCATCCGGTAGGTCATGACAAACAGGGTATAGCCACGGGCGTTAAATACCGGGGCGAGATCGCTGCCCTCTTTATCCAATACCACTCGCTGGTAAGAGCCGCCCGGCGTCACCAGCAGCGCAATACCGTTGGGCTTCTCCGGTGCGTAAACGGTAATTGTCGGAGCACGAATCCCGGTGACCGCGCGATCGGGCAGCGAGGGATCTTTGCTGCGCTCTACCAGCGATTCGCTCGCCGGACTGTTTTTCGCGCCGGGGGCTTCACCGCCGGGCCAGACAGAAAAGATGGGGAGAGAGGAAAATGCCGCCGGAGAAGCCAAAAGCAAAGCGATGGCGGCGGCCAGAGGTAAACGCGTCATAAGCATCTCCATTAAGGAAAAAGCTTATTTATCATTCATCAGGAACGGGTAAAGCGAGTTGTCTCACAGAACGCTGTTTCATTAAAAATAAAATGAAACGGCGTTTTAAGGTTATGCCTACTGCAGCTGGTCTTTATTAATACCCAACCGTTTCATGCGCGAAAGCAGTGTCGTGCGCTTTAATCCCAGACGCTGGGCCGCGCCCTTCGGCCCGGCGACCACCCCGTTACTCTCTTTCAGCACCCGGACAATGAGCTGGTATTCGTCTTCGCCCTCTTCGGGCAGCACTTCTGCCGGCAGCGGCTCAGTCTCGAGGCTCATTTCCGGCAGTGAAAGCTGCAGCACGCTGCCGCGGGTCAGCAGCACCGCGCGTTCAATGACGTTCTCCAGTTCGCGCACGTTACCCGGCCACTCCATGCGGCTAAGCAGGCGCAGCGTCTCCGCCGGAATGCTGTCGATATTGCGTCCGAGACGGCGGGCGATTTTAAAGGTGAAGGCCTTCACCAGCAGAGGAATATCCTCCGGCCGTTCGCGCAGGGGCGGCAGATGGATCGGGAAGACGTTCAGCCGGTAGTAGAGATCGCTGCGAAACTCGCGATCGGCGACCATCTGTTTAAGATCGCGGTTGGTGGCGGCGATCAGGCGCACGTCGGTGTGAATCAGCTTATTGCTGCCGAGACGCTCGAACTCCTGCTCCTGCAACACGCGCAGCAGTTTCGGCTGTAGTTCAATCGGCATATCGCCCACTTCATCGAGAAACAGCGAGCTTTTGTCCGCCAGTTCGAAACGGCCGATACGCTGGGCGCTGGCGCCGGTGAAAGCGCCGCGCTCGTGGCCAAACAGGTCGCTTTCCAGCAGCCCGGCTGGCATCGCCGCGCAGTTCATTTTGACCATCCGGCGGCTATTGCGGCCGCTCAGGTTATGAATAGCGCGGGCAATCAGCTCCTTACCGGTGCCGGTTTCGCCGAGGATCAGCACCGTACTGTCGCTCTGCGCCACCATCTCCACCTGCTTGAGCACGCTGTTCATGGCCTCGCTGCGGCCAATGATTTCGCCAAACTCGCTCTCAACGTTGTTGAGCTGTTCGGTCAGGGCGAGGTTCTCATCGACCAGCCGCTCTTTCAGCCGCTGAATCTCGCGGTAGGCGAGGGCGTTGTCGATGGCGATCGAGACGCGCTCGGCGATTTGCCGCAGCAGCTTGAGGTTGGTGGTTGTGAAGACTTTTTCATCGCACTGCGCCAGCTTCAGCACCCCAAGCAGAGTATTACCGGACATCAACGGCAGCAGGCACAGGGTCTGGATTTTGTTATCCCACATCTCGAAAAGCATTTTTTCGTACGGCGCCAGCGGGTCGTGCTCGTGGAGATTGAGCAGCAGCATCTCTTTGCTTTTGAATACCCGCTCGGTCAGGGTACCGGCTTCGTCCACTTCGCTCTGGTCATGTACCGGATGGCTGGCGTCGAGGTAGTGGGTGGAGTAGATATTGAGCTTACCTTTGCGGTTGCTGCGCAGTACCACGCTGATGGCGTCGATGCGGAAGTAGCGGTGGATCTCTTTGGCCACTTCGCTGACCAGCTCATCGATATCCAGCCGCGAGAGCACCGCGTTGGTGATCGCCACCAGGATGCGGAAGTTATCGCGTTCCCGGCACAGCAGGTCGTAATCGACGTTGTTGCTGACCCGGCTTTGGATCTGTTCGGTGACCACGGCAACGATTTGCGTAAAGGTGCGCAGCCGCTGGTACTCTTTTTCAGTCCACGGCCGGTTGTCGTCGCGAATAAATTCGCAGCCGCCGAAGATACGCCCTTCCGCCGCCAGCGGCAGCAGGCAGTAATAGCCAAAGTTGGGGTAGAGTCCGCTTACGGCGAGCTGCGGCCAGGTTTCGGCAAAGGTGGCGCTATCGCAATGCAGCGCATCCGGACGCGATAGCAGGCGTCGAACCGGGCCGTTGGCGAGGACGGTTTCATCTTCGTAGCTCACCGGCTGCCCCGCGTCGTCGCAGGCGTGCCGGATAGCGCGATGATTGCCGGAATGCCACAGAATAATCGCCGCCCGGTCGGCGAGCGCGGACTGCTGCACCAGGCCGGTCAGCGTCTCGCTCAGCGCGGCAAGGTCCGGCTGCTGTAATAAAATGCGGGTGATATCAAACAGACCCTGCTGCCCAAGATCGCCCATCGGTGTATACGACATTGCTTAAGTCCAAAAGCGCCGCAAAGCGGCGCAGAAGAAAGTGATGACACAAATAATAGTCTGTTAATAAAGCGGTTGTGACCGCCATTAACCCATCCGTGGGTGCCCGCTGGTTTGGGCTGGATAATCATACAGAGATCCTGATTTTTCCCCGGAGGCGATGCTGCGCATCTGTCCGGGCTACAGGTCCGTGCGATCCGGGTTAGGGTAGCCCGGACAGGCGCATCGCGCCGCCTCCGGGAAAGCGCCTGAATCTCGTTAACAAATTCTCGGCAGCGGCTCGGCGTGAGGAAGATCCAGCGTGCGTTTGACGCCGTACAGACCGACAGAGCGCACGCCCGCGCGCGGCACAACGTCGCCGATTATCGCCGCATCGCGGCCTAATGGATGAGACCGTAAGTGCGCAAGTACGCTTTCCGCCGCCTCGCGGGCAACGGCGATCAACAGCTTACCCTCGTTGGCGAAATTAAGCGCGTCCAGCCCCAGCAGCTCGCACACGCCGCGTACGGTATCGTTAACCGGCAGCTTTTGTTCATGCAGCTCTATTCCGCAGCCGCTGGCGGCGGCGAATTCATGGGCCACCGCGTTAACGCCGCCGCGGGTGGCATCGCGCAGGGCTTTCACGCCAGCTACGTCGCGCAGCGTCTGAATCAAGGGCGTCAGCACCGCGCAGTCGCTGGACAGCGCGCCGTCCAGCCCCATCTGTTCGCGCAGGTTGAGGATCGTTGCCCCGTGATCCCCAAGCGTGCCGCTGACCAGCAGCACGTCTCCCGCGCTAATCTGCTGCGCTCCCCAGCGAATACCGGTGGGGATGACGCCGATCCCGGCGGTATTGATAAACAGCTTATCCGCCGCCCCGCGCGGCACCACTTTGGTATCGCCGGTCACAATGGCGATACCGGCTTCCCGCGCGGTCTGCGCCATGCTGCTCACCACCGCTTCGAGGGTGGCCATCTCCAGCCCCTCTTCGAGAATAAACCCGCAGGAGAGATAGCGCGGCAGCGCGCCGCTCACCGCCACATCGTTCGCCGTGCCGCAGACCGCCAGCTTGCCGATATTACCGCCGGGGAAAAACAGCGGATCGATAACGTAGCTGTCGGTGGAGAAGGCGAGCCTGTCGCCCTGCGCGCTAAGCTGAGCGAGATCGAGACGCGCCTGATCTTCCTGCTCCGCCAGCCAGGGGTTGGCGAAAGCCTGCATAAACAGGTCGCCGATCAGCTGCTGCATCGCCTGACCGCCGCTACCATGGGCTAACTGAACGCTTTTCATGCTTCGATTTCCTGACTGCGATATTGATACCAGGCGGCGCAGGCGCCTTCCGATGAGACCATCAGCGCGCCGAATGCGCTCTGCGGGTTGCAGGTATTGCCGAATAGCGGGCACTGGTGCGGTTTACAGCGGCCGGTCAGCACCTCGCCGCAGCGGGCGCGCGGGTCGTCGCAGACCCGCTGCGGCGCCGGGCGGAAATGCGCTTCTGCGTCGAAACGCTGATACGCGGCCGTCAGGTGCACGCCGGAGTCGTTAATCACCCCCAGACCGCGCCACTCGCTATCGCCGCTGAGGCAAAACACGTCGGCGATGGCCGACTGCGCCAGCGGGTTGCCCTCATCGGGCACCACCCGGCGATACTGGTTCTCCACTTCGCTGTGCTGCGCTATTGTCTGCTCAACCAGCATCATCGCGCCTTGCAGTAGATCAAGCGGTTCGAATCCGGCCACCACTAATGGACGGTGATAGTCGCTGGCGATAAACCCGTAAGCATCGGTGCCAATCACCATGCTGACGTGACCGGGGGCGAGAAAAGCGTCGATACCGTTATCCGGCTGGTCGAGCAGGCTGCGCAGGGTCGGCAGCAGGGTGATGTGCTGGCAGAAAAAGTAAAAGTTCCCGACGCCGCGCTCGCGGGCCTGACGCAGGGTCAGGGCGGTGGCGGGCATCGTCGTTTCAAAGCCGAGACCGAAGAATACCACTTCTCGATCGGGGTGCTGCTGCGCCAGCTTCAGGGCGTCCATCGGCGAATAGACGATGCGGACGTCGGCGCCGCGCGATTTTGCCTGCAGCAGCGAGCCGTTTTTTCCCGGTACGCGCATGGCGTCGCCAAAGGTGCAGAAAATCACCCCCGGACGGCTGGCGATATCGATACAGGCGTCGATACGCCCCATCGGCAGCACGCACACCGGGCAGCCGGGGCCGTGGATAAATTCAATATTTTCCGGCAGCAGCTGATCGAGGCCAAATTTAAAAATAGCGTGGGTATGGCCGCCGCACACTTCCATTATGCGCAGCGGACGTTCGGCGGTATGCGGCAGCAGGCGCGCGCGCAGCCGGAGATGTTCCACCAGCTGCATCACCTGTTCCGGAGCGCGGTATTCATCAACAAAACGCATTTATCGCTCCTCGCCGTACAGCAGCGCGCCGACGTCAGGCTCGACTTCAAACATATTTTGCAGCGCCTCGAGGGTATCGCGGGCTTCGGCTTCGTTAATCACGCTCATGGCAAAACCCACGTGGACCAGCACCCACTGGCCGAGACGCGGCTGACCGCGATCGTCAACCGCGCCCACCAGGGTCAGGTCGACTTCGCGTTGAATGCCGCACACTTCGACCTTCGCCAGATTGCCGTCAATAGCGCAGATTTGTCCGGGTATGCCTATGCACATTGCTGCGCCTCCAGCCAGCGAAGCCACTGGTCCATGCCTTCGCCGCTGGTGGCGGAAAGCAGAATAATGTCAATATCCGGGTTCACCTCGCGGGCGCAGGCCAGGCACTTCTCTACGTCAAAGTTGAGATACGGCAGCAGGTCGACCTTGTTAAGCAGCATCAGGCTGGCGGCGGCGAACATATGCGGATACTTCAGCGGTTTGTCTTCGCCTTCGGTTACCGACAGCACCGCCACTTTATGACGTTCGCCGAGGTCGAAACTTGCCGGACACACCAGGTTGCCGACGTTTTCGATAAACAGAATGCCGTGGTCCGCCAGCGGCAGGCGCGGCGCGGCGTCGGCGATCATCTGCGCGTCGAGATGGCAGCCTTTGCCGGTGTTGACCTGAATCGCCGGAGTGCCGGTGGCGCGGATGCGCGCGGCGTCGTTCACCGTTTGCTGATCGCCTTCAATGACCGCGCAGGCGGTTTTCTCTTTCAGCCGCAGCAGGGTTTCCGTCAGCAGGGTGGTTTTGCCGGAGCCGGGGCTGGAGACCAGGTTCAGCACCAGCTGGCTCCTGGCGGCGAAGCGCGCGCGGTTGCGGGCGGCCAGACGGTTGTTTTTATCCAGGACGTCGATTTCCACTTCCAGCATCCGCCGCTGGCTCTGGCCCGGCGCATGGGTACCCGCTTCGCCATGACCGTAGTGCAGGTCGCCAGTCTCCGAGCGGGTGGGGGAAAAGTTATCGGTTTTCACGCCGGTAATGGTCATCATCTGGCGCGGGGCGGGCGCGAAGGGGGCGCTGCGAAACGCCGAATGCGGGTTATGCTCGTCGCCTTCTATATAAAGGTTGCCTTCACCGCAGCCGCAGGTTGTACACATAATCTTATTACTCCACTTCTAGTCGCTGAATCTGTAAGCCGTCATCCGCCACAATTTGCAGCCGGTCGCTCTGACACTGCGGGCAGCGGCGCACGTGCTGTGAGATGAGATGCACGTACTGCTGGCAGGATTCACACCAGCATTCAGCCTGTTGTTCGTCGATATGCAGCTCACAGCCTTCCGCCAGCGTGCCGCGGCACACCAGCTCAAAGCAGAAGGTCAGCGCGCTGGCTTCCACGCAGGAAAATGCCCCCACTTTCAGCCACACGCCGGTGACCCGACGCGCGCCGGCATGCAGCGCCTGCTGTTCGATAATTTCCAGCGCCCGCTGGCTAAGGGTGATTTCGTGCATGGTGCCTCCGTATCGCGATGGCCCATTAATGCAATAACGATGCCAGGTCATAAGTAATGTCATAAAAATGTCGATGACACCGCTCAGACATCGTCATCGACATGTCTTTCTTATAGGGTAAATTTATTAAAATCGTTAAAAATCAATTAATTAATTTTTGGCATGAAAAATGCTTAACCGGTGCATCTCATACAACGGGGGATCCGGGATGACTATTTGGGAATTAAGTGAAAAGGCGGACTACATCGCCGATCGTCACCGCCAGCATCAGGAGCAGTGGCATACCTACTGCAACTCGCTGGTACAGGGGATAACCCTGTCGAAAGCGCGTTTGCATCATGCGATGAGCTGCGCGCCGGATAAAGAGCTGTGCTTCGTATTGTTTGGTCATTTTCAGGTTTACGTGGCGCTGGCGGAGGGCTTTAACAGCCACACCATCGAGTATTACGTAGAGAGTAAAGACGGCGGCGACAGACGGCTGATTGCCCAGGCCACGCTGGGCTCAGACGGCACCATTGATGGCCGGATCAGCAACCGCGATCGCGAGCAGGTTCTGGAGCACTATCTGGCGACTATCGCCAGCGTTTATGACCGTCTCTACGAGGCTATCGAACAAGACCAGCCGGTGGATTTAAACCACCTGACGCTGGCCCGTTAATCGTCAGGTGTCGACAAGTGTCGAAGCTGACACCTGCGCAACCTGTTTTCGTCAAAAATGACTTTCACCTGAGGACGACCCGGTGAACCGTTTTGTAATTGCTGACTCCACCGTCTGTATCGGCTGTCGCACCTGCGAAGCCGCCTGCGCTGAGACTCACCGCCAGCAGGGCCTGCAAGCCATGCCCCGGCTACGGCTGATGCGCAATGAAAAAGAATCCGCGCCGCAGATGTGCCACCACTGTGAAGATGCGCCCTGCGCCGCCGTCTGCCCGGTTAATGCCATTAATCGCGTCGATGGCGCGGTGCAGCTCAATGAGAGCCTGTGCGTAAGCTGCAAGCTGTGCGGCATCGCCTGTCCGTTCGGCGCCATTGAGTTTTCCGGCAGCCGCCCGCTGGATATTCCGGCTAACGCCAATACGCCGATGGCGCCCGCCGCGCCGCCGGCCCCGGCGCGCGTCAGCTCGCTGCTCGACTGGGTGCCGGGCGTACGCGCTATCGCCGTCAAATGCGACCTGTGCCACTTCGATGAGGAAGGCCCGGCGTGCGTGCGCACCTGCCCGACCAAAGCGCTGCTGCTGGTGGATATCCGCGATATCGCCCAGGCCAGCAAGCGTAAGCGGCAGCTGACTTTTAATACCGACCTCGGCGATCTGTCGCTGTTCCAGGCGCAACAAGGGGACGTGAAATGAGTGTGATTTCCTTAGTGAATCAGGCGGTGGCCTGGTACGCCGCCAGCGCGGTGCTGGCGTTTTTGTTCGCCCTGCGCAAACCGCTGAGCGGGGCGATCGCCGGGATTGGCGGCGCGGTCGCCAGCGCGATGCTGGTGCTGGCGGGCGGAACGGCGCTGCTGATGCCGGATCGCGTCAGCGCCGGCATGCTGCAAATGCTGCACCAGCCCCTGCGCGTTGGCGGCGTCAATGCGCTGTGGCTGCTGGCAATCGGCCTGTCGGCGCTGCCGATTTCGCTGTTCAATATCGCCTGGCATCGTCATCCGCAGGTTAAAGCCAACGGTCTGCTGGTGAATCTCCTGCTGGCCGCCGCCGTCTGCGCCGTGGTGGTGACGAACTTCGGCGCGCTGGTGGTGATGGCGGAGATTATGGCCCTTTGCGCCGCGTTTCTTACCGGCTGCGCGCAGTCCGGCAAGCTGTGGTTTGCGCTGGGACGCCTCGGTACGCTGCTGATGGCGTGGAGCTGCTGGCTGGTCTGGTCGACCTACGGCACCCTTGAACTGGGGCAGATTACCCAGCTGGCGGTGGCGGCGCCGCAAAACGCGCTGCTGTGGCTGCCGGGCCTGATCGGCTTTGCGCTGCTGGCCGGGGTCATTCCGCTGCACGGCTGGGCGCCGCAGGCCCACGCTGGCGCCAGCGCTCCGGCTGCCGCGCTGTTTTCTACGGTAGTGATGAAGGTCGGTCTGTACGGCATCCTGACGGTCTCGCTGGCCGGCAGCGTTCCGCCGCTGTGGTGGGGCGTGATGCTGCTGGTGCTGGGGATGATCACCGCCTTCGTCGGCGGGCTGTACGCCCTGATGGAGCACAATATTCAGCGCCTGCTGGCGTACCACACCCTGGAAAACATCGGCATTATCCTGCTCGGCCTCGGGGCATTCGTCACCGGCGTGGCGACTCATAACCCAACCCTGATGGTGCTGGGCTTTATCGGCGGCATGTATCACCTGATTAACCATAGCCTGTTTAAAACTACCCTGTTCCTCGGCGCGGGAGCGGTGTGGTTCCGCACCGGCCATCGCGATATCGAAAAGCTTGGCGGGATCGGCAAGAAAATGCCGCTGATTTCCCTTTCGATGCTGGTGGGTCTGATGGCGATGGCCGCGCTGCCGCCGCTGAACGGCTTCGCCGGAGAGTGGGTTATCTATCAGTCCTTCTTTAAGTTGAGCACCGGCGACGCGTTTGTTGGCCGCCTGCTTGGGCCGCTGCTGGCGGTGGGCCTGGCGATAACCGGCGCGCTGGCGGTGATGTGTATGGCGAAAGTCTACGGCGTCACCTTCCTCGGCGCGCCGCGAAGCAAAGAGGCGGAAAACGCCACCTGCGCGCCGGGGCTGATGACCTTTAGCGTGGTGCTGGCCGCCGTCTGCTGCGTGATTGGCGGGGTTGCTGCGCCGTGGCTGCTGCCGCTGGTGAGCGGGGCGTTTCCGGTGCAGGCGGAGGTCTCCAGCGTGGTGTCTCAGCCGCTGATCGCTATTCTGCTGATTGCCTGCCCGCTGCTGCCGCTGCTGCTGATGATCTTCTTTAAGGGCGATCGCCTGCCGGCGCGCTCGCGCGGCGCGGCCTGGGTCTGCGGCTATGACCATGAAAAATCCATGGTGGTGACCGCCCACGGTTTCGCCATGCCGGTGAAAGAGGCTTTTGCGCCAATTCTCAAGCTGCGCCACTGGCTGAACCCGGTGCGCCTGGTGCCCGGCTGGCAGAACGCTTCTGCGCCCGCGCTGTTTCGCGGCGTGGCGCTGGTGGAGCTGGCGGTACTGGTGGTGATTGTGATTTCCCGAGGAGCCTGAGAATGAGCGTATTAATTGCATTGTTGCAGGCGCTGGTGCTGTTCGCCGTCGCGCCGCTGTTGTCCGGGGTGACCCGCGTCGCCCGCGCCCGTCTGCATAATCGCCGCGGTCCGGGCGTACTGCAGGAGTACCGGGATATCCTGAAACTGCTGGGGCGCCAGAGCGTTGGCCCGGATGCCTCCGGCTGGGTCTTCCGCCTGACGCCGTACGTGATGGTCGGCGTGATGCTGACTATCGCTACTGCGCTGCCGGTGGTGACCGTTGATTCGCCGATGGCGGGGCTGGGCGACCTGATTACCCTGATCTACCTGTTCGCCATCGCCCGTTTCTTCTTCGCTATCTCCGGCCTCGATACCGGCAGCCCGTTTACCGCTATCGGGGCGAGCCGTGAAGCGATGCTCGGCGTGCTGGTGGAGCCTATCCTACTGCTCGGCCTGTGGGTCGCGGCTCAGGTCGCCGGGTCCACCCATATCAGCAGTATCACCGACACCATTTATCACAGGCCTGTCGCCCGCACTCTTCCGCTGATTCTGGCGCTGTGCGCCTGCGCCTTCGCCACCTTTATCGAAATGGGCAAGCTGCCGTTCGACCTGGCGGAAGCGGAGCAGGAGCTTCAGGAAGGCCCGCTCTCGGAATACAGCGGTAGCGGCTTCGGCGTGCTGAAGTGGGGCATCAGCCTCAAGCAGCTGGTGGTCCTGCAAATGTTCGTCGGCGTATTTATCCCGTGGGGACAGATGACCAGCTTTAGCGTCGGCGGTCTGCTGCTGGCGCTGGTGGTTGCCGTCGTCAAGCTGGTGCTTGGCGTGCTGGTGATTGCGCTGTTCGAAAACAGCATGGCGCGTCTGCGCTTTTGCGCCACCTCCCGCGTCACCTGGGCCGGGTTTGGTTTTGCCTTTTTAGCCTTCGTCTCCTTGCTGGTGGCGTGATTTAAGAGAGTTTGAGCATGTCTGAAGAAAAAATCGGTCAACACTATCTCGCCGCGCTGCATCAGGCCTTTCCGGGCGTGGTGCTGGATGAAGCCTGGCAGACCAAAGACCAGTTGACGGTCACGGTAAAGGTCAACTATCTGCCTGAAGTGGTCGAGTTCCTGTACTACAAGCAGGGTGGCTGGCTGTCGGTGCTGTTCGGCAACGACGAACGCAAGCTCAACGGCCACTACGCCGTCTACTACGTGCTGTCGATGGAGCAGGGCACGAAATGCTGGATCACCGTGCGCGTGGAAGTGGACGCCAATAAACCGGAATATCCGTCGGTGACGCCGCGCGTGCCGGCGGCGGTGTGGGGCGAGCGCGAAGTGCGCGATATGTACGGCCTGGTGCCGGTGGGGCTGCCGGACGAGCGCCGGCTGGTGCTGCCGGACGACTGGCCGGATGAACTCTATCCGCTGCGAAAAGACAGCATGGACTACCGTCAACGCCCGGCACCGACCACCGATGCTGAAACCTACGAGTTTATCAACGAGCTGGGCAGCAAGAAAAACAACGTGGTGCCGATTGGCCCGCTGCACGTCACCTCCGACGAACCGGGCCACTTCCGCCTGTTCGTTGACGGCGAGAATATTATCGACGCCGACTACCGCCTGTTCTACGTCCATCGCGGGATGGAAAAGCTGGCGGAAACCCGGATGGGCTACAACGAAGTCACCTTCCTGTCGGACCGCGTGTGCGGTATCTGCGGTTTCGCCCACAGCACCGCCTACACCACTTCGGTAGAGAACGCGATGGGCATCGTAGTGCCGGAGCGCGCGCAGATGATCCGCGCCATTCTGCTGGAGGTGGAGCGCCTGCACTCGCACCTGCTGAACCTCGGCCTCGCCTGCCACTTTACCGGCTTCGACTCCGGGTTTATGCAGTTCTTCCGCGTGCGCGAAACCTCGATGAAGATGGCGGAAATTCTTACCGGGGCGCGTAAAACCTACGGTCTGAACCTGATTGGCGGCATTCGTCGCGATCTGCTGAAAGAGGACATGATCCAGACCCGCCAGCTGGCGCAGCAGATGCGTCGCGACGTGCAGGAGCTGGTGGATATGCTGCTCAGCACGCCGAATATGGAGCAGCGTACCGTGGGCATTGGTCGTCTCGACCCGCAAATCGCCCGCGACTTCAGCAACGTTGGCCCGATGGTGCGCGCCAGCGGGCACGCCCGCGATACCCGCGCCGATCACCCGTTTGTCGGCTACGGCCTGCTGCCGATGGAAGTGCACAGCGAACAGGGATGCGACGTCATCTCGCGTCTGAAGGTGCGCATCAACGAGGTCTACACCGCGTTGAACATGATCGACTTTGGCCTCGATAACCTGCCGGGCGGCCCGCTGATGGTGGAGGGCTTCACCTATATTCCGCACCGCTTCGCGCTCGGCTTCTCAGAAGCGCCGCGCGGGGATGATATCCACTGGAGTATGACCGGCGATAACCAGAAGCTGTACCGCTGGCGCTGCCGGGCGGCGACCTACGCCAACTGGCCGACTCTGCGCTATATGCTGCGCGGCAATACCGTCTCCGACGCGCCGCTGATCATCGGCAGCCTTGACCCGTGCTACTCCTGTACCGATCGCATGACGGTGGTCGACGTGCGCAAGAAGAAGAGCAAAGTGGTGCCGTACAAAGAGCTGGAGCGCTACAGCATCGAGCGTAAGAACTCGCCGCTGAAATAAGGAATCGCCATGTTTACCTTTATTAAAAAAGTCATCAAAACCGGCACCGCGACGCACTCATACCCGCTGGAGCCGATGCCGGTGGATAAAAATTTCCGCGGCAAACCGGAGCATAATCCGCAGCAGTGTATCGGCTGCGCCGCCTGCGTTAACGCCTGTCCGTCGAACGCCCTGACGGTAGAAACCGATCTCGCCACCAACCAGCTGGCGTGGCAGTTCAACCTCGGGCGCTGCATTTTCTGCGGACGCTGCGAAGAGGTCTGCCCGACGGCGGCGATTAAGCTCTCTCAGGAGTACGAGCTGGCGGTATGGAAGAAAGAGGATTTTCTCCAGCAATCGCGTTTTGCCATTTGCCACTGCCGGGTGTGTGAACGCCCATTCGCCGTACAGAAAGAGATCGACTATGCCATCGCGCTGCTCAAACACAACGGCGATAGCCGCGCCGAGCTGCATCGCGAAAGCTTCGAGACCTGCCCGGAGTGCAAACGCCAGAAGTGCCTGGTGCCGTCCGACCGTATTGAACTGACTCGCCATATGAGAGAGGCCAGCTGATGAGCAACTTATTAGGCCCGCGCGATGACAACGGCATTCCGGTGCCGATGACGGTGGATGAGTCCATCGCCAGCATGAAGGCATCGCTGCTGAAGAAAATTAAGCGTTCCGCCTACGTTTATCGGGTGGACTGCGGCGGCTGCAACGGCTGCGAGATCGAGATTTTCGCCACCCTGTCGCCGCTGTTCGACGCCGAGCGCTTTGGGATCAAAGTGGTGCCGTCGCCGCGTCACGCCGATATTCTGCTGTTTACCGGGGCGGTGACCCGGGCGATGCGTTCTCCCGCGCTGCGCGCGTGGCAGTCCGCGCCGGATCCGAAAATCTGCATCTCCTATGGCGCCTGCGGCAACAGCGGCGGCATCTTCCACGACCTTTATTGCGTGTGGGGCGGAACCGATAAAATCGTGCCGGTGGATGTCTATATTCCCGGCTGCCCGCCCACCCCGGCCGCGACGCTGTACGGCTTCGCGATGGCGCTGGGCCTGCTGGAACAGAAAATCCACGCCCGCGTGCCGGGCGAGCAGGACGAGCAGCCGACCGAACTCCTGCACCCGGATATGGTACAGCCGCTGCGGGTGCGCATCGATCGCGAAGCGCGCCGGCTGGCGGGCTATCGCTACGGCCGGCAGATTGCCGACGACTATATGCGCCTGCTGGGGCAGGGCGATAGCCAGGTGATGCGCTGGCTGGAGGCGGAAAAAGATCCGCGTCTGACCGAGATCGTCACCCATCTGAACCAGGTCGTAGAAGGAGCGCGTATCCGATGAGCGAGACGGTGGTGTTCAGTCAGCTGAGCCGTAAATTTATTGATGAGAACGACGCGACGCCTGACCAGGCGCAGCAGGTGGTCTATTACAGCCTGGCGATTGGCCACCACCTCGGCGTTATCGACTGCCTCGAGGCGGCGCTGAGCTGCCCGTGGCAGGCGTATCTGGCGTGGATTGCGACCCTCGAAGAGGGCAGCACCGCGCGGCGTAAAATGGAAGGCGTGCCGAAGTACGGCGAGATTGTTATCGACAGCAATCATGTGACGATGCTGGCTAACGCTTTTGATAAAGCGCTGGCGCGACAGACCCCCGAGCAGCAGGCGTGGAGCAAAACTATGCTCAGTATGCTGCATGATATTCACCAGGAAAGCGCCATCTATCTGATGGTGAGGAGACTCCGTGACTGACGTTTTACTCTGTGTCGGCAATAGCATGATGGGCGACGACGGCGCAGGCCCGCTGCTGGCGGAGATGTGCGCGGCTAATCCCGTCGGCGAGTGGGTGGTGATTGACGGCGGCAGCGCGCCGGAAAACGATATCGTCGCCATTCGCGAGCTGCGCCCCGAGCGCCTGCTGATCGTCGATGCCACCGATATGGGTCTGAACCCCGGCGAGATCCGCATCGTCGATCCGGACGATATCGCCGAGATGTTTATGATGACTACCCACAATATGCCGCTCAACTATCTGATCGATCAGCTAAAAGAGGATATCGGCGAGGTGATTTTCTTGGGTATTCAGCCGGATATCGTCGGCTTTTATTACCCGATGACCCAGCCGATTAAGGACGCGGTCGAAGCGGTGTACGCGCGGCTTGATGGGTGGCAGGGGCAGGGGGGTTTTGCGGCACTTGAAGCCGCAGAGGAGCCGGCGTTCCCCGGCTAAGCGCAGCGCAAGCCGGGAGTTTGGTCAGGGGGAGCAGGTTTACTTTTTCCCGGGTCGCGGCGTAAACGCCTTACCCGGGCTACGACGACTTTTGTCACCCTGGCGTTTGCCATTCCCGGAGGCGATGCTGGGCATCTCTCCGGGCTACCGGCCCGCGGGCGTTGATGAATCTGTAGCCCGGCTAAGCGCAGCGCGAGCCGGGAAAATTTCCGTGTTGCAGGTGTTTGTCAGGCTGAGTATCCCTCAGCCTGCGGGGCGCACTACGCCAAATCTTCCCCGTTGCTGGCAATCACCTTCTTATACCACCAGAACGACTTTTTGCGCTTTCGCGCCAGCGTACCGCAGCCGGCATCGTCGCGGTCAACGTAGACAAAGCCGTAGCGCTTGCTCATCTCACCGGTGGAGGCGGATACCAGGTCGATACAGCCCCAGCTGGTGTAGCCTATCACCGGAATGCCGTCCTCGATGGCGTCACCCATCGCTTTAATATGCTCGCGCAGATAGCTGATGCGATAGTCGTCGTTAATCTCGCCGTTAGCCTCCACCTCATCGCGCGCGCCGAGGCCATTTTCCACAAGGAACAGCGGTTTCTGGTAGCGGTCATACATCATATTCATGGTGATGCGCAGGCCGAGCGGGTCGATGCCCCAGCCCCATTCGCTGGCCTTGATGTGCGGGTTTTTCAGTGATTTAACGATATTGGCGGCGCTGGTGTTGCCGGCATTCATCTCCGCCGATGCGCAGCGCGAAGCGTAGTAGCTGAAGGAGACGAAATCGACGGTATGGCGCAGGATCTCATCATCGCCGGACTCTTTGGCGATAGTCACGCCTTTCTCGCGGAATACCCGCGCCGCCCACACCGGATACGCGCCGCGCGCCTGGACATCGATAAAGAACAAGTTTTCGCGATCTTTTTCCAGCGCCATCCACACGTCTTCCGGTTTACAGGAGTAAGGGTAGAAATTGCCGCCCGCCAGCATACAGCCGACCTGATTTTGCGGATTCACCTCGTGGGCGATTTTGGTCGCTAAGGCGCTGGCGACCAGTTCATGATGGGCGGCCTGGTATTTCACCTGCTCCTGATTTTCCCCATCTTCAAACACCAGACCGGCGCCGGAGAACGGGCTATGCAGCATAATGTTGATTTCATTGAAGGTAAGCCAGTATTTCACCAAACCATCAAAAGCTTCAAAACAGGTACGGGCGTAGCGGGTGAAGAACTCCACCATTTTTCGATTGCGCCAGGAGCCGTATTCGGTAACCAGGTGCATCGGCACGTCGAAATGGCACAGCGTCACCAGCGGCTCGATGCGGTGCTTTTTGCACTCCTCGAACAGCGAGCGATAAAAGGCGATCCCTTCTGGGTTCGGTTCCAGCTCATCGCCCTCAGGAAAGAGGCGGCTCCAGGCGATAGAGGTGCGGAAGACGCTAAAGCCCATCTCGGCCATCAGGGCGATATCTTCTTTATAACGATGATAAAAATCGATCGCCTCGTGGCTCGGGTAGAACTCATCGTCGCGTAGCGCGAAGCGTTTCTCCTGCCCCAGCTTGACCGCGAGGCGGTGAGCCCCGTGAGGAATCATATCGACGGTAGTCAGCCCTTTGCCGCCCTCCAGATATGCCCCTTCGGACTGGTTGGCGGCCAGCGCGCCGCCCCATAAAAATCCCTGTGGAAAAGTCGCCATGCGTTACCTCGTTAACAAAATGGTGTTCAGGCGTGAGAAGCCTGGGTGCCGGCCTGACGCTGTCTGGCGTCGGCGGCGGCTTCTTCTTGCGGAATATCTTCAAAGCCGAGCATCAGCGTCAGGACAAACGACAGCACCACCGCCAGCGCCATGACGCCAAAGACCCAGACGATGGTCATCGGATTGGCCGGGTCGAAAAACTGGACGCTGGTGAACAGGCCCGGCGCCGCCATCGAGTGGCTGGCGAGCCCGGCAATGCCGGCCACCGCGCCGCAGATAAAGCCGCTAATCAGGCTGGCGATCAGCGGTCGCTTCAGCCGCACCGCCACGCCGTACAGCGCCGGTTCGGAAATCCCCGCCAGAATCGCAGAAGCCGCGGCCGCCAGCGCCGTCTGGCGCAGCTCCGGGTTTTTGGTTTTCCACGCCACCGCCAGCGACGAGCCGCCCAGCGACAGATTAGCGCCGATTTCCGACGGCATCACCATGCCCTCTTTGCCGGTTTCGGCGATGGTCTGAATGATCGTTGGGGTAAAGACCCGGTGCATCCCGGTCATTACCAGCAGCGGCCACAGGGCGCCCATGATCGCCACCGACAGCCAGCCGAGATAGCTGTGGATCGTATAGACCAGCGCGGAAATGGCGCTACCGATCCAGATGCCGAGCGGGCCGATCAGCAGAATCGACAGCGGAGCGGCGATCAATACGATCAGCATCGGTTTAAGGAAGTTTTTTGTCACCGCCGGGGTGATACGGTCGACCCAGCGTTCGATATAAGAGAGGCACCAGGTCATCACCAGCGCCGGGATCACGGTATAGGTGTATTTCACCGCCGTCACCGGAATAAAGGCAAACTCCACGTGCTCGCCCTGGGCGGCTTTGGCCATCAGTTCGATAAAGCTCGGGTGCACCAGCACCCCGGCAATGGCAATCGCCAGCGACATATTGGTTTTGAACTTCACCGCTGCGGAAGCGGCGACCATCAGCGGCAGGAAGAAGAACGCGCCGTCGCCGATCACCGTCAGAATAGTCAGCGTTGGCGCGCCTTTGGGCAGAGCGCCGGTCATCTCGAGGATCATTGCCAGCAGCTTAACCATCGATCCACCGATAATCGCCGGGATCAGCGGCGACATGGTGCCGATCAGCGCGTCGAGGATCCCGGCGCCGATGCGTTTCAGGGTAATAGGCGG
This sequence comes from Klebsiella sp. S69, assembly GCF_016516145.1. Classification (NCBI taxonomy): domain Bacteria; kingdom Pseudomonadati; phylum Pseudomonadota; class Gammaproteobacteria; order Enterobacterales; family Enterobacteriaceae; genus Klebsiella; species Klebsiella sp. S69. The sequence goes on along the minus strand of NZ_JACVUU010000013.1, from coordinate 25,301 downwards.
TTTCCCCTGCGGTTCGGCCGGGCGCAGATCCCCCGGCAGCAGCGCGACCACTTCGCGATACGCCTGGGAGACGGTATTGCCCACGATCACCTGGCACTGGTTATCGCTACGCACCACGCCGAGCACGCCTTTCAGCCCTTTGAGGGTGGCGCTGTCGACCCGCTCGTTGTCTTTGACCACGAAACGCAGGCGGGTCATGCAGTGGGTGACGGCGGCAACGTTATCTGCGCCACCGATTGCCGCGATAATCTGCTGCGCCAGAGCTGCATAATTTTTAGACATCGGATTTTATCCTGTTTATCAATGGGGTACTGGCTTATCACCGCGCCGGAAAGCGGTGCGGCATCATGCATACATAGGAAACCGGTTCCACAAAATCATGATTAGTTTCATGAATGTATACAAGAAATAAAAAAATAAGATCTCGATTTTGTGATTTTGATCGCTTTGTGCACATCCGCGCGGGCGACGCGCAAATGCTGAAAAAGCGCAGCGTGTGCAGTACACTGCGGGCAACATTGGCAACAGGAATAACCACATGGCAACGATGCTGGAGGTAGCGAAGCGCGCGGGGGTGTCAAAGGCCACCGTTTCGCGGGTGCTGTCGGGGAACGGCTATGTCAGCCAGGAGACCAAAGATCGCGTCTTCCAGGCGGTGGCCGAAAGCGGCTACCGGCCGAATCTGCTGGCGCGCAACCTGGCGACGAAAAAGACGCAGACCCTCGGGCTGGTGGTGACCAACACCCTTTATCACGGCGTCTATTTCAGCGAACTGCTCTACCACGTCGCGCGGATGACCGAAGACAAAGGGCGGCAGCTGATCCTCGCCGACGGCAAGCACAGCGCGGAGGAGGAGCGCGAGGCGATTGAGTATCTGCTCGATCTGCGCTGCGATGCGATAATTATCTATCCGCGCTTTCTCAGCGTTGATGAGATGGATGAGATTATCGAAAATCATGAGCGGCCCATCATGGTGCTCAACCGCCGCCTGCGCCGCAACGCCAGCCACTGCGTCTGGTCCGATCAAAAAGCTTCGGCGATGATGGCGGTGGAAAAGCTTATCGCGCTGGGCCATCGGGAAATCGCGTTTATTACCGGTTCGCTGGATTCGCCAACCGGCGTTGAGCGTCTCTCGGGCTATAAAGACGCGCTGGCCCGCCACGGCATTGCCCTGAATAACGATCTGATCGTCGAAGGCCGCTGGACGCCGGAAACCGGCGCGGCGGGGGTTGAAACGCTGCGCCAGCGCCGCGTCGGCTACAGCGCGCTGGTGGCGAGCAACGACGACATGGCGGTTGGCGCGATGAAACAGCTGCATCAGATCGGCGTCAAGGTTCCGGAGCAGGTCTCGGTCGTGGGGTTTGACGATATCGTGCTGGCGCCGTATATGGTTCCGGCGCTCTCCAGCGTCAAAGTTCCGGTGACGGAGATGATCAAAGAGAGCATCAACCGGCTGATCTTTATGCTCGACGGCGGCGATTTTAAATTTCAGCAACTCTTCCCCGGCGAGCTGATTGAACGCGACTCGGTGGTCCCCGGCCCGCATGCCTGACGTCGTCAGCTGTCATCGTCACAACTGACGATGACAGTATCTTCCGTATTTATCTTGTTTAATATCAATTGGATAAAAGTTGGAACGTATTATGCATACTCCGGCGCGTAACCTTTTTACTGCTGGAGAAATGGATGAACCGTTTCATTATCGCCGACGCAAGCAAATGCATCGGCTGCCGCACCTGTGAAGTGGCCTGCGTGGTCTCTCATCAGGAAAACCAGGACTGTGCCGCGCTGACGCCAAAAAGCTTTTTACCGCGTATTCACGTGATCAAAGGCGTTAACGTGTCGACGGCCACCGCCTGTCGTCAGTGCGAAGACGCGCCGTGCGCCAACGTCTGTCCGAACGGCGCGATCAGCCGCGACCAGGGCTTCGTCCACGTGATGCAGGAGCGCTGTATTGGCTGTAAAACCTGCGTGGTGGCCTGTCCGTACGGCGCCATGGAAGTGGTGGTGCGCCCGGTTATCCGCCACAGCGGCGCGGGGCTGAACGTGATGGCGGAAAAAGCCGAAGCCAACAAATGCGACCTTTGCCACCACCGTGAGGAAGGCCCGGCCTGTATGGATGCCTGTCCGACCCACGCGCTGATTTGCGTCGACCGCAACAAGCTCGAACAGATGAATATCGAAAAACGCCGCCGTACCGCGCTGGCCTGGTAGGCCGGTCGCGCAATGAACGGGGTGCAGATCCGCATTCGCGGTAAAGTGCAGGGGGTGGGATTCCGCCCCTTCGTCTGGCAGCTGGCGCAGCAGCTGGGGCTGCGCGGCGACGTGTGCAACGACGGCGACGGCGTGCTGGTGCGCCTTGTCGGCGGTGATGCGCCATTTCTCGCCGCGTTAACCCGGCGCTGCCCGCCGCTGGCGCGTATCGACAGCGCGGCAGCGGCGCCTTTTGTCTGGGACGCCGCGCCGCCAGGCTTTACCATTCGCCAAAGCGGGGCCGGAAGCATGCGCACGCAGATTGTGCCCGATGCCGCTACCTGCCCGGCATGCCTGGCGGAAATGAACAACCCGCAGGAGCGCCGCTACCGCTATCCGTTTATCAACTGCACCCACTGCGGGCCGCGCTTTACCATTATTCGCGCCATGCCCTACGACCGTCCACTGACCTCTATGTCGCCGTTTCCACTCTGCACCTCCTGTGCGGCGGAGTATGGCGACCCCGCCGATCGCCGTTTCCACGCGCAGCCGGTAGCCTGCGCCGAGTGCGGGCCACGGCTGGAGTGGCGCGGGCCGCAGGCGCATTCATTTGGCGAGGCGGCTCTTGAAGCGGCGACGGCTCGCCTGATGGCGGGCGATATAGTGGCGGTGAAAGGGCTGGGTGGTTTCCATCTGTTGTGCGATGCCGGAAATCCTGAGGCCGTCGCGAGGCTGCGGGCGCGCAAGCATCGCCCGGCGAAACCGCTGGCGGTGATGCTGGCGACAACGGCGGGGCTCGATGAACCGGCGGTGACGCTGCTCACGTCCCCCGCCGCACCGATCGTGCTGCTGGATAAAACGCAGGTGGCCGGGCTGTGCGACCAGATTGCGCCAGGGCTTGCGGAAGTAGGGGGGATGCTGCCGTCTAATCCACTGCAGCATTTACTTTCGCAGGCGCTGGCGCGCCCATTAGTGATGACCTCCGGCAACCTCAGCGGTCGCCCGCCGGCGTTAACCAACGCAGAGGCGCTGGCGGATTTAGCCGGGATTGCCGACGGTTTTCTGCTGCATAACCGCGAGATTGTGCAGAGGATGGATGATTCCGTAGTGCGGCAAAGCGGCGAGATGCTGCGTCGCGCCCGCGGCTACGTGCCGGACGCGCTGGCGCTGCCGCCGGGGTTTCACGATGCGCCGCCCCTGCTGGCCCTCGGCGCGGATATGAAAAATACGTTCTGCCTGCTGCGCGGCGACGAAGCGGTGCTCAGCCAGCATTTTGGCGATCTCGACGAGGAGGGCGTTGAGGCGCAGTGGCGGCAGGCGCTGCGCCTGATGCAGGAGATCTACGCTTTTACGCCGCAGCGGGTGGTTGCCGACGCCCATCCCGGCTACCGCGCTTCGCGGTGGGCGGCGTCGCTTATGCTGCCGGTGGAGCGGGTATTGCATCATCATGCCCACGCTGCCGCGTGCCTGGCCGAGCATCGCTGGCCGCTGGAGGGCGGCGACGTGATTGCCCTGACGCTCGACGGCATCGGGATGGGGGAGAATGGCGAACTGTGGGGCGGCGAGTGCCTGCGGGTCAACTATCGCGAGTGTGAGCATCTCGGCGGTCTGCCGTCGGTGGCGCTGCCCGGCGGCGACCTCGCGGCGCGTCAGCCGTGGCGCAATCTGCTCGCCCACTGCCTGGCGTTTGTCCCTGAATGGCAGAATTATGCCGACACCGCCGCGCTGCGCCAGCAAAACTGGCCGCTGCTGGCGCGAGCAATCGAGCGTGGTATTAATGCGCCGCAGGCATCGTCGTGCGGCCGTCTGTTTGACGCCGTCGCCTGCGCGCTGGGCTGTGCGCCGCTAGCCCTGAGCTATGAGGGGGAGGCGGCATGCCGTCTGGAAGCGCTGGCGGCGACCTGCGAAGGGGGGGATCATCCGGTGACCCTGCCGTGGCGCGAAGGTAAACTGGACCTGGCGACGTTCTGGCGGCAGTGGCTAAGCTGGCAGGCGGGCCCGGCGCAAAAAGCGTGGGCCTTTCATGATGCGCTGGCCCGCGGGCTGGCGGCGATGATGCGCGAGTGCGCGAACGCGCGGAACATTCACACGCTGGCCTTCGGCGGCGGGGTACTGCACAACCGCCTGCTGACGGCGCGATTGACCTTTTATCTGGCCGATTTTACTCTGCTTTTTCCGCAGCAGCTGCCCGCAGGAGATGGTGCGATTGCCCTCGGCCAGGCGATCGTCGCTGCGGCCCGCCTGCAGGCTTAAAGGATACCCATATGATAGTGACGATTTTGCGTCAGCAGCCGCGCGCAGCGGCGCTGGTGCTGGCATTAATTGCCGCCAATTTGCTGGCCTGGGGCTGGGCTTTTGCGGCGTTCGGCGGCAGCGGCGCGCTGATGGCCGCCAGCCTGCTGGCCTGGGGATATGGTCTGCGCCACGCGGTGGACGCCGACCATATCGCGGCGATCGACAACGTGACCCGCAAAATGATGCAGCAGGGGAAGCGGCCTTTTGCCGTTGGCGCGTGGTTTTCTCTGGGACACTCGTCGATTGTGGTGCTGGCTTCGGCGGCGATTGCCGCGACCGCCACCGCGTTTGGCCAGCAGATGAGCTGGTTTCACGAGACCGGCAGCGTTATCGGCACCGCCGTATCGGCGCTATTCCTGCTGGTGATGGCTCTTATCAACCTGGTTATTTTGCGCAGCGTCTGGCGCAGCTTTCAGGCGTGGAAGCAGGGCGAAAAGGTGAGCGATGAGATTATGACCGGCGGCGGTATGATGAGCTGGCTGTTCGCGAAAACATTCCGCCTGATTAGCCGCAGCTGGCAGATGTATCTGGTGGGTTTTCTGTTTGGCCTCGGCTTTGATACGGCGACGGAGGTCGGCGTGCTGGGGATCTCCGCCGCCAGCGCGTCGAGCGGGGTATCGATTTGGTCGATTATGGTTTTTCCGGCGCTGTTCGCCAGCGGAATGGCGCTGGTGGATACGCTTGATAACGTGCTGATGGTCGGCGCCTACGGCTGGGCGTTCAGCAAGCCGCAGCGCAAGCTCTATTACAATATGACTATTACCGGCACCTCGGTGGTGGTGGCGCTATTTATCGGCGGCCTGGAGGCGCTGGGGCTGTTGATGGATAAGTTCTCTCTGAGCGGCGGCGTCTGGCGCTGGGTCGGCGCATTGAACGACCATCTCGGCGACGCCGGTTTTGCAGTGGTCGGGCTGTTCGTAGCCTGCTGGGTGCTGTCGGTGCTCAACTACCGCTGGCGCGGGTACGATAACCTGGCGCGGTAGGTTGGGCTTTCCCCGGCTTGCGCTGCGCTTAGCCGGGCTACAGGTTAACAGCCGTCTGCTGGCGGTAGCCCGGACAGATGCGCAAGCATCGCCTCCGGGAAATTATGCCACTCTGCGCGCTGCTCCCGGGGACGGCGCAAGGCGCCTGCCCGGGCTACTGCCGTCTGAGATCCGGTAGCCCGGGTAAGGCGTTTACGCCGCGACCCGGGAATAACCTCATTTCATCGAGGTTAACTCACCAGCTGCCTGAGCAGGGCAAAAGCATCTTTCATGCGATCTTCGCTAACCACAAACGCGCGCAGCCGGTTTTCGGCGTCAACGCCTTTCGCGACCAGGCCATCTTTGGCGGCAACGATATTCCACGTCAGATCCTCACGCCGGGTATCGCCCGCCAGATGCAGCGGTAAATCCGGCGTTTTGACCTTCACCAGCATCGGCGGCAGCTTCAGCTCGCCCTGCTGGGCTAACAGGTTTTTACCCAGACACATGGCGCTTAGCAGAATCGGCTGCAGAAAAGGCAGGACCATACCGTTGATTTCTGCGCAGTCGCCGAGGGCGTAAATCGCCGGATGGCTGGTTTGCAACTGGCTGTTCACTACCACGCCACGGTTTATCTCAAGCCCTGCATGCCGCGCCAGCGCCGTTTCCGGGCGCAAACCGGCGGCCGCCACTACCGCATCCACCATCACCGTACGCTGGCGGTCGAGGGTGACGCGAATCCCGTCAGTGCTCTGCTCCAGGCTTTCCAACTGAGTCTTCAGCATCAGATGCACGCCCATGTCGGTCAGACGATGCTGCAGCCGACTGCTGGCTTCCGGCGGCATCAGCGCCGACAGCACGCTGGCGGAGTTATCCAAGACCGTCACCGCTTTGCCGGCGCGGCAGAAATCCATCGCCAGCTCGCAGCCAATCAGACCGCCGCCAACGATCAGCACCCTTTTTGCATCGCGCAGTTGGCTTTGCGCCGCGCCGTATTCTCGCTGGCTATTCAGCGTCAGCATCAGCTCGCGGCCCGGCACCGGTGGGATAAACGGCGTCGCGCCGGTGGCCAGTACCAGTTTGTCATATCGCCATTCGTGGTCCTGGCTCTTCACCCGCTGATTATCAGCGTCGATATCGCTGACCCAGGTATGCGGAAACAGGCGCAGATTGTACTGCTCGGCAAACTCACCCGCCGTTTGCAGGGTCAGGTCGTCGGCGTTCTGCCCGCGGCTGACCACATGGCTGAGATCCGGTTTGTTGTACTCATCCATGCTGTCGGCGGCGATCAGGGTCAGCGGGATATTCGGGTCCTGCTTGCGAATATTTTTCACCAGCTGACGGGCCGCGAAGCCCGAGCCGATGATGACGATGCCATCACTCATTTTGCCTCCGATGCCAGTACGTCAAATACATCTTTACCCAGAGAACATTCAGGACAGAGGAAGTTATCCGGGACTTCGCTCCACGGCGTACCCGGCTGGACGTCCTGGTTCGGTTCGCCCTGTTCGGGGTCGTAAATCCACTGGCAAACGCTGCACTGCATTTTCGGGCCGAGATCGGCTGCCGCTGGCGCTGCGCAGGGCGTTACCTCAGTCGCGGCGTGTTTGGCCTGGCTCGCCGGCAGCGGGGAGAGGGCCCACTGGCGGGCGATTTCGCGACCGTGTTCACGGCACAGCTCCAGCGCGTCGAGATCCGGACGCCATTTGGCCTTCAGGCTCAGGGACATTTCAAAGCCCGCATCCTGTAAACGCGTGGACAGGCGATCAACCGCGCCGCCGCTCCAGCCGTGGGAACCGAAGGCGCTGGCGTGCTTATTGCGAAAACGCAGGCCGGTCATCTCCTCCACCAGCCCGGCGATTTTCGGCATCATCACGTTATTCATGGTTGAGGTGCCGACCAGCACGCCTTTCGAGCGGAACACGTTGGTCAGAATGTCGTTTTTATCGCTGCGGGCGACGTTGAAGATTTTCACCGCCACCCGCGGATCCACGTCGGTAATGCCCTGAGCGATCGCATCGGCCATCATGCGGGTATTGTTGGACATGGTGTCGTAGAAAATCGTGATGCGGTCTTCCTGATAATCCGCCGCCCACTCGAGATATTTTTCGACGATTTGCGTCGGATTATCGCGCCAGACCACGCCGTGGGAGGTGGCAATCATATCTACCGGCAGGTTAAAGCCGAGGATTTCGGTAATTTTCGGCGTCACCAGACGGCTGAACGGGGTCAGAATGTTGGCGTAGTAGCGCTGGCACTGCTCATAAAGCTCAACCTGGTCAACTTCATCATTAAACAGATGTTCATCGCAGTAGTGCTGGCCGAAGGCGTCGTTGCTGAACAGCACCGCGTCGCCGGTCATGTAGGTCATCATGCTATCCGGCCAGTGCAGCATCGGGGTTTCGACGAAAATCAGCTGCTTGCCGTTGCCGATATCCAGGCTGTCGCCGGTTTTCACCACGTTGAAATTCCACTCCGGGTGATGATGGTGTCCGGTGATGGAGTCGATGGCGTTGGCGGTGCAGTAAATCGGCGTGTCCGGAATTTGCGTCATCAGTTCGGTGAGCGCGCCGGCATGGTCCTCTTCCGCGTGGTTGATAATGATGTAATCGATATCGGCGAGGTCGATTTCGCCGCGCAGATTTTGCACGAATTCACGGCTGAATTTATGATCGACGGTATCGATCAGCACATTTTTTTCTTCCCGGATAAGATAGCTGTTGTAGCTGCTGCCGCGCAGCGTTTTGTATTCCGTCCCGTGGAAATCACGCACTTCCCAGTCGCGTTGGCCAACCCAATGAATGTTATTTTTAACCAGAATAGACATAGCAACCTCAATTAATTCAGCATTGTTCAAATAGGATGTTTTGCTTATATCAAGTTGCGTGCCAACTTTTTAATTTATTGAATTTAATGGTTTTTATATTTTTATTAAAATTCATTGATGTCAAAATGACAATGGTTAAAATAGTCGATATGACTATGTTAAATGTCAAAATGACTATGAGGCGAACATGAGTTTCTCCGTCGAGGCCCTGGCGAAAATCGCCATTGATTTACAAAGCGATCTCGGCCATGCCGACCGTTTCTCGCGTTTGATTACCACCCTGCGGCAGATACTCGGCTGCGATGCCTCGGCGCTGCTGCGCTATGAGGCGCACCAGTTTGTGCCGCTGGCGATTGATGGCCTGGCCCAGGACGTGCTTGGCCGGCGCTTTGCCCTTGAAGGCCACCCGCGGCTGGAGGCGATTGCTCGGGCGGGGGACGTGGTGCGGTTCCCGGCGGACAGCGATTTGCCGGACCCTTACGATGGGCTGATCCCCGGTCAGGAGAGCCTGAAGGTGCACGCCTGCGTCGGCCTGCCGCTGTTTGCCGGACAAACCCTGATCGGCGCGCTCACCCTCGACGGGATGGATGCGGACCGTTTTGACAGCTTTAGCGACGAGGAGCTGCGCCTGATAGCCGCTCTGGTCGCCGGAGCGCTCAATAACGCGCTGCTGATCGCCAGGCTGGAGAATCAAAACGTGCTGCCGGAACAGGCTATCGCGTATCCGGTATCCGAACGTCAGGAGATCATTGGCCTGTCGGCGCCGATGCTGCAGTTGAAGAAGGAGATCGACATCGTCGCGGCCTCTGACTTAAACGTGCTGATTAGCGGCGAGACCGGCACCGGCAAAGAGCTGGTGGCGAAAGCGGTGCATCAGGGGTCGCCGAGGGCGGCCAATCCGCTGGTCTATCTCAACTGCGCGGCCCTGCCGGAGAGCGTGGCGGAGAGCGAACTGTTTGGCCACGTCAAAGGGGCATTTACCGGGGCGATCAGCAACCGCAGCGGTAAGTTTGAAATGGCAGATAACGGAACGCTATTTCTCGATGAAATTGGCGAGCTTTCGCTGGCGCTCCAGGCCAAGCTGCTACGGGTACTGCAGTATGGCGATATTCAGCGCGTCGGCGACGACCGCAGCCTGCGGGTCGATGTGCGGGTGCTGGCGGCCACTAACCGCGATCTGCGTCAGGAGGTCGTGGAGGGGCGTTTTCGCGCCGATTTGTATCATCGGCTGAGCGTGTTTCCGCTGTCGGTTCCGGCGCTGCGCGAGCGGGACAATGACGTGGTGCTGCTGGCCGGTTATTTTTGCGAACAGTGCCGTGTGCGCATGGGGCTGGCGCAGGTGATTTTAAGCGAGGCGACGCGCGGCAGGCTGCTTGCGTGGGCATGGCCGGGCAACGTGCGCGAGCTGGAGCACGCGATTCATCGGGCGGTGGTACTGGCGCGGGCGACGCAGGCGGGTAATGAAGTGGTGCTGGAGCCGCAGCATTTCCAGTTTGCCGAGGAAACGCCGGCCTTGCCGACCGTTACCCCGCAGCCGTCGGTGGGAGCGGTAAGCCTGCGCGAGGCGACAGAGGCGTTTCAGCGCGAAGCGATCGCCAGAGCGCTGGCGGATAACCGTCGAAACTGGGCCGCAGCCGCCCGCGCGCTGGAGCTCGACGTCGCCAACCTGCACCGGCTGGCGAAACGTCTGGGGCTTAAAGGATCCCGGCCTGATAAAAGTTTTGCAGGTTAATCGCGCCGACCAACTGGCCGTTTTCATCCACTACCGGAGCGGCGCTGATTTTGTGCTTCATCAGGCGCTCCTTGGCTTCTATCGCGCGGCTTTCCGCTTGCAGAGTGACGCCGTTGCGGGTCATTGCCTGGCTGACGATATCCTGTAAGCTGCCGCCGCCCACCAGCCAGCGGCGCAGGTCGCCATCGGTAAAGACGCCCTGCACGTGATTGCGTTCATCGCAAACCGCCACCAGCCCCAGGCCGGTGCGGCTGAGTTCGAGCATCGCGTCCATGACGCTGGTGTCGTTAGCGACGCGCGGCACGTCGCCATCGCGGCGCATCAGATGATGGACTTTGTTCAGCAGCCGCGCGCCCAGCGCGCCCGCCGGGTGCGAACGGGCGAAATCTTCTTCGTTAAAGCCGCGGGCCTGCATGACCGCCATGGCCAGCGCGTCGCCGAGCATCAGGGTATTGACGGTGCTGGAGGTGGGCGCGAGGTGCATCGGGCAGGCTTCGCGCTCTACGGCGATATCGAGCACCGCTTTGGCCGCCAGCGCCAGCGGTGAAGTGGATTTACCGGTCATCGCCAGCAGCGGAATGGATTTTTCTTCCAGGCGCGGAACGATAAGATCCAGCTCTTTGGCGCTGCCGGAGTAAGAGATAAACAGCATCACGTCGCGGCTGTCGAGCATTCCGAGGTCGCCGTGCAGCGCTTCCGCCGGGTGAACAAAAAATGCCGGGGTGCCGGTGCTGGCGAAGGTGGCGGCCAGCTTTTTACCAATATGACCCGATTTACCGATACCGGAGACGACCAGTTTGCCCTCGCAGTGGATGATGGTTTCCGCCGCGCGGATGAAGTCGTCGCCCAGGCGTTCAGGCAGGCGGCTCGCCTCCTGAAGCTCCAGCATCAGGGTCTGGCGTCCGGCTTCTAACAGAAAGTTACTCATGATGTTCTCCAGTAATAATGACTTCGATGCCTTTGTCTTCCAGCGCCCGCTTAAATTCCGGGCTGATATCGGCATCGGTAATCAGTTTGTCCACGCTCTCCAGGCCGCAGACGATATTGGGACTTTTGCGGCCAAACTTCGACGAGTCGGCCATCAGGATAACTTCGCGGGCGGCATTGCACATCGCTTTGCTGACCGTATAAACCTCATTAAAGGTGGTGACGCCGGCGATTAAATCAATGCCGTCGGTGCCCATAAACAGTCGATCGAAGCTGAAGTGTTCGAAGGCGTTTTCCGCCAACTGGCCGTGAAAGGAGGCCGATTTTTTGCGAAACGTGCCGCCCGGCATCAGGATGGTTTGTTCGTTATCCAGTTCAGAGAGGGCGTTGACGATATGCAGGCTGTTGGTCATCACGGTAATGTTATTGAAGCGGCTGAGCATCGGTACCATTTGCAGCACCGTACTGCCGGCGTCAAGAATGATCGAGTCGCCATCGTGAATGAAGCTGACGGCGGCTTCGGCAATCCGCTCTTTTTTATGGGTGTTAATCAGCGTTTTGTGGTCGATGGGCGGATCGGCCTCGTCTTTATTTAACACCACGCCGCCGTAAGTACGGATAACGGTACCGGCATTCTCAAGGATCACCAGATCCTTACGGATGGTGGTACCGGTGGTGTCGAAGTGTTGCGCCAGCTCTTCGACCGAGCATTTGCCCTGCGATTGCAGGTGCTCGAGAATGGCTGCCTGGCGCTGACGTGGTTTCATAAGCGTTGTATCCTGCGTTTAAAGTTTCGAAATGATAATTTCGCAAGATATTAACGTTCACAACGAAATTATCCATGTTTCGGATTAAGCGCTAATGATAGTGCATTCTGACAAAGCGGATCATTGGGAAAGATCACATCAGGCTGCAATTCCTCAAGATGTTTACCGGTCAGGACGGGGATTTTTTGCGGCCTGGCGAAGACGGTGAGGCCTTTCATTAGCAGCGTATCGCAAATGCGGTCGTTTTCGTCGACGGCGATGGCGACGACGGCGCGCGGCTTGAACCGCCCCGAGGAACGGCCGACGCCGACGCGTCCCTGCTGGCACAGCCGATCGAACGCGCGATTGAACTGCCTGATTTGCCAGCCGCCAAAGGTGAGCTGGGTTATCCAGGCGATGGCGGCGACGGTGATAAGTGCGGTAACCATAAAGTCTCCTTAAGGTGTGTGCGATATTTCCCCGGAGGCGGCGCGTTGCGCCTGTCCGGTCTACCAGACAGCCGCATAATCGGTAGCCCGGACAGATGCGCAGCATCGCCTCCGGGGAAACAGTGCGCAACGTTTTAAAACATCACCTGCCCGCCGGTGACGTTGATGGACTGCCCGGTACAGTATGAAGCCTGCGGGCTGGCGTAAAACATCAGCACGTTAAGTACGTCCTGGTAATCGCAGCCGCGCTTTAGCGGGACTTTATCGATGTAATACTGCTCGACCTGCTCTTCGGGGATCCCCAGCTTGGTGGCGTACTGCGGCAGCAGCGACTGGAACATCGGCGACTTCAGCAGGTTGCCGAGCATCAGGGAGTGTACGGTAATACCGTACTCCGCGAGGTCCAGCGCCAGCGACTGCGTCAGACCCACGCCGCCGAACTTCGCCGCGCTATAGCCGGAGTTATGCTTGCTGCCCACTTTGCCGGATTTAGAGTTAATCTGGATGATGCGACCTTTAATGCCGTCGCGGATCATCAGGCGGGAAAACTCGCGGGCGCAGAGGAAGTAGCCCACCAGATTCACCTGCAGAGAACGGTCGAAATCCCCCAGCGCGAAATCGCTAATAAAGGCCGCTTTAGCGATCCCGGCGCTATAGACCAGCAGATCGACGCGGGAAAATATTTCATCCACTCCGCGAGCAAGGGCGACCACGCTGGCTTCGCTGGTGGCGTCCGCGCCGAAGCCCCACGCCGTGCCTTCGCCATACTCCGCGTTGATGGCCTGGGCGACGCGGGTCGCTTTATCGCTCTGAATATCGACTACCGCCACGCGATAGCCTTCTGCGGCAAGCCCGCGGCACAAAAACTCTCCTAAGGTTTGTCCCCCACCGATGACAACAGCAACCTGATTCATAATTTTCTCCTTACAGCTTAAGCAACAAATTTCAGTACGCAGCCGGCGGTGATGCCTTCCGGCACCGGGCCCGCCACGTGTACGGTCCCGGGGAATTCCGCTTCGCGGTGCCCGTCAAAGCGCAGCGTGATATGGCCCAGCTCGCGCAGGTTCTGTTCGGCAACGTCGCCGACGGCGGTGACCGGGTAGCGCAGCTCGCCAAGCTGTAGCTCCGTGCCCGGCACCAGCGCGCCGGACAGCTCACCGTGGTTGTGAATAAAGCAGTACTCTTCGATATCGGCCGGGGCGCCTTCGCGGAAGGTGATCAGCATTTGCTCCTCCAGCGCCATCGTCGCGCTGGCGCCGATATGGGTAATCGTGGTCTGGTAAATCACGGTCATCTTCAGGCACCTCTTATTGATAAATAAATCCGGAAACGAACCAGGCGATCAGCACCGTTGGCGCGCCGGTCAGGAAGCGACTCACCAGAACCGACGGTACGCCAACGCGCACCGTATCCTGGCGAGCTTCCGCCAGCGACAGGCCAACCGGGATAAAGTCGCAGGCGGCCTGGGCGTTGATGGCGAACAGCGCGGGCAGGGCGAGATGCGGCGGAATATTGCCGAGACCAATCTGCACGCCAATCAGCACGCCGATAACCTGGGCGATGACCGCGCCGGGGCCGAGAAACGGCGACAGCAGGGGGAAAGAGCAGATTAGCGCCAGGGTGACGAGGCCCAGCGGATGGCTGGCGAGCGGCGCCAGGCCATGGGCTACCCAGTCGCCGATGCCGGAGGCCATGATGATGCCGATCAGCGCCGCGACGAAGGCCATAAACGGCAGAATGGTTTTCAGCACCGTATCGATGGTGTCGCGCCCGGCCTGGAACAGCACCGCCACGACGGAACCCATCCCCATGCCGACTTTGGCCAGCAGGCCATCGCTCTGCTCGGTGATTTTCTTGCTGGTGTCATAGTCGCGGACCGCCGGCTGGGCTGGTGCGGCCTGCGGGGCCGGGGAGGGGCCATCTTCCAGGACGAAAATGTTCTCTTCTTTGACGCCGGAAACGTAAATATCTTCGACGATATACTGCGCCAGCGGACCCGATTTGCCGGTCGCGTGAATATTAATGGTCGGGATGCGGCGCTTCGGGTAGATACCGCAGCGCAGGGTGCCGCCGCAGTCGATAATCGCCACGCCGATTTCCGCTTCCGGCGGCTCGCCCTCTTTAAAACCATCGACCGCCTGCCAGCCGGTGAGGCGGGCAATTTTATCGACGATCGCCGGACGGGTGCCCGCGGTGATATAGACAATTTTTTTACCGGCAACGGCGTCCAGTTCGAGCGGTCCGCCCCAGCCGCCGGTGCCTTTTTCAATGCGAATACGGGTCATGATGTCGCTCCTGACAGGTGGACTTTCTGCTCAAGCTGGATGGCCATTTTTTTCTCAAAAATCGACGTGGTCAGATCGGTTACCCAGCCGCGGAAGAAGTTCGTCACCAGACCCACCAGCAAATAGCTCACCGCCAGTGGCCCTAACGGCAGGCCGAGGGTGGTCAGCCCGTTGGCGATCCCCAGATAGACGAACAGTTCGCCGGGGTTGATATGCGGAAACAGGCCGTTCATTGAGTGGCAGCTGTAGGAGGCCGCCGCGTAGTAGCTCGGTTTGTATTTCTCGGGCATAAAGCGCCCAAGGCTCAGGGTCATCGGGTTACAGAAAACGAAGGTGCCGATGCAGGGCAGCAGCAGGTAGCGCGAGATCGGATTACCGGCGCAGCGCTGCGCCAGCTTTTCGATCCGCTGCTGACCGATAAAGTTGATCAGCGCATTCATGATCACCAGCAGGCTGATCAGCAAAGGCAGGATCCCGGTGACCATTCCGGTGAATACCTCGCCTCCCTTCTGAAACAGGCCGATAAACCACTCGGCGCCGTGGGTAACGACTTCAATCATTGTTCTCTCCTTCAGCGTGTTATTTTTCTTGCTAACTGGCGGCTAATTTTAATCATTTTAAAAGGTTCAAAAGTGTTAAACTGATCGCAAAATGAAAGATAAATATTTTATTTTGAAAGTTTATGGCTGAAGTGAAAGAAAGATCCGGCGAGGCATAAGCAAAAACGGCAAGAAAAAAGAATTTACATCGTCGCCGCTTCCTTGTGAGCGGGCGCATGCTTTACCATAATTATCCCTTGCCGATTTGTTGAATGGATGTCCCATGTTGAAGCGTCGTTATCTGGCTTTACTCCCTCTTTGCGTTCTACTCGCTGCCTGCAGCAGCAAACCTCAAACCCCCGCGGAAAAGGAAATGGCGGGCGGCACGGGCGGTTTTTTACTTGAGCCGCAGCATAACGTGATGCAGATGAGCGGTGATTTCGCGAATAACCCGGCGGCGGAGCAGTTCATCGACAAGATGGTGAGCAAGCACGGCTTTGACCGACAGCAGCTGCATGAGATCCTCTCGCAGGCTAAACGTCTGGACTATGTTCTGCGTCTGATGGACCGCCAGGCGCCGACCGGGCTGCCGCCGTCAGGGCCAAACGGCGCCTGGCTGCGCTATAAAAAACAGTTTATTACCCCGGATAACGTGCAGAACGGCGTGGCGTTCTGGAACCAGTATCAGGATGCGCTCAACCGCGCGTACCAGGTTTACGGCGTGCCGCCGGAAATTATCGTCGGGATTATTGGCGTTGAGACCCGCTGGGGCAGGGTGATGGGTAAGACCCGTATCCTCGATGCGCTGGCGACGCTGTCGTTTAACTATCCGCGCCGCGCCGAATACTTCTCTGGCGAGCTGGAAACGTTCCTGCTGATGGCGCGCAGCGAACAGGATGACCCGCTCGATCTGAAAGGCTCCTTCGCCGGGGCAATGGGCTATGGTCAGTTTATGCCCTCTTCTTATAAGCAGTATGCCGTGGACTTTAACGGCGACGGGCATATCAATCTGTGGGATCCGGTCGATGCCATCGGCAGCGTGGCGAATTACTTCAAGCAGCACGGTTGGGTGAGCGGCGATCTGGTCGCGGTACAGGCGCTGGGCCAGGCGCCTGGCCTGAACAATGGGTTTAAAACTAAATACAGCGTCTCGCAGCTGGCGGCGGCAGGATTAACCCCGACCCAGCCGCTGGGTAACCATCAGCAGGCGAGCCTGCTGCGTCTGGATGTCGGTACCGGCTATCAGTACTGGTACGGCCTGCCGAACTTCTACACCATCACCCGCTATAACCACAGCACCCATTACGCGATGGCCGTCTGGCAGCTGGGCCTGGCGGTTTCTCAGGCCCGGATGCAGTAATCCCGCCTTCTGCGCTCCTCTCCGTCCGGAGAGGAGTCTGTAACATTTTGCAGCATTTCCTTTTGTTGACGCCAATTTACAATCTACGCTTCTTTTAATATTGTTATGTTATAACGTTTTATTGAGGCGTAAACATTGACTTCCTTATTGATGACTTCAGGCATCGCCCGGCTGACGATGGCCTGCGTAGTGCTGGCCGTGCTGTGGCTGGCAACCTGGTGGGCGGTATCCCTGCCATGATTAAGCTCGACCACCTGGTGGCTGGCTATGAAGGGCTGGCGATCACGCCGTCCCTTAGCGGTACGATTGCAACGGGGAGTATGACGGCGATTGTCGGCCTTAATGGCTGTGGGAAGTCGACGCTGCTCAAGACGCTGGCCGGTTTTATTCCACCGGTTAGCGGCCGTCTGAACTGGCGCGGTGAACGACCCGTTATCGGCTGGCTGGCGCAGCGTCATGCCCTGGAGTCGCAGTTTCCGTTGACGGTGCAGGATGTGGTCAGCCAGGGGGCCTGGCCCCGGGTATCGCTATTGCGCGGGCTCAGGGGAGAGGGGCGTCAGCGTATCGTCGCATCCTTAGAGCGGGTGGGACTGTTAACGATGGCGAAAACGCCGATTGAGGCGCTCTCCGGCGGCCAGTTTCAGCGCATGCTCTTCGCAAGGGTCATGGTGCAACGCGCGCCGCTGGTAATGCTTGACGAACCGTTTACCGGCATCGACGAAGCGACCTGTCGTGAGCTGATGGCGCTGATCCTCGAAATGCACCAGCAGGGACAGACGATTCTGGCGGTGCTGCACGATAACCAACGGGTCGCCGACTATTTCCCGGAAACGCTGCTGCTAACGTCGCAGCACGCCCGCTGGGGCTGTACGCCTGATGTACTGCCCGCCTTTCACTCCGCGAGGCTGGTATGATCTGGCACACCTTTATTCAACCCTTTATCGAGTTTGGCTTTATGCGCCGCGCGCTGGTGGTGTGCCTGGCGCTCTCCCTGAGCACTACGATGCTCGGCGTTTTCTTACTTTTACGTCGCATGAGCCTGATGGGCGATGCGCTCTCGCATGCGATTTTGCCCGGCGTGGCGGCGGGCTACCTGCTTAACGGGATGTCGCTGCTGGCGATGACCGTCGGTGGTTTTATTGCCGGCATTGCGGTGGCGCTGGTGGCGGGATGGGTCAGCCGACGCACGCCTTTAAAAGAGGATGCCAGCTTCGCCGGGTTTTATCTCGGCTCCCTGGCGCTGGGCGTTACGCTGGTCTCGCTGCGCGGTTCTAACGTCGACCTGCTGCATCTGCTGTTTGGCTCGATTCTGGCGGTAGACCGCGATTCGGCGCTGTTTGTCTCCGCCGTTGCCAGCCTGACCCTGATTTGCATCGCGTTGTTTTATCGCGGCCTGGTCAGTGAAGCCTTCGATAGCGTCTGGCTTCAGGTGAACTCGCGAAGATTGCCGGCGCTGCTCCACGGCCTGTTTCTCGCCCTGCTGGTGCTCAACCTGGTGGCCGGGTTTCAGGTTCTCGGCACGCTGATGGCGGTAGGCGTCATGATGCTGCCTGCCCTCGCTGCGCGCTGCTGGGCGCGAACGCTGCCGGGCATTCTGCTGCTGGCGGCGTCGATTGGCAGTTTTTGCGCGTGGATGGGGCTGAGCCTGTCGTGGGCGGCGAATTTGCCTGCCGGACCCGCGATCGTGCTGACCGCCAGCGGCATCTTTTTTGTATCGGTATTTTTTGGCACGCGCAGCCGGCTGGTTGTCGGCTGGCGTAAATTAATGGGGTAAGGAAAATGAAGCAACGTACCGGGATATGGCTGGCGCTGGCGCTGGGGCTCGCATCGCACGGGGTGATGGCGAAAACGCTGAATGTCGTGAGTAGTTTTTCCGTTTTAGGCGATATGGTGCAGCAGATTGGCGGCGAACACGTGCATGTCAATACGCTGGTGGGGCCGGACGGCGATCCGCATACCTTTGAGCCTTCGCCGAAAGATAGCGCGCTGCTGAGTAAAGCGGATGTCGTGGTAGTCAACGGTCTGGGGCTGGAAGGCTGGCTGGACCGCTTAATTAAGGCATCCGGTTTCAAAGGCGAGCTGGTGATAGCTTCCCGCGGAGTCAAAACTCACACGCTTGAAGAAGATGGCGCAACGGTAACCGATCCGCATGCGTGGAACAGCGCCGCCAACGGCGCCCTGTATGCGCAGAATATCCTTAACGGCCTGGTAAAAGCGGACCCGGATGATAAGGCTGCGCTGGAGATTTCCGGTCAGCGCTATATCAGCCAGCTCAACGATATCGATCGCTGGGCAAAAAGCCAGTTCAGCGCCATTGCGCTGGAGAAACGCAAAGTGCTCACCAGCCATGACGCTTTCGGCTATTTTGGCCGCGCCTATGGTGTGACCTTCCTCGCGCCGCAGGGATTATCGTCGGAGAGTGAAGCCAGCGCGGCGCAGGTAGCGGCTTTAATTCAACAAATTAAAGCCGACGGCGTGCATACCTGGTTTATGGAAAACCAGCTCGACCCAAGGCTGGTCAAGCAGATCGCCAGCGCAACGGGCGCGCAGCCGGGCGGTGAACTCTATCCTGAAGCGCTCTCTAAACCCGGCGGCGTGGCGGACAGTTATGTGAAAATGCTGCGTCACAACGTCGAGCTGATTGCGGCCAGTATGCAATAGTTTCTGCCGGCCCGCAGGGGGCCGGTTTTTATCCGGGCTGCCCGTTAAGTATCTGCTTGATTCTTTTGCTTAAAGTAAATCCATAGATCACGCAGCCGACGCCCAATAAGAGCTGCACGCCTTCACACAGGGGATTGAAGGAGCGGGTGAAAATATGCAGAAGCGCGGTGAACAGTGAAAATAAGCCGCATAAGAACAGGCAAAGGCGCACCTGACGGATTTTTTGCAGACTCTGCTCTGCGGTAAAGGGGGCTTTGGCCATTCCAGATAACCTCGAATTTAACTCTTCCTTTAATGTGCGGTGAATTGTGACACCGGTGACATCAGGCTGCTATCCGAAAGTGCTGCGACAGCGTGGGCGATGATTTTCGCAAGCCTCCTCGTAAATTCGCCACCCCGTCCCCATATCTTCGCTGGAAGTGCTATCTTTGATGGCCTGTTTATAGAGCTTACGTGGGGCGACGAATGACAGATTCGGAATTAATGCAGCTGAGCGAGCAGGTGGGGCAGGCGCTGAAAGCGCGCGGCGCGACGGTGACCACGGCGGAGTCCTGCACTGGCGGCTGGGTCGCCAAAACCCTGACCGATATTGCCGGCAGCTCGGCGTGGTTTGAGCGCGGTTTTGTGACTTACAGTAATGAAGCCAAGTCGCAGATGATTGGCGTCAGCGAAGCGACGCTGCTTGACCATGGCGCGGTGAGCGAACCGGTGGTCGTGGAGATGGCGATTGGCGCCCTGCGCGCGGCTCGCGCGGACTACGCGATTTCGGTCAGCGGCATCGCCGGGCCGGATGGCGGCAGCGCGGAAAAGCCGGTGGGCACCGTCTGGTTTGGCGTGGCGAGCGCCAGCGGACAGGGCGTAACCCAGCGCGAATGCTTTGCCGGAGACCGGGAGGCGGTGCGCCGCCAGGCCACGGCCTATGCGCTAAATCTCCTCTGGCAACAATTTCTACAAAATACTTGATACTGTATGACTATACAGTATAATTGCTTCAACAGAACAGAATTGACTACCCGGTTACACCCGGCATGAGAGGAGTAATAATGGCTATCGACGAAAACAAACAGAAAGCGTTGGCGGCAGCACTGGGCCAGATCGAAAAACAATTCGGTAAAGGCTCCATCATGCGCCTGGGTGAAGACCGCTCCATGGATGTGGAAACAATCTCCACCGGCTCGCTTTCCCTGGATATCGCCCTGGGCGCAGGCGGCCTGCCGATGGGCCGTATCGTCGAGATTTACGGGCCTGAATCTTCCGGTAAAACCACGCTGACGCTGCAGGTTATCGCCGCCGCGCAGCGTGAAGGTAAAACCTGTGCGTTTATCGATGCGGAACACGCGCTGGATCCGGTTTATGCTCGCAAGCTGGGCGTCGATATCGACAACCTGCTGTGCTCCCAGCCGGACACCGGCGAGCAGGCTCTGGAAATCTGTGACGCGCTGGCGCGTTCCGGTGCGGTAGACGTTATCGTCGTCGACTCCGTTGCGGCGCTGACGCCGAAAGCGGAAATCGAAGGTGAAATCGGCGACTCTCACATGGGCCTCGCGGCGCGTATGATGAGCCAGGCGATGCGTAAACTGGCGGGTAACCTGAAGCAGTCCAACACGCTGCTGATCTTTATCAACCAGATTCGTATGAAAATTGGCGTCATGTTCGGTAACCCGGAAACCACTACCGGTGGTAACGCGCTGAAATTCTACGCCTCCGTGCGTCTGGATATCCGCCGTATCGGTGCGGTGAAAGAAGGTGACAACGTTGTCGGCAGCGAAACCCGCGTTAAAGTGGTGAAAAACAAAATTGCCGCGCCGTTTAAACAGGCCGAATTCCAGATTCTCTACGGCGAAGGTATCAACTTCTTCGGTGAGCTGGTCGATCTCGGCGTGAAAGAGAAGCTGATTGAGAAAGCGGGCGCCTGGTACAGCTACAACGGCGATAAAATTGGTCAGGGTAAGGCGAACGCGATCTCCTGGCTGAAAGAGAACCCGGCTGCAGCAAAAGAGATCGAGAAGAAAGTTCGTGAACTGCTGCTGAGCAATCAGGACTCCACGCCGGACTTCGCGGTTGATGGCAACAGCGAAGCAGAAACCGAACAAGATTTCTGATATCGTCTGAACAGACTAACAAGGGGCCGCTTATGCGGCCCTTTTGCTTTTTTGATTAGCGAGGTTGCCCGTGACTGAAACTTCATCCCGCCGCTCTGACTATGCCCGTCTGCTGGATCGCGCGATTCGCATTCTGGCAATGCGCGACCATAGCGAACAGGAGCTCAGGCGCAAACTGGCTGCGCCGGTGATGAGCAAGAACGGCCCTGAAGCGCTAAACGTAACGCCGGAAGAGGTCGATAACGTTGTCGAATGGTGTATTGAGAACCGCTATCTGGACGACGATCGCTTTGTCGGCCAGTTTATTGCCAGCCGCAGCCGCAAGGGATACGGCCCGGCGCGCGTCCGCCAGGAGCTAAAGCAGAAGGGGATTTCCCGCGAGACGATAGAGTCAGCCATGCGTGACTGCGAAATCGACTGGGCACAGCTTGCTAAAGAGCAGGCGCAGAGAAAATATGGCGAACCCTTGCCCACCGTATTTGCAGAAAAAGTCAAAATTCAGCGCTTTTTGCTCTACCGCGGCTATCTGATGGAAGATATCCAGGAAATCTGGCGAAATTTTGCAGATTGACCCATCCGGGATTTTACTTCCCCGTAAAGAAAACTTATCTTATTCCCACTTTATTTTCGTGAGTAGCCTGCCGGTCGATACTGGGTAGTGGCTGCCAGCGACATTTCGTTAGCTTGATTTCAGGATAATTATGAGCAAGAGCACCGCTGAGATCCGTCAGGCGTTTCTCGACTTTTTCCATAGTAAAGGACATCAGGTAGTTGCGAGCAGCTCCCTGGTGCCGCATAACGACCCGACCCTGCTGTTTACCAACGCCGGGATGAACCAGTTCAAGGATGTTTTCCTTGGTCTCGACAAACGTAATTATTCGCGCGCAACCACCGCGCAGCGTTGCGTTCGTGCGGGTGGTAAGCACAACGATCTGGAAAACGTCGGTTACACCGCGCGTCACCACACCTTCTTTGAAATGCTGGGTAACTTCAGCTTCGGCGACTACTTCAAACAGGACGCTATCAAATACGCATGGGAACTGCTGACCGGTGAGAACTGGTTCGCCCTGCCGAAAGAAAAACTGTGGGTGACCGTCTACGAAACCGATGACGAGGCGTTCGACATCTGGGCAAATGAAGTTGGCGTACCGCGCGAGCGTATTATTCGCATCGGCGACAATAAAGGCGCGCCTTTTGCTTCCGATAACTTCTGGCAGATGGGCGACACCGGGCCGTGCGGTCCATGCACCGAAATCTTCTTCGACCATGGCGACCATATCTGGGGCGGCCCTCCGGGAACGCCGGAAGAAGACGGCGATCGCTATATTGAGATCTGGAATATCGTCTTTATGCAGTTCAACCGTCAGGCTGACGGGACAATGGAGCCGCTGCCTAAGCCGTCCGTGGATACCGGTATGGGCCTCGAACGTATTGCCGCCGTACTGCAGCACGTTAACTCCAACTACGATATCGATCTGTTCCGCGATCTGATTAAGAGCGTGGCTGACGTCACCGGCGCGACCGATCTCTCTAACAAGTCCCTGCGCGTTATCGCTGACCACATTCGTTCCTGCGCTTTCCTGATTGCTGATGGCGTTATCCCGTCGAATGAAAACCGCGGCTACGTGCTGCGCCGCATCATTCGTCGCGCAATCCGTCATGGCAACATGCTGGGTGCGAAGGAGACCTTCTTCTGGAAACTGGTCGCCCCGCTGATTGATGTGATGGGCTCCGCCGGCGAAGAGCTGAAACAGCAGCAGGCTCAGGTTGAGCAGGTGCTGAAAACCGAAGAAGAGCAGTTTGCCCGTACTCTCGAGCGCGGACTGGCGCTGCTGGATGAAGAGCTGGCTAAACTACAGGGCGACACGCTGGACGGCGAAACCGCTTTCCGCCTGTACGATACTTACGGTTTCCCGGTTGACCTGACCGCCGACGTTTGCCGCGAACGCAACATCAAGGTTGACGAAGCCGGCTTTGAAGCCGCAATGGAAGAGCAGCGCCGTCGCGCGCGCGAATCCAGCGGTTTTGGCGCGGACTACAACGCGATGATCCGCGTTGACGGCGCCTCTGAGTTTAAAGGCTATGACAGCCTGGAACTGAACGGCAAAGTGACTGCCCTGTTTATCGATGGTAAAGCGGTAGATGCGGTGAACGCCGGTCAGGAAGCCGTAGTGATCCTCGACCAGACGCCGTTCTACGCTGAATCCGGCGGCCAGGTGGGGGATAAAGGCGAGCTGAAGGGCGCCGGTTTCTCCTTCCAGGTCAGCGATACACAGAAATACGGTCAGGCAATTGGTCATATTGGTAAACTGAATGGCGGTTCGCTGAAGGTCGGCGACGCCGTACAGGCAGATGTCGATCAGGCTCGCCGCCAGCGTATCCGTCTGAACCACTCCGCGACGCACCTGATGCACGCGGCGCTGCGTCAGGTTCTCGGTACGCACGTTGCGCAGAAAGGCTCCCTGGTCAACGACAAAGCGCTGCGCTTCGACTTCTCGCATTTTGAGGCGATGAAGCCGGAGGAGATCCGCGCGGTTGAAGATCTGGTGAACGCGCAAATCCGTCGCAACCTGCCAATCGAAACCAATATCATGGATATTGACGCTGCTCGTGAATCAGGCGCAATGGCGCTGTTTGGCGAGAAGTATGACGATCGCGTTCGCGTGCTGCGAATGGGCGATTTTTCCACCGAGCTGTGCGGCGGAACTCACGCCTCGCGTACCGGTGATATCGGCCTGTTCCGCATCACCTCTGAGTCTGGCACCGCCGCAGGCGTGCGCCGTATCGAAGCGGTCACCGGCGAAGGCGCGATGGCGCTGCTGCATGCGCAAAGCGATCTGCTGGGCGATATTGCGCAGCTGCTGAAAGGGGATACCCACAGCCTCGGCGAGAAGGTACGCGCCGCGCTGGAGCGTAGCCGTCAGCTGGAAAAAGAGCTGCAGCAGCTGAAAGAGCAGGCTGCCGCGCAGGAGAGCGCAAACCTCTCCAGCAAAGCCGAAGAGATTAACGGCGTTAAGCTGCTGGTCAGCGAGCTGGCCGGCGTTGAGCCGAAAATGCTGCGTACTATGGTTGACGATCTGAAAAATCAGCTGGGTTCAACGGTTGTTGTGTTAGCTACGGTCGCAGAAGGTAAGGTTTCTCTGATTGCGGGTGTGTCTAAGGATGTGACAGACCGCGTGAAAGCAGGGGAACTGGTTGGTATGGTCGCCCAGCAGGTGGGCGGTAAAGGGGGCGGTCGTCCGGATATGGCGCAGGCCGGCGGTACCGATGCGTCTGCTCTCCCTGCTGCGTTGGCCAGTGTGAAAGGCTGGGTAAGCGCAAAACTGTAATAACTATAATCGCATAGATGCTGTGGTTCTCGGACTACAGCATCTTGCGCGAGAAGCACTGATAACGATAAAGTCGGGTTGAAGTTGTGTATATCGGCTAAACTTAGGTTTAACAGAATGTGATGCCGTGACTGCTTACACCGTAGGGTGTTTGTCATCGCTTACTTTTTGGCGTTATATGATGGATAATGCCGGGATACGAGAGACCCGACTCTTTTAATCTTTCAAGGAGCAAAGAATGCTGATTCTGACTCGTCGAGTTGGTGAGACCCTCATGATTGGAGATGAGGTCACTGTGACAGTTTTAGGGGTGAAGGGTAACCAGGTTCGTATTGGCGTAAATGCCCCTAAAGAAGTCTCTGTGCATCGTGAAGAGATCTACCAGCGTATCCAGGCTGAAAAATCCCAGCAGTCCAGTTACTAAGGTTTTCGCGCCTCGCTGTTTGGTGAGGCGCATCCCTCCCAGGTTCGTTTTTTCCACTTTTCTTCTCCGACAGCCTCTCTTTTTTGTCGTTTACGCGGATTCCGCTCCCGTTATCTTTTGCGTTAGCAGCAGCAAAATCAGCAATTTCTTGTTGATAAAATACTCTTTTTGCCGTTTTCACAGGCTAATTGCGCGGGAAGTGTGCAAACGAAAAAAAGGTCTCGAAAAAAGGTTTGACTTATAAGTACCAGAAAGTAATATGTGCGCCATCGCAGCGACGAAGAGCAGAAACAAGTTCTTCGAAGCACTCGTAAGAGGCGTGTGGTGAGGTGGCCGAGAGGCTGAAGGCGCTCCCCTGCTAAGGGAGTATGCGGTCAAAAGCTGCATCCGGGGTTCGAATCCCCGCCTCACCGCCATTTTGCATCCGTAGCTCAGCTGGATAGAGTACTCGGCTACGAACCGAGCGGTCG